>JBBRGF010000138.1:0-9125 GCA_038240975.1 Gemmatimonadales bacterium
CCTCGAGGAGGCTGGCGGTGGTGGCGCCGTTCACAGGAACGATCTCGGTTACCTCTGGCCGCCCCAACGTGAGGGTTCCCGTCTTGTCCAAGACTACCGTATCCACCGTGGCCAAGCTTTCCAGGTAGAGCCCTCCCTTCACGATCGCCCCTAGTCGCGCGGCTCGGCCGATCGCGCCCAGGACGGCAAGCGGAGTTCCTGCCGCAATGCCGCAGGCTCCAGCCACGATCACCACCGAAATGGTGGACCGCACATCGCGGGTGATGACGAACGTCAGTACGGCGCAGGCCAGAGCGAAATACACCAGATATCCCGCCAGGCGGTCGGCGGTCTTCTGAATCGGTGCGCGAGAGCTCTCCGCATGCTCGACGGCTTCGATGATCTTTCCGAAGCTGGTGTCCCGCCCGAGCCGCTCGGCCCGAACCTCGAGCGCGCCGGCCTGATTGATGGTACCGGCAAATACCGTGCTGCCCGCCGTCTTCTCCACCGGCATCGACTCGCCCGTGATCGGAGACTGGTCCACGAAGGAGCGACCGCCCACGACGGCGCCGTCGACCGGGATGCGTTCACCGGGCTCGACCAGGACGAGTTCGCCGAGTCGAAGCTCGGTTGCGGGAATCTTGCGGACCGAGCCGTTGCGACGAACGCTGGCGGCGTCGGGGAGGAGATCGAGCAGACTGCTGATCGCCCGCCGGCCCCGGCCGACCGTCAGGCCTTCGAGGACCTCGGCGATGAGAACGAAGAGCATGATGACGAGCGCGGTGAAGAACTCCCCGATCCCGATAGCGGCGGCAAGCGCGATGGTCATGGACAGTTCCATCGTCATCTTGCGTTCCAGGATGTTCTCCAGGGCCTCTTTGAAAATCGGCCAGCCACCTATCAAGGCGATGAGAACACCGATCACACTCACGTGGGGGAATGGCTCCCACAATCGGAACCAGACGGCGGCGGCGCCCAGAGCGACCACCCCGATGCGGAGGAGGTCAGACCGTTCTACAACAACATGCTGGTGGGCATGCGCAGGCACGTTCATTGAGCACTCCCCTTCCATTGCTACTTCAAGTATGCCCGCACGATGTCGATGAGCTCCTGGGCGGCTTTGGCCTGCGCGGAGGTCGGCTTGTGGTCGGGGTCAACGACGTGAAAGCGAACGTGGCCTTCGAGTACCTCGGCCATGAGACCGTTCATGGCTCCCCGGCAGGCGGCGATTTGCTGCAGCACGTCGTTGCACTCCGCTTCCTGGCCCAGGGCGCGCTCGATGGCGTCGAGTTGGCCGCGAATCCTGCGGACACGGTTGAGGAGCTTGGTCTTGTCTCGAATGGTATGCGCCATCTCACTCGCCTCAGAGTTGGTGGGAATAGTATACTGGTGTATAGTATATACGATATCTGATCTTTGGGCCACGCGAGGCGCCGATCAGGGCGGGACGACGCTCGGCACGACTGTGCAGGAGCTTCCAACCCGGTCGAACCTACTGGAATGAAGTGCACCGCCTGACTTCCCCGAACCACTTCGACTGTGAATCCGGTCCGCGGGGAGAACCCGACCCCCGAACCGTCCTCTCGTGAAACGAAGCTTGCGCAGCCCGATTGAACGTCACCGAAGTCGATGCACCCCGGCCGCTCCATGTCACCGGGACGTACCATGCCCAACCCGTAAGCGGGAACCAGCGTCGGAGAGCACTACGCCCTGCGGTCGATGAAGTCTAAAGCCAAGCCGCACGGCAATGCCTCAATGCATGCCTACCCTTGCAACGACGGTGGACTCTGTACACGACAGAAACCCCTAGCAGAACGAATCCCAGGGCATTGAGCGTGACCAGTATTGTTCCGGTCGGCTGAAGTCCGACGCACCAAATCCATAGCCTGGCTGGCATCGTCGCTGCGAACGCCCCGCCCATAAGAATCAGAAACCATCTGAGAAGAGACCGCACCAGAGGCGCCACCAGTACCGCAAGTAGATAGCTCAGCATTCCGCGACCCTCCATCCCAGGAGAGTAGCATCCTCCCGAAGGCTATCCGATACCAATTTCCCGCATGACGAATAAACCATTGATGCCCACGATCAATCTGCCGCGAGCCTCTGCCCCACGACGTATCTGACGGATCGCACCACACCACGCGTACCGCCATGAATGTTCCACGGGCAGGTCGACTCCAAGTTATCCGCCCCGAATCACAATCAGCGTTCCTCCTCTCGCCCAAGCAACACGTCCCGAGCAGCCGACGGAAAATCCGCCACCGGGCAGAGACTCCAGAGTTCCGGCCGGAGCACTGGTTTGAGGAGCGGAACGGGCGACTTGTCGCCCGGCAGCCACTTAGCGAGGGGTACCGTCGGGGCAGCGCGCCATTAGAATTCGGGCTCCGGAAGCCGGGGTTGGCACTATTTTCCGGCACTATCACTGTTCGGCAGGGTCTAAGTCCTTACGGGTCCGTAGCTCAGTTGGATAGAGCGCTTGCCTCCGGAGCAAGAGGTCGCGCGTTCGAGTCGCGCCGGGCCCACTCCGGAAGACCTTCCCCCGCCTCACCTTGGGTGAGGGGGCTTCTGTTTCCGCCCGGGACCGGTCTGTTGTGACAGTCATTGTACTCCTCGACCTCAGACCGGTGCCGCACGCTGCCCCGGTGCGAGTAAACCCGTCGCACCATCTCCTCGATCCGTACTCCAGCTCGCGCGAGGCGGAAGATCTCGCTTACGAGCCGCTACCAAGTGTGGGGAACGGGAGCCGGCCACCGAGCAAGAGCCGTGGCCCGTGCCCTCAACCGAGTACCAGCGGAGGCAGGGAAGGCAGAGACCATGCTTGTCAATCAAGAGGTGCGTCGAGCATCCCTCCAATCCTCCGCAGAAGGACGATCCACAGTCGAAGCCGCCGGCATGCTGAGGACCGCTCTCGCCTAGACCAATTCAAGGAATACCTATGGCCGACAGAGCTGCGCCCGTCTTCAGAGAACTGGATCGCAATGAGATCGATGCGCTTCTCACACGTAACAATGTCGGCCGCATCGCATTCACCTCCCACGATCGTGTCGACATTGAGCCCATCAACTATGTGTACTCGCAGGGGTGGGTGTACGGCCGCACCTCGAAAGGCGCCAAGCTCGACGCGATCACACGGCACCAGTGGGTAGCATTCGAGGTCGACGAAGTGGAGGGGCTGTTCGACTGGCGGAGCGTCGTCGTGAAAGGCTGGTTTGAGATCGTCGACGCAGATACCTGGACGCACCATGACCCAGGCTTCAAGCAAGGTCTTGAGCTATTGCGCGCGTTGTTGCCGGAGACGCTTCAGTCGAATGACCCGGTACCGTTCCGCCACACCGTGTTCCGGATTCACACGGACGAAGTCAGGGGCCGCTGTGCGATCTCCGGAACTATTCCCGATACGGTACCGCCGACGTGACTGGCCGCCTGCCTCCCATCCCGTGGCGGAGTCTAACGACTGCCAAGGGGCTTCACAGGTCCGTCGCTGTCAGCGACATGTACCCCTTCACCTGGAGCACACGATGACCGAACAACTTCGACGCGCGACGTCGAATGCGGCGCCCGCGGCGGCAGCGTCACGGGGCACGCCAGCCTCCACGGCCGCCCCTGGAGGGACGGTGGCCCTCCCCGGCGGCTCCTCCCGCGCCCGACGCGAGACGATGCGGGCGACCGTGTTCCGCGGGGTCGACGATTTCGGGATCGAAGAGGTCCCGCGCCCGCATGCCGGCGTTGGTGATGCCGTTATTCGGGTGACCCTCACCACGATCTGCGGCACCGATGTTCACATCGTGCGCGGCGAGTACCCGGTCCGGCCTGGCCTCGTGATCGGTCACGAACCGGTAGGGGTGATCGAGGAGCTCGGGCCAGGCGTGACGGGCTACGAAATCGGTGACCGCGTCCTCGTGGGTGCGATCACCCCATGTGGGCAATGCCACGCATGTTTGTCGGGGCACCTGTCGCAGTGCGGTCACGGGCACGGCCACCAGGCGATCGGCGGCTGGCGGTTCGGGAACACCATCAACGGGGCGCAGGCCGAGTTCCTGCTCGTGCCGCACGCGCAAGCGAACCTGGCGAAAATTCCGGATGAGCTCACCGATGAGCAGGTGGTGCTGCTGGCCGACATCGCCTCCACCGGGTTCAGCGGGGCAGAGTCGGGCGGAGTTCGGCCGGGCGACGCCGTCGTCGTCTTCGCTCAGGGGCCCATCGGACTCTGCGCCACAGTGGGTGCGCGTCTCATGGGTGCGGCCCTCGTAATCGGGGTCGACGGGGACGAGACGCGCCTCGCCATGGCGCGCCGGATGGGTGCCGACATCGTGCTCGATCATCGCGCGGTGGACGTGGCGGCCGAAGTCCAGCGACTCACTGGCGGCGGCGCCGACGTCGCGATCGAAGCCCTGGGGACCCCGGCCACCTTCGAGGCGGCGCTGCGCTCGCTCCGACCCGCGGGGACACTCTCGAGTCTCGGCGTCTACTCCGGGAAGCTCGGGATACCACACGATGCCTTCGCGGCGGGGCTTGGGGACTACCGCATCGTGACCACGCTGTGCCCGGGCGGAAAGGAGCGCATGCGGCGGCTCCTCGAGCTGGTCCGGTGGGGCCGCGTGGATCTCACTCCGCTTATAACTCATCGTTTTCCCCTCGATCAGATCGCCGACGCCTACGAGCTCTTCGGCCAGAGGGGCGAGGGAGTCCTGAAGGCCGCGATCATGCCGTGAGCCGCAGTCGGCAAGCTGCGGATTGGACGCGTGCGAGCGGCTCCGGTCATCTGGACCGGAGACCGCTCAGTCAACGCCCGGTCAAGCGATGAATGGACTCGCGATAGCCAGGACGTCCTCTCTCGTGAGGGGCTCGTCGAAGGCCTCGGTGCCGGCCTTCGCGCCGTGGAATCCGCCCACATCGACGCCCAGTTGATTCAGGTTGCCGTCGCCGGCATACGTCGCCTTGATGGGCGCGGGGGCCGCGGGATCCTCGAATGGGATCCAGCCATCTTCTCCGCGCAGCCGGCGCACCTCCGACGCGTGCCGGGCCTCGACCGAATGGATCGTCAACGCGGCGGTGAGATACGTGTCGTATGGCTTCAGCGCGCCTGCCTGGCCCTTATAGGCGCGTACGCCGGTGTCCTCGAAGCCCTGCGCCACAATCTTGAACACCTCATAGTTCTTGAACGGGTTGGGTATCGCGCCCCCGGCGGTAAAGTCGAACTCTGGCCTCGAGATCGCCTGTGATCCGAGCGCTTTCTTGAGGAAGGCGACGTGGGCGTTTTCGTGAGACTGGATGGTTTCGAAAACGCGTCGATCCTTTCCAGCCGGAATGACCCCCGAGTTGATCCCCCGGTTGTAGAAGGACGACTCCAGATATTCCAGCGTGAGCGCGAAGTTGAGCACTCGCACCACCGGACCAGGCAGCGACGAGCTGGCGAAGGCGTCACTGGCCGTTGCGGCGAGTGCCGCAGGGATGGCGCCGAGCGCAAAGGCCCCGGCGAGGCGTCCGCCCGACCGGAGGGCCTCGCGGCGGCTGGCGAGGCGGTCGAGGCTCTGCTCGTCCAGCCCGTGGAAAATGCGATGCAGATCGCGGGTCATGAGTCCATCTCCTCGTCGCCGGAGCTCCGCTGGGCCGTCTGGCCGGCAGTGGGACTGTTGGTGAGTGTGACATCCGTGGCGATGAAGGGACCCGCTCTCCGGAGCACCTGTTCGAACGTGAGCGCACTGTCGAACGCGTTGGGCGCGAATGACCGCCCCAACACATCCCGGATCGCCGAGGCGTGGCGGGCTTCGACAGACACGATCTTGCCGGCTGCCAGCAAATAGTCGCCATTGCGCAGGAACTTTGCGGCACCATTGTAGGCACCGACGCCGGTGTCTTCGAACACCTTCGCGGCGAGCAGCACGCTCTCGCGGGAGGTGAAGTTCACGGCCGAGAAATCGACGGCGAGGCCTGGTATGGCCGCGCTGCCGAGGGCGGTCTTGAAGAACTCACGGTGTACGACCTCGTGCTTCTTGATGTCTCGCAGGATGCCCTCTTCCTCACTGGTGATGCCCGAATAGAGCTGTCTCACGACTTGGATGTAGAACGCCGCCTCGAGTTGCTCCAGCGCGTAGGCGAAGTTCAGAATGCCGAAATCGTTCTTGAGATCGATCGCGACCTGCCCGGCGACCTTCTGTGTTTGCGATTCGCTTGGGACGGGGGCGGTGCTCGGTTCGGTCGGGGACTGGTCACAGGCGATCAGGAGCGCGGTGGCGGCGGCGGTACCCGACCATTTTAGGAAGTTGCGACGGTCGGTAGGCGAGCGGAACAGACCAACCTCCACGGCGCGCTCGTCTTCGCCGCGAGTGTGAGGCGTCAGCATGATTTTCCTCGAGATACTGGCCTGGTGGTGGTCGTGAGCACAGGGCGTCCGGTTCGATGTGGGCCAGGCAGGTTGGACGACGCGAACGCTCTTGCCAGCTGGAGAGCGCACTTGTGTGGATGCGCAACGTGGCATTCCTATCTACGACGTCGATTCAAAAACGGATCTATGCCCCGTCACCCGATGGCGGCTCGCTGTGGACTTCCGCGTCGCGAGGTCTGGCGTGTGAGAGCGGTCACCGCTTCGACGAGGCTGATAGTGTACAGTCATGCCGTTCCGACCGTCTTACCCTCCGAGGTCGGCTTTATCTTCGACCTCGAGGAGCCCTCGATGCGTGTGACCCCGCTATTCCTCTCCGCAATGCTGATCGCCACGGCCGCCTGCTCACCCCGGGCCGGGGACCATCCAGACCAGGCCGCTGCGTCCAGCGGCGACACCGCCGCGGCAGCGCCATCGGCGACCACACCCGGCACGCCGAACGACCAGATGCAGGCGGTGCTGACCTCACTCGGATCGCTACACCCCAAGCCCGTCACCGAGCTGAGCGCCACCGAGGCGAGGAAGCAGCCGAGCCCCGCTGACGCAGTGAAGGCTCTACTGAAGAAGGAGGGAAAGAGCACGGCACCCGAGCCGGTCGGCAGCGTGGTGAACCGTATCATCAAGGGACCCGGTGGCGCGATCCCGATCCGCATCTACACCCCGAAGGGGCCGGGGCCGTTTCCAGTGGCGCTCTACATCCATGGGGGCGGGTGGGTCATCGCCGATCTCGATACGTATGACGCTTCGCCGCGCGCGCTCGCCAACCTGACGAACGCTGTCGTCGTTTCCACTCACTACCGGCAGGCTCCTGAACACAAGTTCCCTGCGGCGCACCAGGACGTGTTCGCGGCATACAAGTGGATACTCGCCAACGCCAAGTCGCTCAAAGGCGATTCCAAGCGAGTCGCGGTGGTGGGTGAAAGCGCCGGCGGGAATCTTGCCGCCTCCATCTCGATCATGGCGCGAGACAGCGGCGTGCAGGCCCCGGTGCACCAGGTGCTGGTATACCCCATCGCCGGCTACGATCTCAACACGCCATCATATCAGGAGAACGCCGCCGCCAAGCCGCTCAACAAGGCGATGATGGCGTGGTTCTTCGAACAGTATCTGAACTCACCCGCGGACGGAAAGAACCCACTCATCGATCTGATACACGCCGACCTCGAGGGCCTGCCTCCGGCGACAATAATCAACGCACAGATTGACCCCCTTCGCTCGGACGGCGAGATGCTGGCGGATGCACTGAAGAACGCCGGGGTGGCGGCCGAGCAGAAGACGTACGAGGGCGTGACGCACGAGTTCTTCGGGATGGGCGCGGTCGTCGACCAGGCCAAGGAAGCCGAGCAGATGGCGGCGGACGAACTCAGGAAGGGGTTTGGACCCGAGGCAACTGCGGCCCGCTAGCCGTCCATCGAGGTGGGTGCCAACCAAGTGGCACCCCTAGAAGAAGAAAGCTTTCACACCTCCCAACGCGCTGACTTGCAAGCTCACCTGTAACAGGGCATCACCTTGAGAAGTGCGCTTCGTTCACCCACTGAACCCATGTCTCGCCTAGAGCTCGGCCGGCGTTCCTTCCCGGCCGCACACCGATCCGCTACGCTGGCTGCTCTCGTATAAGATGACAGATAAGCCCGTCGGAAAAACCCTCACGCCGAACGACGCCGCCAGCGCACGGCGGAGCCGGGCAGATGCCGACCGGGCTCTGCTGCGCAGGGTGGCGGAGGGCGAGGAGGCAGCGTTGGGCAAGCTGTATGACGAGTGGGCTCATCGCGTACATTGGGTGGCCATGACACTACTGCGTGATGTGGACGATGCTGATGATGTCGTCGAAGAGACATTCTGGCAGGTGTGGCGAACGGCCAAGGGATATGAGGAGGGCCGGGGGGCCCCGTCCTCCTGGCTCTTGATGATCGCCCGTAGCCGCGCGATCGACCGCCTTCGTGCGCGCCGCCGACGTGGCGATTGGACCGCCGCGTCATCCGGGTGGAGGGAGCTGGGCGATGTGGACCCGACCGCAGGCTTGATCGATTCCGATGCCGAGCTGCACATGGAGGGTCGCAAGGCGGCGCTGATGTCGGCGATGAGGTCGCTCCCCCAAGAACAGCGGGAGGCCTTGGATCTGGCGTTTTTCGACGGATTGTCCCACACAGAGATCGCTGAGCGGACCTCCTTGCCGCTGGGCACGGTCAAAACGCGCATCCGGTTGGCGATGGAGAAGCTCCGCCGGTGCCTCGCCCGCGATGAACCATGATCCCTCAGGCGGATCACCAGGAGGTCTCAGAACTGCTTGCCGCCGCCGCACTCGACGTTCTGGAGGGCGCGGAGCGACTACGCGTAAGACAGCATGTCCGCGAGTGTGCGGACTGTCGGCGTCTCCTCGATCAGTATGAGGATCTCGTGGCCGAGCTCGCCGTCCTGCAGCCTGGGACGGCACTCGACCCAGACCAATCAACGCGCCTCCGGGCGCGGCTCCTGGCACGTGCAGGGGCCGGCGTTCCTGGCACCTTGGCTCTGGCCGGACACCAGACAAGCGCGCGCAGGCCTCGGTGGGCCGTTGCGGCGGGCGATCGGTGGAGTGGATGGTTGGTGGCAGCGAGTCTGGTTGGCGTACTGCTCATGCACCACGGCTTTCACCAACCTCTCAAATACGGCTGGATCGTCGCCGGCGTGCTAGCGATCGTCTGTGTCGCACTCCTGGCGTATGTCAGGGTGCTGTACCGGCGCACGCCCCGCGCGCGGCCGGCGACCGAGTCGGAGACGAATA
>JBBRGF010000139.1:0-9036 GCA_038240975.1 Gemmatimonadales bacterium
CTCATGCGCCTGGTGGACGGAGCCCTCGCTGTGCCCCGCCTCTTCATTCTCCTTCTCGCGCTGGCCATGTCGGACCGGGTGCCGGTGTGGGCGCTCGTGATGTTGATCGGAGTGACCGGTTGGTTCGGGACGAGTCGCATCGTACGGGCCGAAGTGCTGCACCTTCGCGAGGAAGTGTATGTGCGTGCCGCGGAGGCGCTCGGCGCCTCCAGGCGCCGCGTTATCTTCCGGCATCTGCTGCCGAATACGCTCGGCCCGCTCCTGGTTGCCGCGACGCTCGGTGTTGGCGACGTGATCCTCCTCGAAGCGGGACTCTCGTTTCTCGGCCTGGGGATCCAGCCGCCCGCGCCCTCCTGGGGCGGGATGATACTGGATGCCCGCCAGGCCCTCGTCGTCGCTCCATGGAGCGGTCTCTTTCCCGGAATCGCGATCGTATTGACCGTCCTTTCCACCAACCTGCTGGGCGACGCCGTGCGCGACGCAGTCGACCCCCGAGGCGCATGACGAGCGTGCTGGAGGTCGAGAATCTCCGCGTTTCGTTTCCCGACGCGCACGGTCGCCGCTTCAACGCGGTGGACGGCGTCACGTTCTCCCTGGCTCGAGGGGAAACGATGGCGCTCGTGGGAGAGTCAGGCTGCGGGAAGACTCTGACGAGCCTCGCCCTCCTTCGTCTCGTTCCACCACCGGGCCGCGTCGAGCCGGACAGCATCATCCGCCTGGGCGATACCAACGTGCTCGATCTCGAGGGTGAGGCGTTGCGCCGGATCCGTGGGCGCCGGATCGGGATGATCTTTCAGGACCCGATGACATCGCTCAATCCGGTGTTTACCGCCGGCGACCAGATCGGCGAGGCAATCCGGGCGCACTTTCGGGTCTCTCGCACCGAGGCGCGCGAGCGCTCCCTGCGCCTGCTGCAGGAGGTGGGGATTCCCGACCCCACGTCGAGGCTCGACTCCTACCCGCACCCGCTCAGCGGCGGCATGCGGCAGCGCGTGATGATTGCCATCGCCCTTGCCGCCGAGCCCGAGATACTCGTGGCGGACGAGCCGACGACCGCGCTCGACGTGACCGTCCAGGCGCAGATTCTGGAGGTGCTCGACCGGCTGCGCGCGAGCCGGGGGATGGCGGTGCTGCTGATCACGCACGACCTCGGCATCGTGGCCGGCCGCGCCGATCGTGTGGCGGTGATGTACGCGGGACGGATCGTCGAGGAGGCGCCGACCAACCGCCTCTTCGCCAACCCGTCCCATCCCTATACGCAAGGGCTCTTCGCCTCTGTGCCCCGGATTCGCGGCCCGGTGCAGCGCCTCATGCCGATTCCGGGGAGCGTGCCGCCCGCGAGGTCCTGGCCCTCCGGCTGCCGATTCCGGCCCCGCTGCCCCAAGGCATTCGACAAGTGCGAGACGGAGCCATCCCTGCTGGCGGTCGAGGCAGACCACCGGATGCGCTGCTGGCTCGCCCAGGAGAGGCGATGACCGCCGCACCGGCGCAGCCTCTTCTGATGGTGAATGATCTGGTCAAGCACTACCAAGCCACCGGCCTGTTCGGGGCGTCGGCGCCGCCGATCCGGGCGGTAGACGGGGTGTCGTTCGAGATTGACCGGGGAGAGACGCTGGCGCTCGTGGGCGAGTCGGGGTGCGGCAAGTCGTCGGTGGGGCGAACGATTCTCCGCCTGCAGGAGCCCACGAGCGGGAGCGCGGTGTTCGAGGGCGTCGACCTGTTTCCGCTCGATCGAACGGAGCTGCGCCGGCTGAGGCGGAGGATGCAGATCATCTTCCAGGACCCGTACAGCTCGCTCAACCCGCGGATGACAATCGGCGCCGCGGTGGCGGAGGGGATCGAGATTCACCGCCTGGCCGCGAAGAAGGAGATTCCCGCCCGGGTATCGGCGCTGTTGGCCGAGGTGGGACTCGATCCGAGCTACACCGGCCGCTATCCACACGAGTTTTCGGGGGGCCAACGGCAGCGGATCGGGATCGCGCGAGCGCTGGCCGTGCAACCGTCATTCATCGTGTGCGACGAGCCCGTGTCGGCGCTCGACGTTTCGGTCCAGGCCCAGGTGCTCAACCTGCTCTCTGATCTCCAGCGAGACCGCGGGCTCTCCTACCTTTTCATCGCGCACGATCTGGCTGTGGTGCGCCAGATCGCCCGGCGCGTGGCCGTCATGTACCTGGGGCGGATAGTAGAGGTGGGGCCCACCGAGCCCCTGCTCTCGCGGCCGCGCCATCCGTACACCCTCGCGCTCCTTTCGGCCGTGCCGGAGCCCGACCCTGCCCAGAGGCGCTCGCGCATCGTGCTGGGCGGCGATCTGCCGAGTCCGGCGAATCCGCCGCCGGGATGCCCCTTTCATCCGCGTTGTTTCCACCCACGCAAAGACCAGCGCTGCTCCACCGATGCGCCGCGACTGCGACCGGTCGGCGACACAATCGCGGCCTGCCACTATGCCGAAGACACACCGCTGCCGGAGAACCCGCCGACCCGGTGAGGAGCATCACTGTGTCCGCCGGTGAGTGATGTCAGATTCATTCTCTGACGGATACCCTCAACGGAGGACGCATGTCGAACGAGAAGAAGAAGGACCTGGCCACTGAAGGCCTCAAGGATCGCGTGAAAGGCGTGGGTAACGTCGTCGGGGGTCGGGCGCGCGAGGCGTTCGGCGGCGCCACCGGCGACAGCGGGGAGCAGGTGAAGGGGAAGGGGCAGGAACTCAAGGGCAAGGCCCAGCAGGCAATGGGAAAGGCCAAGGAACGCCTCGACCCCGATCCCGGCAACCTGGACCGGAAAACCGATGGATTCGAGAATCGGGCCAAAGGGACAGGTAACGTAGTAGGCGGCAGAGCGCGGGGAGCAGTCGGGGGCGCGACGGGGAGCGTGTCCGAGCAGGTCAAGGGAAAGGCTCAGGAGATCAAGGGCAAGGTGCAGCAGGCGATCGGTAAGGCGAAGCAGCGGTCGGACGACGACGAGGACCTCCAAGACTAGAACACCGCCGACGGGCGGATGGTACGGCGCGGAATGCCGTGGGTGGCTGACCGGGGTTACCACCGGGAGCGGGCCGCATTTAGCTTTCCGTGATTCGCACTCCAACTGCCGTACCCATCCCCCCCGAGGTGCTCTCGGGCCTGAACCGCACCGCGGTTTACGGGCAGGTGTGCCGATGGCTCATCCACGATCTCCGCAATCCGAGCCAGGCCCTCACGCTCATCACCGAGATCATGCACGAGGAGTACGGATCGGACGAAGAACCTCCCGAGAACACCATTCGGGAGGCCACGCGGCACCTGGTGGGCTCCATCGAATTGCTGGACCGAGTGCTCCGACCTCCGTACACCCCCGCAGATCCCGGTCCCATCTCCGTCCGCAACGTCCTGCAATTTCTCGGCGCGCTGCATCGTACACACCGGTCTCGGGTGGCGCTCGACCTGACCCAAGCCCTCGCACAGTCTCTTCCCGCGGTCACCGGCGTCGAAGACCATCTCGAGCACGCGCTGCTCAACGTTCTGATGAACGCCGTCGAGTCGTGCGCCGAGCGCGAGGACGGGCGGATCGTTGTCACAGCAAGGGTCATCGACCAATGCGTGTTGCTCGATTTCGCCGATAACGGGTCCGGGGTCGCCGAGGAAATGTGGGGGCGTCTGTTCGAGCCGTTCGCCACCACCAAGGCCGACTCCCCATTCGCGGGACTGGGTCTTGCGGTTGCGCGCGACCTGCTCAAACAGGCGGGAGGATCGGTGGAATTCGAGCCGGCCAAGGCGATGGGGGCCAGATTCGTGGTCGCCCTGCGGATCTGGCGCTGATCAGGGGTCAGCACGCCGAGGATCGCGATTCGGCGCCGGGTACTATGCGGGCCGGCCCGCTCCATCGAGGATCTGGCGGACCGTCTGGGCAAGTCTGGTTGGCGTGAATGGCTTGGCAAGGAAGGGAGTGCGCTCGTCGAGAATGCCGCGCCGTACGATGACATCTTCGGTGTAGCCTGAAACGTACAGCACATGGAGGTGCGGACGCTCGCGGCAAAGGATCTCGACCAGTTCGCGCCCGCTCATTCCGGGCATGATGACATCGGTCACCAGCATATGAATCGAGCCCGCGCTGGCCCTAGAGACAGCAAGCGCCCGCTCCCCGCTATCGGCCTCCAGCACCTCGTAGCCGGCTCCCCGCAACACTCTCATACCCATATCGCGGACCGTGGAATCGTCCTCGACGAAGAGCACGGTCTCAGTGCCCGGCGGTATGACGTCCTCCTCGGTTGGATGCAATGATTTCGGCTCGGACCCTTCCAGCCTGGGGAGAAAGATGGTGAACACGCTGCCCCGCCCCACCTCGCTTTCCACCGAGATGTGGCCGTCAGCCTGCTTGACGATGCCGTAGCACATCGCGAGGCCGAGTCCACTGCCCTGACCAACCGGCTTGGTGGTAAAGAAGGGCTCGAACACGCGGGCCGCGATCTCCGGCGTCATTCCCGCGCCCGTGTCAGAGATGGTCAGCACCGCGTACTCGCCGGGCAGAACATCGGTATTCCTCCGAGTCTCCTCGCCACCGAGGACGGTGTTGCCGGTTCGGATTCGCAGCTTTCCACCATGGGGCATCGCGTCTCTGGCATTGACAGCCATGTTCACGATGAGCTGCTCGAACTGACCCTGGTCGATCCGGGTCACCCAGACTCGGGGATCGAGCGCGGTAACGATCTCGATGTCCTCGCTGAGGAGACGGCGCAGCATCGGCTGAATCGATCCGACCGACGC
Source organism: Gemmatimonadales bacterium (assembly GCA_038240975.1). Classification (GTDB taxonomy): domain Bacteria; phylum Gemmatimonadota; class Gemmatimonadetes; order Gemmatimonadales; family GWC2-71-9; genus CAVVWJ01. Next base: position 4,740 of record JBBRGF010000139.1, read on the forward strand.
GTTCATGTGTACCGCCGTCGGCATGACCATCTGACGCCTCGCGTAAGACAGCAGGTGTGAGGTGAGGAGCGCTGCGCGCCGGGCGGCCCGGTCGATCTCGGCTACGTCGTCCCGGATGGGGCTGCCCTCGGGCAGGGCACGCTCGACGAACTTGACGTAGCCGATGATGGCGGTGAGCAGATTGTTGAAGTCGTGCGCGATGCCGCCGGCAAGATTGCCGATCGCCTCCATCTTCTGCGATTGGATGAGCTGCAACTCGAGTTGGCGCCGGTCGGTGACGTCCTGGAGCACGCCGACTAGCTGGGGCGCCTTCCCCTCGCCCGACGCATGACCACGCAACGCGGCCCACCGCTCCACACCGTCGCCACCCGAGGTCCGGAACTCCACGTCGAATCCCTGGCCGGCTTCGAGCGAGTGGCCGATTGTCCGCCGGACGAGGTCGCGGTCCTCAGGGTGCACCTCCTCGATCAGCGCGTCGACGGAGGCGGCCTCGGTGATTCGCATCTCCGCCGCCTCGAGCGCGAGGCGGAGCCGCTCCTCGCTTTGCTGAAGCGCCCCCAGCATCTCGTTGAAGGCCTTGGTGAGCTGACCGATCTCGTCGTTGGAGTCCTGCGCCACCCGGACCCTGAAATCACGCGTCGCGGCAATCTGTCGCGAAGCCTCGGCGAGGCGTCCCAGCGGTGAGGAGACCGTCCGGACCAGTGTTCTCGACAGAAGAGCGGCGGCGGTGAGTAGGGCGAGCAACACCGTGGCTGCCATGATGCCGTATCGTGCCAGCCGTGCCCAGACCGAGGGCAGATCGTACTCCAGCGTCAGATAGCCGAGCACGAGATCATCGGAGGACAAGGCGCGCGTCAGCACGAGATGTCCGGCCCGGAACTCGTATCCCGGCGCCCGTCGCTCGGCGACCGGCCTCGCCCGCGTCGAATCGCGAGCGTACGAGGCGAACAGGGAGCCGGACGGAAGGCGGATCGAAGCGAAGCCGATCTCCGGGCGGCTTCGCAAGGTCGCCAGATTCTCGGAGGCGGCCTTGGGGTCACTGAAGGTGAGCGCGGGAATGGCGTTGAGCCCGATGATCTCGGCTTGCGAGTCGAGATCGCGCACCACCCGGGGCTTGAAGGTGATGAGGTCGTACACGATCACCGTGAGCCCGGCGAAACCCATGCCCACTATCGACGCCACCCCGATGAGCAGCGCCACCTTGTCCCGGATCGGGCGGTCGCGGAAGCGTGCCATTACTCCCCTGCTTCCGTCGAGTACACCCTGGTCGCGAGCGCGAGCAGCCGGGAGCTGACCTGAAGGCCGGCGCCGCGAACCGCGTCGAGGTTGATCTCGAAGCGGACCGTGGCATCCATGATCACCAGCCCGATCATGCCGCCTCGCCGGGCAAACCCGCGGCCTTCGCCGATGGTCAGAACGGCACCTTCGAGCTGATCGGATTGAGGAATCCGGACATCCTGGGAGCCCGACGCGATAAACGCCATGTGGCAGCCTCTCGTGTCGGAGGCGAGAGCCGCCCGCTGGATGGCGATCGGGTGCCCGTCAGCGGCTTTGCCTTCGACCGTACGCTCCAATATGGTGCGAAAGGGATCGGGGCCGATGACGCAGATCACCAGCGGACTGTCCTGCCGCGGAAAAGCGGACGGCGGCCACTCGACGTACCGGGTAAAGTTGAGCAGGTAGGCCGCCTTGACCTCGTACTCCAGGGAGGCGGAGTCGGCCCGCGCAGGCGCCTGCGCCTCGGCTCGAGTGGCCGCGGCCATCCTGCCCCCGGTGAGCGCTCCAGCAACGGCGAATCCGAGACCAGCACTTCGTGCGATTCTAAGGATGGAACCGCCTAGAATCGCCATACCACCTTGGCGTATCCGCGGCGCTGGATTTCCCGAGCTTCCAGTGAGAAAAACGTCGGTGGAAATTCGGCATGGCGGGCGTGGAGGAGGTCCTGGCCGACGAGCGAAAACGTGAAGTCCGGACGTGGCGTCCAGCCGACTCGGGCATCGGCTTCGACGTAGCCGGGTATCCGGGCGAGTGGAAGCGAGTCCACATACCGAAGGCCGACGTCGAGGTCGATGCCATGAGTCAGCGCGACCGACGATCGGAGCGAGGCCTCATGCGAGGGATTGAGGCCCGGCCGCTCGTCCGCCACGTCGCCCTCGTGCCCTTCCTTGATCCGCCGCGAACATGTGGAGGTAGGTGTAGCTGGCGCGGAGACGCCACGACGATGAGACGCGCCAGGTTCCAGCGACCGTTCCACCGTAGCTTTCGCCTTCGGCGCCATTCGAGACCACGAATCGGAGTGCGGTGGGTGAGGCCGGGTCGGGCGGCTGAGGCTGCACGGACCTCAGATGATCGTAGTGGTTGTAATAGAGGGCGACATCAGCCGAGAGATTCTGGCTGAGCTCTCTGCGGTAGCCCAGCTCGTAGGCGATCAGCTCTTCCGAGCGGAACTGCCGGCTCCCATCCACGAGAATGGTGATCGGAACCGGTTCCGGGGCGATCTGGGCCAGCTCGCGTATGTCGCTATCCACACGCGAGGGAGACCGTACCGCGCGCGACACGGCCGACCAGATCGTGTGCACCCTGCCCGGGCGCCAGAGGAGACGGGCGTTCGGTTGCAGCTCGAACCCACTGAAATCGTTGTGCTCGAGCTTGGCGCCGAGGGTGAGGAACCATCGCTCGGGCTCGAGCTCGATGTCGTCCTGGAGAAAACCGGTCGCCAGGTTGGTCGTCCGGCTCGCGGGGTCGAAGGCGACAGGCAGGGCGCCGCTGACGTTGTCATGGACCAGGCGGTAGCCGAGTCCCCAGACGACACCATTGCGCGAGCCGAGTCCGAAGCGGTGCTGAAAGTCGAAGTCCACAATGTCCACCACCAGCCGCCCGAAGAAATCCGGCTGCTCTCTGGTGGACCGATCGTAGTAAGCCTGCAAGGTGATGTCCGAACGGTCGGAAATCTCCCTCGCCCATCGCGCCATCACGTGGCCGCCACCGACGCTGACGTCGCCATCGGTGACCCGGGTGAACGGGGGAGACGTGGTGGGAAGGACCTGCGGCTCGCCGCCCGATCCACCATACAGCTCGCCTTCGAGACTCAGGCGTGTGGCCTTCGGAAGCAGGCGATCGAAACGCGCGCCGCCCAGACCGAAAGACCAGTTGTCGCTGGCGTCGTCGGCCCCCACGCGCGCCGACTCGTCCCGATTGACGTAGCGCCCATAGAGACGGACGCTTCCAGCCGCGCCGACCCGTGTTCCGTACCGGCCACCAGCCGCGAAACGCTCTTCGCTGCCGCCGGTGACTGCCAGCCTTCCTCCCGGGGTGTCGTCGGACTTTCGCCTGATCACGTTGATCACGCCGTTCACCGCGTTCGCCCCCCACAGCGTCGCGCCGGGGCCCAGGATGACCTCGATGCGCTCGACCTCGCCGAGCGGAATGTCCTGAACGTCCCAGTAAACGCCGGCGAAAAGCGGCGAATACACCGCTCGGCCGTCGATCAGCACCAGGAGCTTGTTCGTGGTCTGGTCGTTGAATCCGCGCGAGCTGATGGCCCACTCGCGGGTGCCGACGCGCGCCACCTGGAGGCCAGGAGCCAGGCGAAGCGCTTCGGGCAGGCTGGTGGCGCCCGAGCGCACGATGTCGTCCTGAGTGATTACGAAGACTGCCGCTGCCGCCTGTGAGATGGGCTCGGGCTTGCGGCTCACCGTAGTGATCTTGATGCGAGCGAGTTGATCGAGGTCGAGCCCGCTGAGACCGTTGGCCGGCGTCTGTTGCGCCATCGCGCTCGCGATACACAGAGCCATGCACAAGGCGCCCGCGAGAGAGACGCGCCGAAGGAGAGGCAGAAGCGGCCTACGACGCCTGATCGCGCAGCATGGCCTCGACCTTCCGCAGAAGATCATCGGGGTCGAAGGGTTTCCGCACGAAGGGCGCGTCAGCCCCTGAGTCGCCGAGCCCCCCACCCGGAACGGACGTGTATCCCGAGATGTAGAGCACCGGGAGACCGGGGAGCGCCGCGTTGAGATGGCGGCCGAGCTCTCTGCCATCCATACCCGGCATCTTGATATCGGTGATCACGAGATCGAACTTCGCTTCGCTCTGCATCGCGGCGCCCAACGCGCCCGCCCCATCCGTGGCCTCGACCACTTCGTACCCGGCCTCTGACAGGAGGCGTGCAAGCATCCGCCGTACCGTCGGCTCATCGTCCACCACGAGAACCCGCGCGACGCTCGGACTCGATTCGCTCGATTCATACAAGGGAGCCGGGCTCCAGTCGTTGCCCGAGTCGGAACGGTCGGATCCGGCA
>JBBRGF010000140.1:0-9032 GCA_038240975.1 Gemmatimonadales bacterium
CAACGGTCAGAGCATCGACGCCCGCACGTACCAGTCGGTGGTTCAGCAGAGCATCGACGCCCGGCAGCGGCAGTCTCCCGGGGCTCTCGGCCTCGAGGACTACCAGCAGATTCGTGACGAGGTCTGGGACCAGTTCATCCAGAGCAGTGTCCTCGAGGCCGAATACCGCCGCCGCGGCATCACCGTATCGTCCGATGAAATCGTGCAGGCGATGCGCTCCTCCCCTCCTGCGGAGTTTCAGAAGATCCCGGAGTTCCAGACCGACAGCCAGTTCGATCTGGGCAAGTACCAGCGGTGGCTCACGTCGAGCGTAGCGCAACAGTACCTGCCCTCGCTCGAGGCGCAGTACCGCGATCAGCTTCGGCGTTCCAAGCTGCTGAGCGTCGTAACCGCCGATGTGTATCTGTCCGACGCCGCGCTCTGGCAGCAGTATCGGGACGACAACGAAAAGGTGAAGATCGAGCTCACCGCCATTGTGCCGGCCAACGTCATCCCGGATTCGTCCGTCAAGGTGCCCGACGCCGAAGTCGAGGCCTACTACCGGACCCACCGCGACGACTTCAAGCGGCCCAGTACGGCTTTCATGAGCTTCGTGAGCCTTCCGCGCCTCACCGACGCGAGCGACACCGCGGCCGCACGCGCCCGCGCCGATTCGTCCCGCGCCGAGATTGCCGGCGGCGCTCCCTTTGCCGACGTGGCGCGGCGCGAGTCCGCCGACAGCGCCAGCGCGGCGCACGGCGGCGATCTGGGCGAGTGGACGCGCGGGTCCATGGATGCCGCATTCGACTCGGCCGCGTTCTCCCTGCCGCTTCACACCCTGTCAAAGCCCGTGCTGTCGCAGTTCGGCTACCACATCATCGAGATGACGAGCCGCAAGGGCCAGAAGGCCAAGGGGCGGCACATTCTTTTCCCGATCGAGGTGTTCGGAAGCCACCGCGACCGGCTCGACGCTCAGGCCGACAGTCTCGAGCGGCTCGGCGCCGACCGTGCCGACCGCGCCGCGCTCGACACCGTTTCCAGGGCACTCAAGCTTTCGATCGGGCACACCGGGCCGGTGTCCGAAGGCAGCAAGGTGCAGCTCGGCAGGTCTTTGATCTCGGATGCGGCGGTCTGGGCATTCCAGGCCAAGGTCGGCGCCACGAGCCCGGTCATCGAGGCGCCGACGGCGTTTTACATCTTTCGCCTCGACAGCCTGAAGCCGGCGGGAGTGCCCCCGCTCTCCGAGATCCGGTCATCGGTCATTGCCGCCGCCCGCTCCGACAAAAAGGCCGGTCTCGGCCGCAAGGCGGCGGAGGACTATCTGAAGCGCGTCAAATCCGGAAGCACGCTCGCCGCGGCCGCCGACGCCATGAAGCTGCCGCATAAGGAATTCGGCCCGTTCAGCAGGGTAAATCCGCCGCTCGACGACCCGCTCGTGGTGGGCACCGCCTTCGGCCTCGACTCGGGCCAGGTCAGCCCCATCCTCGACACCAGCAAGGGCATCTACATCATCAAGGTCGTCGAGCACGTCAAGGCCGACTCCGCGGCATTCGTCAAGCAGCTCGACGAGTTCCGCCCGAAGATGATCCAGCTCGCCCGCCAGGATCGGGTCCGGAGCTATCTTGGCGCGCTTCGGGATGGAGCGAAGGTGGTGGACAACAGAAAAAAGGTGCTGCAGTCGACCCAGGGGCAGCAGGCGCCCACGTCCTGATTGGCGCCTTACTGCGACAGCCGCTTGGGCTCTCCGGAGGTCGGGGTGGTCTGCGGCGGAGCATCTGCCGGCCGAGGCGGCACGTTGCGCTGCTGCTCATCGGAGCCCATGATCGCGTCCTGGGTATCGGAGATGCTCCGCTTGAATTCCCGAATGCCCTTCCCGATCGATGAGCCCACCTCGGGCAGCCGCTTGGCGCCGAAGAGCAGCAGTACCACTACCAGGATGAGGAGAATTTCGCCAAAGCCGAGATTTCCGAACACGGGGCCTCCTAGAAGAGAGCGCGTGCTATGATATACGCCAGAAGGACCCCGATCAGACTCAACAGCGATATGTGAACCCCGACGGGCCCGAGGGTGAAGTTTACCACCAGAAGGTCCATCGAGACAGGGCCGAACACCGACGTCGCCGTGGTGGTGAAGAACTCCTTGGCCGCGCTTTCCGGCAGCCACCGCCGAAGAAAGGCGGTCAGGAAGCCTCCCGCCAGAAACCCGGTAATGAGCACGCCCAGGTAGAATCCGGGCCGGTGTGGTCCGGATGCCATCAGCGCCTGCGGTCCACGACGTAGGTGATGCTCGCTCTCAGGGCGTCGCGCGCAGCCGAAGGCGCGAGGGCGTCGAGCTCGCCATCGGCCTGCTCGGCGAGGCGGACGGCCCGCTGACGGGCGTAGTCCAGGCCTCCCGCCTCCCTGACCGTTTCGATGACCTCGCCGATCTGGGCGTCCGCCGGCTCGGCCGTGTCCATCAGGCGGTTCACCTGGCGCCGGTCGCCCTCGCTCATTCCGGCCAGCGCGGCGATGAGCGGAAGCGTCACCTTGTGCTCGCGCAGGTCCGAGCCGGTGGGCTTGCCCGTCACGCTCGGGTCGCCGGTGTAGTCGAGCAGGTCGTCGACGATCTGGAACGCCATCCCGAGCGCCTCCCCGAAGCGGCGAAGCGCGGCGCGTTCAGACGGCGCGGCCAGGAGCGCGCCGACCTCGCAGGTGCCCGACAGGAGGGACGCCGTCTTGGCCTGAATGAGCAGATCGTACTCCTCCTCCGAGAACTCGAGAGGATCGTGCGCCAGGAGCTGTCGCATTTCTCCGACGGTCATCTCGTTGGTGACGCGGCCCAGCACCCGCAGCGGCTCCAGGTCATCGAGGCGAACGAGCTCGATGACGGCGCGCGAATAAAGGTAGTCTCCCATGATCACCGAAATCTGGTGGCTGAAGAGGGAGTTGATGGTCGGCATGCCCCGGCGCAGCACGGAGTGGTCCACCGAATCGTCGTGAACGAGCGTCGCCAGATGGATCAGCTCGACCACTGCCGCGAGCGTCGTGGTGCGGGGGTCGAGGGCGCCGGTGGCCTCGTCGGCCAGGAGCAGCAGCGTCGGCCGGAACATCTTTCCCTGCATCTGGAAGAGATGCGAGTTGACCTTGGCGATGAGCCCGAAATCGGCCTCGACGATGCGGCGGAGCTCCCGGGGCACCTCCTCGAGGCGCCCACGCAGCGGAAGCTGCAGATCGGTCAGGGACACGGGGGCGGTACGCGAGGTCATTCGCGGCGCCCCGCCGACAGGCGCTGAACCCGCTCGCTCAGATCCATGAACCGGATGTCGACCGCCATGGCCCTCTCGTAGCTCGCGATGGCGGCAGCGTCCTTGCCCTGCGCCTCGCAGGCGCGCCCCAGCCAGTAGATCAGCCCGATCTTCGCGTCGTCTCCTTCCGTCGTCATCTCGACCGCCCGGCGCAGCACCGTTTCCGAGACGGTGAACTGATTCTTCTCGAAGAAGGCGATGCCGAGCGCTTCGGACGTGCGCAGACGTCCGTCGGGCCCGCGAAGGGCCTTCTGGAATTCGGCGATGGCCTCGTCGAGCAACCCCATTTCCTTGAAGGCCACACCGAGGTCGTAGTGCGCCTGGTAATCATCGGTGTCGAGGTTCTCGTCGATCCCGCGCTTGAATTGCTCGAGGATTTCGTGGAACTCACGCTGCTCGTCCTCGTCTTGCGGTTCGCGGCGGTCGATCCGCATCCTCGTGTCGCGAGGGCCGCTCTCCTCCAGCACCAGCGACCCGAGATCCATGAAATCGTCACCCACCGCCGCGGCCGGTGGCGAAGGAGGAGGCGGTGCCGGTGAAGACACCGGCTCAGGCGTCGGCGGCCCTGAGGCGCCGGCCGGACGCGCGGGGAATGCGATCGGCCGCAGCGCGGAAGTGCGCTCCGAGGCCTCCGCCTCGGCGGCCAGCGCCCCGATGGCGAGTGCGGCGTGCGGATTGCCCGGGTCGTGTTCCTGGACGCGCCGGAACACGGCCATCGCCTTGTCGACGGCGCCGGCGCGGGCGAGCGCATCGCCGAGCGAGACGTAGGCATCGAGGAGCGGAGCGCGATGGCCCATACGGAAGGCAAGCTCGACCCGTTTCTGATGGTGCCGAATGCCCTCGGGATCCACGGCCACCAGTCGGTCGGCAACGGCGGCGGCCCCTTCCCAGTCCTGGACTCTCTCGTATCCCATCAACGCCAGGTCCAGCTCCTCGATGCCCCGCATGGAGTCGTCCTGCCCGAGGAGATGCTCGGCCAACACGCGGTGGAACCCCGGGTTCTCGGGATCGTCGGCCACCCGGTTCTCCAGCTCGACGAGATCTTCTCCCGAATCGACCTCGATCAGCGGCAGGCCCTCGATGGACTTGCCGGGCTCGGTGTCTATCTCGGCAAGCGAGGCGTCGAGATCGTCCATCTCCTCGATGGGGATCTCCTCGAAACTCACCGAGTCCGCTCCCGTGCTCTCGAATTCCAGCGCGGGCATGTCCTCCCCGGGCACAGCCGAAAAATCAACCTCGTTGGTCGGCTCGAGGCCGTGCAGCGGCGCGGGCGGCAGCTGTTCGTGCAGCCCCTCGAGCGGCGGAACGAGATCGGGGTGGGATGAAATCTGGAGATCGGAGAGCCGGCTTGCCACCGCTGACGGGTCGATACCGGTATCGAGAAAGATCAGGTCTCCGCGCCGGTTCACGCGCGGGGCTTCGACCTCCTGGCGATCGTGTGATTCCGTCTCGGTGGGACGCTCCGGCAGGGGGCGGGCGACGGGGCCGCCGCCCCGAGCCTCGATGTCTCCGGCGAGCTTGCGAAGCTGCTCCTGGGCCTCATCCTCGCGTGATGAGGCGCGGAGCAGCTCGACCAGCATGAGCCTGATTTCCTGGCTCCCTGAGAACTGGTCGGCGAACTCCTCGACCGCCTTGAACGCGGGGTCGAGCTGGCCGAGCGCGTTCATGCGCTCCAGGAACTCGATCAGATTTCGCTTGGCTTCGATGACCACGTTCTTGCGCGCGTGAAGCTGGGCCAGCTTGAGATAGGTCTGCGTGCGGCCGGGATTGACCCGAAGGATCTTGCCGCACAGCGCGACGGCATTGTTGAAGAAGCCCTGGTCGGCGTAGAGGTCGACGGCGCGCTCGTACGAGCGTACGGCGGCAGGTGTGTCGTTGATTTTGAGATACAGGTCGCCGACCCGATTGTAGAGCGAGAGATCGGGGCTCGATTCGGCGCCTGTCTCGATTTGCTGGATGGCCTTGAGGTAGACGTCGATCGCCTTCCGCCATTCCTCCTTCTGCTCGAACTTCCGGGCCGAGTCTTTCAGCTTTTCGAGGTTCATGCGCTCGGGAGGATTTGGGGAACGGGCGACTCGATAAGGGCTGGATTCAGCGAAACATAGGTAGCATTAGATGTGGGCGGAAGAGGCGTGAAAGCCCGTCCCGTGGGGCTATCCGGTCGGGCCGGGGTCGAGCTCGCCGGTTGCGACCGCCCTGGCCAGCCGCTCCAGATCGGGGGCTGGCGGACGATCGGCATCGAGCGGCATGACGGCCGGAGCGAGCCCTCGGAGACGGCGGTAGAGATCGCCCACTCCCCTGCCCGGAGCCAGCGGCTTCAGAAATTCGAGCCCCTGGGCCGCGCACAACAGCTCGGCCCCCACTACCCGCTGCGCGTTGAGCAATATGCGTTGCGCCTTCCACGCGGCGGCCATGCCCATCGGCACGAAATCTTCCTGATTGGCGTCGGTGGGAATCGACCCGATGCTCGCCGGCATCGCCAGCGTTCTAGACTCCGCGACGAGCGACGCGGCGGTGATCTGGACCATCATGAAGCCCGAGGAAAGACCGGGATCGCGAGTGAGAAACGCCGGGAGGCCTTGAGACAGGTCAGGGTTGACCAGCCGCTCCACCCGCCGCTCGGCGATGGCTTGAAGGGTGGTGAGCGTCATGGCGAGCAGATCGAGTGCCTGGGCTACCGGCTGCCCATGGAAGTTCCCGCCCGAGATCACGTCGCCATTGTCGAACACGAGCGGATTGTCGGTCGACGCGTTGAGCTCGACCGTGACCGTCGCCTCGGCGAAGCGAATCGCGTCGCTCACCGCACCGAGCACCTGCGGCGCGCAGCGAAGGCTGTAGGCGTCCTGCACCCTCGGGTCGTCCTCGCGGTGCGACTCCCTGATCTCGCTCTCGGCCAGTAGCCCGCGCATCAGATCGGCTGCCTCGATCTGGCCGCGGTGGGGACGGGCCGCGTGAATCCTCGGGTCGAGCGAAGCCGGCGTTCCCCGGAGCGCCTCCAGACTCATCGCGGCCGCTCCGGTTGCGGTGCGCCAGAGGACACGCGCATCGTGTACGAGCAACGCGAGCAGAGCGGTCTGCGCCTGAGTGCCGTTGATGAACGCCAGACCTTCCTTGGGGGCGAAGCGATAGGGCGCGAGCCCCGCCGCCGTGAGCGTCGTCCCCGCCGGCGCGCTCGCCGTTCCGTTCAGCACCTCTCCTTCACCCATGAGCGCCAGCGCGATGTGGCTCAGCGGAGCGAGGTCGCCGCTGGCGCCGACGCTTCCCTGCTCCGGCACCCAGGGAACGATGCCCGCATTCAGCATCGCTCCGAGCGCGTCCACGAGAGCGGGACGGACGCCGCTGGTGGGACGTAGAAGGACATTGGCACGAAGGAGCATCACCGCCCGCACCACCTCGGCGGACAGCGGAGCGCCGACGCCGGCAGCGTGGCTACGGATGAGGTTGGCCTGAAGCTGGTCGAGCTGGTCGGGGGCGATGCGAACGTTGGCGAGCTTACCGAATCCGGTGTTAATGCCGTACATCGTCCGCCCGGTGCCCACCGCCGACTCCACGAGCTGCCGGCTCTCGAGCAGCCGCTGCCGGGCTTCGCCATCCACCGCCATCCGGACTCCCGGGTGGCGGGCGACTCGGACGACATCGGGCACGGTGAGGGAGCGGCCGTCGAGGGTAATGGGAGCTTCGGGCATGCGCAGAAAGTAATGGATCGCGGGTCGTGGGCTACGACCCGCGACTATTTCTTGCCCCCTACGACCAGCTCCGGATTGCCTGGATCGGTCTGGAAGGCCCAGTCGAGAATCAGGAACGTCTGCCCCACGTGGGTCACCCGAACCGCACCGTAGCGCAGGAAGCCGTCGGCGGCGCTCATCTGGAAGACGTATCCGAAGCCGGGAACGGCCCTGATGGGCGTGGTGCGATACTGCTGATCGGGTGCGAAGTCGATGCTGGTCAGATCTGCCACCGGTGCAGCCGCGTCGTAGTACTCGACACCGGTACCGGCGCGGATCGGGGTGAGAAAGAGATCGCCCGAGCCATCGCGGTCGACCGCGAAGTCGACGCCAGCCGACGATCCGTCTGCCACGATGCCCAGCTCGGCGTCCTGCACCGCGCCGTCGGCGTTCTGATCGTCCCAGAATCTGAAGCCGCTGCCGGCGGTCTGAGTCTGGCGTGCGAAGATGGCGACGTTGTGCGCGTCGGGTCGCGGCGTGTCGGCACGGAGTGGCGAGCGATCGCTCTCGAAGCCGTCCACACTCACGGCGCTGACCGCGTAGCAACGCGGGACGCCGTTGGTGAGTGCGGCCGCCAGGAACTCGGGAGCGACTGTTGTCCCTTCCAAGCGGAACGAGCTGCCGCAAGCCGGCGGGGTAGCGTCGATGTTGTAGGTTGTGCTGTAGATGCGGTAGTTCTGGAAGCTGCCGGGGTCCGCGAGGTACGCGTTGTCCGACCAGGTGAGCGCGATGGCCCCGTCGAGCGAAACGCTGGACAGCGACGCAGGCGTCTCGAGCGGCGTTCCTGGTCCATTACCCGATCCATTGTCGTGTGAGCAGGCCGCTGCCGAGAGCAGCGCCGCCGGTATCCACCACCCGCGCATACGAATTTTCTCCGGAGAGGGAGACCGTCCGAGGAGCAGAGGTCGTGCCACCCGAAACGCTGCGACAACTCGTTGCCACGTTGGAACATCGCGACTGCGGCTCGGAGAATTCGTCCCGGCGGGATGACACTAGTTCTCGAAGGTTGTCTGGTCGTAGTCGAACTTGAGCTCAGGCAGATCGCTCAAGTAGATCGAAAAATAGAACGCAAAGTTGCCGTTCGGGTTGCGCACGAAATTGAATCCGGCGCGCCACTCGTGCAGGTCGCGTTCGAGCCGAACCACCTGTGACTCGAACTTCCCGTCGGTGATGTTGTACTGCGATGACCACGATAAGGACCAGAACGGCGTCGGCGAGAAGTTGGTGCTGAATCCCAGGCTCTGGAGGTCGCCGATGGAGGGCGTGGTGACTCCCTCGAGCGGCCGGGTGCGCGAGAGGCTGTAGTTGAAGTTGGCGGTGAAGGTTCGGCCCGAACGCCCGAGCGGGGCCTGCGTGGTACTGTAGAACGATCCGGGCCGCGTCCGCCTTCCCGACTCGGCGACGTACGAGGAAGGCACCTCATTCTTCTTGCTTCCGGGCTTGTTTTCCTTGCCGCCGAGTCCGAAGACCGAGCCGATCGCCCGGAAGGTGGCGCTCGAGATGGCGAAGCTGGCGTTCACGCTCTGAAGAAACGGATCGAACTTGGCGGAGTCGGCGCCCACGACTCCCCTGAACAGGTCGTGCGTCAACGAGAGATTGAATCCCGGCAGGAGGTCGCTCAGCACCGAATTCGTCACCGACTGTGTCGCCCAGCCGGTGCGTCCCGGCTTCTTGGCCTGCTCGAAGTCGTAGCTGATGGGAGAGGTGCTGATGCTGAGCAGTCGGAGCTTCGTATCGCTCACGGAGGCGGTGTCGCCGCGGGGAGGCTTGCGCTTTCCCTCGAAGGTTTGCGAAAGGGAGACGCTGACGAGCTGCGACGCGTCACTCCGAGTCTCGGGCTCACCACCCGCAGACACCGCGCGGGCGTACTCCAGCGGGATGTTGGCCGCCGGCTGATAGTTCCACGTGATGATCGGCGAGAGGCTGTGGCGAATCCTTGCCAGCGGCCCGAAGCCTGGAAAGAAGCCGAAGAATGTCGGCGCCGCAGTGGCACCCAGACGAAATCGCTTGCCCTGGTGCACGAAGTTGCCGTTCGTTCTGCCGTT
>JBBRGF010000141.1:0-8964 GCA_038240975.1 Gemmatimonadales bacterium
CCAAGACGGAGGGCGTCGGCATGGACGTGAGCCAGCACGGCGAAGAAGCGTACACCACCGGCGAGGGCTCGATCCTCGTCATGCCCGACGTCGTGGCCGCGGGTTCGCCCGTTGCCGCCCTCAGCCCACACCCCGCGTCTCGCTGACGCCGAAAGGGATCCAGGATCCATGAAGCTCATCGTCGCTGTCATCCGGCCCGACCGGTTGAACGAGGTGCTGGAGGCGCTGTACCGAACCGAGGTACGAGGGCTCACCGTGTCCCGGGTGCTGGGACACGGTGGAGAGACCGATCGGGTCGAGACGTATCGGGGCACCACCGTAAAGCTGGAGTTACAGGAAAAGGTGCGGCTCGAGATCGGTGTGTCCGAGCCGTTTGTAGAGGTCACCGTGAACGCCATCCTCTGCGCGGCCAGAACCGGAGAGGTGGGCGATGGAAAGGTGTTCGTGCTCGATGTCGCCCAAGTGCGGCGGATCCGCACCGGCGAGCGTGACGAGGCGGCGGTGACGCCGGCAGTGCCCGCGCTCGCATGAGTACCCCACCTCCTCTCTCGCGAACGGCCGTGACGATATAGCTTCCGACGGTCCCGAACCGAGAGAGGCCTTCCGTGGCTCTTCCCGACAATCCGCCCCCCGCCGCTCCCCACGCCGGGGGGCGTCCTCCATCCTATGGCCCGCCGATCTCTCTCGCGGCCGCGAAAGAGGTCATGGCCGCCGCCGAGGCCGAGGCGGTACGTCGCGACTGGCCGGTCGTGATCGCGGTGGTCGACAGCACGGCTCACCTCGTCATATTGCACAAGATGGATCAGGCACAGCTTGGCAGCGTCGCCGTCGCGCAGGCGAAGGCCGAGACCGCCGTCAGATTCCGGCGGCCCACCAAGGCTTTTGAGGATTTGATCGCGGAGGGAGGAGCGGGGCTTCGTATGCTCGCGATTCCGGGCGCCGTATCGGTCGAGGGCGGGCTCCCGTTGATGGTCGGCGGTGAAGTCGTCGGCGCCATCGGCGTTTCGGGAATGCAGTCGCGCCAGGATGCCATCGTCGCCCAGGCGGGTGTGGCCGCACTCGCGCAGAGCTGAGGCCACGCACGTGCCCTTCGAGTTTCTCGCCGCCACCTATGACACCGAGCGTCTCAAGACGCTCAGCGTCTGGTCGCAATTCCGCGATGCCGACCTGTCCCTCCGCCCGGAGCCGCGCGCAAGGACCCCGCTGGAGCACATGGTGCATCAGTGTGTGTCCGAAGAGGCGTGGATGACCCGCATGCTCGGCATCGACGTCGGGTGGCCGGCGCTTCCCGCTCGGGAGAGCCGGCAGGCCTTCATCGAGCATTACGCCGAGGCGTCCAAGCGGCGCCTCGGCCGTTTGCGTGCGTGTCCCGACGAGTGGTTCGGCCAGGAGACCACATTTTTCGATGTGCCGCGCTCGCGGGCGTGGGTGCTCGTGCGGCGGATTGCGCACTCCGCTCACCATCGAGGCCAGCTCACCGTGTACCTGCGACTTCTCCGTCAGCCGCTCTATTCGACCTACGGGCCCACCGCCGACACGGGCGGCCTCATGGCCAACGCGGCGCCGGTCATCTACCGCTACGCGTCCCTTGAGCACCTCCTGGAAGCGGAGCGTGCCGGCGGCGAGTGGCCGCCGCTTCCCGGGCCCGGTGCCGCACCGCCGACGGAGCGCCCTGTCTGACTTCGATCGCTCCTCCATCCCACGTGACGGGAGACGCATGCCTGCCGACCAATATCATGAACCCCCCGACGAGCTGCCGCCTAACATTCGGACGTTTGCCCGGATGATCACGTCGCTCATCGAAGAAGCCGAAGCGATCGGGTGGTACGAACAGCGCCTGGCCGTGGAGAAGGATCCCGAGGCGCGGGCCATCATGCGTAATGCCCAGCAGGAGGAGTTCAAGCACTTTGGAATGGACCTGGAGTTTCTTCTGCGGCGGAAGCCGGCCTGGCGGAAAGTCGCGGAGGGCATCCTCTTCAAGAAGGGTGACATCGTCGAGCACGGCGAAGAAGCGGAAGAGGAAGCCGATTGACCGGGCAGAGAATGGCCCCGGTGATCCGGCAGGCCCGGCCGGCGGACGCGCCGGCGCTCGCGCGCCTGCGCTTCGAGTTTCGCGCCGGGCTGGACGCCTCGATCGAGCCGGAGCAGCCGTTCGTCGAGCGCTGCCGGAGCTGGATGGCCGACAGACTCTCGGGCAGCGCGTGGCGCTGCTGGCTCGTGGAGGCATCCGGTGGCCTCGTGGGATCGGTGTGGCTGCAGCTGCTGGAGAAAATGCCCAATCCGGTCGGCGAGCCCGAGCTTCACGGGTACGTGACCAATCTCTACGTGCGGGCCGAGTTCCGTGGGGCGGGAGTGGGCTCGGCACTGCTGGAGCGGTGTCTTGCGGAGTGCCGGTCGCGCGGCGCCGATGCGGTGTTTCTCTGGCCGACTCCCCGAAGCCGATCGCTCTACGAGCGTCACGGCTTCACGGTGCGTGAGGACCTGTTGGAGCGGCGGCTCGAGCGGCCACCCGCTCACGCGCTATTCCAGCGGTGACCTTTCCACATCCGGGGCGGCGCCGCTTGCGCCGAGCACCGGTTTCGTTCAGTCTACGAGTACGATGAGCACCGACACCAACCTCGGACGAGTCACCGTGCGTCCGGCCGTGTCCGCCGACGCAGCACGATTGGCGGAGTTCGGGGCGCGGCTCTTTTCCGAAACGTTCGCAGCCCACAACGCTCCCGCCGACATGGCGATCTACCTGGGCCGCACCTACGGCGTTCCCCAGCAGAGTGCCGAGCTGGATGACCCCGCGATGACCACCATCCTGGCGGAGGCGGACCGCCGGTTAGCCGGATATGCGCAGATGCGTGCGGGGCCGGCGCCCGAACCGGTCGACGGTCACCCTCCGATCGAGCTGCTGCGCTTCTACGTCGACCGCCGTTGGCAGGGCAGCGGGCTGGCCCGCACGTTGATGCGCGCGGTCGACGACGAGGCGGCGCGCCGGGGCGCGGCCGTGCTCTGGCTCGCGGTCTGGGAGCGCAACGAGCGAGCCAAGGCCTTCTACCTGAAATGCGGGTTTCACGATGTCGGCAGCAAGGTGTTCGTGCTCGGCACCGACCGGCAGACCGACAGGGTGATGGCCCGGCCGCTCCGCCCACGGCCTGCGCCCGTCTGATGAGCGCAACCGAGCCGTGGACGAAGGCCGCCCGTGCCGGAGGGCAGGTGTGAGAACTCTGATGCTCGCCGTCCTCGTCGTCGCAGGTATGTCGCTCCACCTGTCGGCACAGGCTGCTCCCTACGGCATCGATCGAAGGCCTCAGCCGCGGGGCACCATTCTCGATACGCTCCTGCCGCAAGCCATCGGCTCGTTCCGCCGCGCGCCATTTGTCCGCACGCCTGTGCCGGTCAACGAGATCCTCGTGGTGAGATACGGGTCGGGGGTAGACTCGGTTGCGGTGGGGTTTCGGGTTCCCGGAAAGCCCGAAGACGCCCAGGCGGGTGTGCGGCAGAGTCGTGACGAAGCCAGGGACCGGAAGGCCGACCTCAAGCGCGCGGAGTACGTGGTGAAGGAGGACCCGAGCTACTTCCACACCGATCGGCTCATGGCGTGGAGCAGGGGAGGGTATTTCTTCTCCGCGGCCGCCTCCAGCGTCGAGGCCCTCGATCGTTTCATGCGAGCCTTCCCATACTGATGACGCAGGCCGGTCTGTTGCTCGCGCTCGGGGTATTCGCGACGCCCGCGCTCCGCAGGGGGCAGGTCGATCCTGCCTTCCCCGGCGACTCGATCGACCGGTTCGTTCGCGCCGAGATGGCTCGGCAGCACATTCCCGGTATGTCGGTCGCCGTGCTGCGCGGAGACAGCGTTCTCGTGGCCCGAGGATACGGCTACGCCAACCTCGAGCTCGGCGTGGCCGCGAGCGACAAGACCATGTATCAGTCGGGATCGGTCGGGAAGCAGTTCACCGCCGCCCTCGTGCTCATGCTCGTCGAGAAGGGCAAGGTTCGCCTCGACGATCCGATCGTCGAGTTTCTGCCCGAGGGACGCAGCCGGTGGCGAGGTGTGACGGTTCGTCATCTGCTCAATCACACCTCCGGGATCCCCGACTACACCGAAGCCGCCGTCGACCTTCATCGTGAATACACCGAGGACGATCTGGTCCGCATCGCGGCGACGCTGCCGCTCGGATTTCCGCCCGGAGCGGGGTGGAGCTACAGCAATACCGGCTATCTCCTGCTCGGCGTCCTCATCCATCGTATCACGGGAACGTTCTACGCCGATCTCCTCGCAGACTGGCTCTTCCGACCGCTCGGCATGCCCTCGGCACGTCTGATCAGCGAGGCCGATATCGTTCCCAACCGCGCGGCCGGCTATCGCCTGGACAGCGGAGAGGTGAAGAACCAGGCGTGGGTATCGCCGTCGCTCAATACCACGGCCGACGGATCGCTCTATCTCTCGCTTCAGGATTATGTGAAATGGGCGGTGGCGCTCAACCACCACGAGCTGCCGAGCAAGGCGGTGCTCGACCTGGCGTGGACGCCGGCGCCACTCCAGGGCGGGGGCATCTACCCCTATGGTGCCGGGTGGTTTCTACTCCCGCAGCGGGGCCACGCCAGGATTGGCCACACGGGTTCGTGGCAAGGGTTCCAGACGAGCATTCAGCGTTATCCGGAATTCAATCTGACGGTCGTAGCGCTCGCCAATCTCGGCGGCTCGCACCCTGGACCGATCTCGGAAGCCATCGCCGGAATGATCGAACCCCGGCTCGCGGCTCCCCACATGCTGCCGGCGGCCGCCACGGCCGACTCGGCGGGCGCCCTCATTCCGGGCGAGCTTCGGTCTATCGCGAGCAAGGGCGCCAATGCCTCGATCGCCACTCCGGCCTTTATCCGGTTCGCCAGACGCGCATGGAGGCACGAGCTGCAGGACGCCATCACGGACATCGGATCGTGGGAGGTGGTCGCCTGCGAGACGGCCCCTCCGGGCGGGCCCATGTATCTAATGACCAGGGTTTCTCGTACGTGCTACGTTCGCGGTACCGGGCCGGACGCGAGTCTGCTCGTCACCGTATACTTTTCGGGCGACGGACGCATCGCGGGCATCGAGACGTACAACTACTGACATCGTTGAGGTGCCATGGCTTCCGAGCTTGGGTGGTTCCCGCTCGCTCTTCTGTCGGCCGGGTTCGCGGCGCTCACCGCAATCTTCGCGAAGATCGGCCTCGACAAGGTGGACTCCGACTACGCCACGCTCCTTCGCACCGTGGTGATCGTCGCGGTGCTGGCCGCCTTCGTGCTCGCCACCGGCAAGTGGCGCAGCCCCTCCACCCTTCCCGGCAAATCGGTGCTCTTCCTCGTCCTCTCCGCTCTGGCGACCGGGGCGAGCTGGGTCTTCTATTTCCGCGCGCTCAAGGCCGGTGAGGCGTCGAGAGTGGCCGCGGTAGACAAGCTGAGCGTGGCGCTGGTCGCGATCTTCGCCATCATGTTCCTTGGCGAAAAATCCACCGTGCGCGGCTGGCTGGCCATCGGCCTGGTGAGCGCCGGAGTCGTTCTGCTGGGTCGGTCGTGATGCGACGCGTCCGGCTGTCGTGTCTGGCGCTCATCGCCAACGCGGCTGCCGCGCCTCTTTCCTCGCAGCAAGCGGCTCCTCCTCCCAAGTTCGATGCCTACGTAGCGCAGGTGCTGAAGGCATTCGCGGTGCCCGGCGCCGCGGTTGCCATCGTGAAGGACGGCAAGGTCGTGCTCGCCAAGGGCTATGGAGTACGGCGGCTCGGCGAGCCGGCGCCGGTAGACGCGCGTACGCGCTTCGGCATCGCCTCGAACACCAAACTGTTTACCGCCACGGCCATCGCCCTGCTCGTCGAGGAAGGAAAGTGCGAATGGGATGCGCCGGTGACGCGGTACCTTCCCTGGTTCGCCATGTACGACCCTTACGTCACGCACGAGCTGACCGTGCGCGACCTCCTGGTGCACCGCAGCGGCCTCGGGCTCGGCGCCGGCGACCTGCTCTGGTGGCCGCCGACGACCTACAACCGGGAGGAGATTGCCCGCAGGATCCGTTACATCAAGCCGGCCGCCTCGTTTCGGAGCGCCTACGCCTACGACAACGTGCTCTACCTCGTCGCGGGCGAGGTGATCGAGGCCGTGACCGGCCAGAGCTGGGAGAGCTTCGTGCGGGCGAAGATTCTGGCCAAGGTCGGCATGGGCAACAGCGATGTGCTGCACTCCGGCGCCGGCGCCGGCCCCGACGCCAACGTCGCCTCCACCCATGCCAAGGTGAACGACACGGTGCGTCCGGTTGCGCCGTTCCTGAGTGACAACACCAATCCGGCCGGCGGGATCATGTCCGGCGCCGAAGACATGGCCCGGTGGGTGATGGTCCAGCTCGACTCCGGACGCGTTGCCGACGGGACTCGCCTGTTCTCGGCGGCAAGCACCGCGCAGCTATGGCGTGACGTAACGCCGGTTCCGATCAATCCCGCACCTCCCGGGCTGCCCCACCTCCGGCCCAACTTCGGCGGATATGCCCTCGGCCTGGGTGTGCGCGACTACCGTGGCCACAAGGTGCTCGAACACACCGGCGGTTTGCCCGGCTTCGTCTCCAAGGTCGCCATGATTCCCGATTTGAGGGTGGGTGTCGTGGTGCTCACGAATCAGGAGTCGGGTGCGGCGTTCAACGCGATCGCTTACCGGGTGCTCGACCACTATCTGGGCGCCAAGCCTGTGGACTACGTCGGCGCCTTCAAGAAACTGGAGACGGAGGAGCGAGCCGAGCTCGCCGCCCTGGAACGACAGGCGGCAGCGCGCCGGGATTCGACTTCCGGACCCTCTCTCCCTCTGGAGAAGTACGCAGGCACCTACCGGGACGATTGGTACGGCGACGTCTCGCTGGCCCTCGAGAAGGGCGTGCTGGTCATGCGCTTCAGCCACTCCCCGTCGCTCGTCGGCGATCTGCGGCACTGGCAGCACGACTCGTTCCTCGTACGGTGGCGCGACCGCGAGCTGCGCGCCGACGCGTACGTGACTTTTGCCCTGAATCCCGATGGAAGCATTGATCAGGCAAAGATGGCTCCTGCATCGCCGGCCGTGGACTTCAGCTTCGATTTTCAGGATCTCACGCTGCGTCCGGTAAGACCATGACGCCTGCACGCCACTTCCGCCGACTCTGGCTGCCCGCATCCTGGGCGATGCGCACCTACCGCGGCACATCCGTCCTGCTCGTGTGCGCCGCCGCGGGAGCGCTGGCGGCGGCGGCTCCGGTCGCGTTCCTCATGCGCTCCGAGCCCTCGTTGAACACGCGGCTCGCGTTCTCGTCTGTGGGCGCGACCGTCCTCTCACAGGGCTGGGGAGGCGGCGTCCGTACGGCGGCCGTGACTCAGCAGGCAGCGATCGGCGGACTGTTCGACATGCTGGTCGGCGCGGCCATCGCAGTCGGGGCGGTTGCGGCGCTCACGCTCCTCAGCCTCTTCGGGGCCCGCGCCTCCGACCGCGCTCCCGAGATCATGGTGCGGCGTGCCGTCGGCGCTTCACGGCGCCTCCTCGCCGGGAGTGCCTTGGTAGAGACCGTGGTTCTTGCCTCCGCGGCCGTCGCGCTGGGTGCCCCCGCGGGCCTTCTCGTGGCGCGGCGCGCGGTGATGAGCTGGCCGGGGTCATTGGCTCCGGGAACGCACGCGCCCTTCGCCGGGGCCGTGTGGGTGGCCGGCGCGTTCGTCGTCATCGGCGCGCTGGTGCCACTCCTCTTTGCCCGCGAGCGCCGCATCACCGATGCTCCGGGCAAGCCGCTCGAGCTGGCGGTGCCCGCCTTCCAGCTCGGCTTGAGCCTGGTGGTGCTCACCGGCGGGGCTCTGCTGGCCCACCAGGCGGGCCTCGGGCTGCGGCCTGAGCACATGCCTCATGCCGGCGGCGACGTGTTCCGGCTGGTGGGCGACTCCGCGCCGCCGGCCGCCCGGGCAATGCGCTACGGCGCGCTGCTCGACAAGCTGAGCGCAGGAGGAAAGTTCGAGACTGTGAGCCTCACGGCCATGGGCGGGCTCGTGGGTCTGGGGACGATCGGCGTCGTCACCACCGACTGCGGGCAATGCAGCGAGGGCGGAATCTTTCTGCCGTGGCACCTCGTCTCGGCGACGCATCAATTCATGAGCGCCGACTCCTTTCACGCCCTCGGTGTGCGACTGGTCGCCGGCCGGGGCATCGCCCCACAGGACCGCTGGGGCTCGGAGCCGGTCGCGGTGGTCAACCGGGGCCTCGCGCTGCGCCACTTTCAGAAGGGCGAGGCCATCGGACGGAAGATTCTGCTGGGCGACGACCGGGGCACGTGGCACACGGTGGTGGGAATCGTCGACGACCCTCCCGCACTCGGGCTCGGCGGGAGCCTCCAACCGAAGTTCACCGTCTATGCCAGCGTGCTGCAGCATCCGGCCGCCGATGTCGACCTGCTGTTGCGCACGCGTGGCGGCGGGGCCGTCGACGCCACCTCCGTTGCCTGGGCCCGGCGGGCGCTGACGCTTGCGGGAAGGCCGCCGATTCGACTGAGAGAGGAACGGGTGCTCGCCGCAGAGGCCCGTCCGGTACGCTGGTTTGTCCGGTGGCTCGGATTCGAAGGTTGGGCCATGCTCGCGCTGGCCTGTGCAGGCATCTTCGCGTTGATGCGCCTCTGGGTGCACTCGTTGCTCGCCGAGCTCGGCCTTCGACGCGCGGTCGGAGCGCGACGGAGTCAGCTGTTCGGCTTCGTGCTCGTGCGAGCCGCGGCCGTCGGCCTTGCCGGCACCGGCGTCGGCGTCTGGTTCGGTCCCGCGGCTTGGAGCGCCCTCGGCAGCGTGCTGGTCGGTCTGCCCTCGTGGGATACTCCCACGGTGGCGCGGTTCGCTCTGTTGCTGGTCGGTGCCGCCGTGGCCGGCGCCCTGGCCCCGGCCATCAGGGCAGCCCGCACTCCCCCGGCAGGTCTGCTCTCGTGGAGCTGACTCCGACGGTTCTCGAAGGCCCCAC
>JBBRGF010000142.1:0-8955 GCA_038240975.1 Gemmatimonadales bacterium
TTGGCCTCCCGGCGGGCCCCGGTCCCCCCCCCCACCCCCCCCAATATGTTGCCCCGGGCGGGGGGCCGGGGGGGGGTCGCGCTCCGCGGGCCCCCCCTCGACCCGAATGCGGGCCATCAGGGCACGGCCGCCCAACCGCTCGATGATCTCCTCCACACTTGGCGTATTCGGAAGACCGGGCCCGACCTCGGCGGCGTAGAAATCGAGGCAGTCGCTGAATCGGCCAAGCGTGTACGGGCGACAGAGATCCGCGAGCATGCGCTCTTCGGCCGTGGGTTTCGGCGCAGGATCGAGGGCGAGTCCCAAGCCCAGGAAATCGAGCAGATGAACCTGCGCGGCCTTGCGGGCGCGGATCGCCTCGAGCGTCCTCAAATGGGGTAGCATCGAGGCAAGCATGAGTGCGTCATCGAGGGCATGGTGCGACCTGCCCACCTCCACGCCGAAGCGGCGCGCCAAGTCGGGTAGCTTTGAGCTCTCCTCGATGAGAGACCGGCTGAGCGGAAGCGTATCGTAAAAGACGATATCATCCACGCCGCCAAGCGGCTCGGCGGCACGCCGAAGCACCGGCACGTCGTAGTACTGTCCGTTATGGGCGACCAGAACGTCGCTTCCCACGAACCGGCGAAACTGCGGCCAGACCTGGCTGAACGGCGGGGCGTCGCGAAGATCGGCCTCGGAATACCCGTGGGCGTCGCGCGCACCCGCGGTGATCGGGCCGGTGCAGCCGACGAGCGAGCTGAATCGGTCGACTACCTGCCCTTGGCGGACCCGCACCGCGGCGATCTCGACGATCTCGCAGACCGCCACGTCAAGACCAGTGGTCTCCAAATCGAAGGTGACATAGTCCTGGAGCTCGCCGCGCGCGGCCGGCGGATGGAGGAGCTGCAGTGCCTTGAACACCAGGATGGGCCACCGGACGTTGCGAGCGTCGTCCGCGCGAAGAACCAGGTCGGTTGGGCCCCGGGAGTCGTCGGGCCGAAGACGGGCTGCCGATGGCACGCCGCCTGACCTCATCATTCCGAGCACCGCGATCTCGACACCCCGGTGTGCCTCGACCCACACACGACTACCGGTGGCAGCCACACTCCGAAGCCGCTCCGCGAGGTCCCGCGCGCCTGGGCAGGCAAATGGATCGGTCAGTTCCTGATAGCGCTCCGCGAGCGGATTCCGCGCTGGACCGACGCGCTGGGAGAGAAGCTCGCCCACCATGCTCTCGACCGACGCGTGGGAGCGTTCCATGGCGCGCAAGTTTTCCACCTGGAAGACGAAGCGCCATGCCTGCTTAGCGTCGGCGTCGCCTTTGTGCCGCTGCCGGGCGAAGCGGCGAAGCCCGGCGACGAGATCGTCGCCCGGCCTGATGCCGGCGCGCACCTGCTGCAGCAGGGGTTGGCTGAGGGCTCTCTCGGCCAGCACATCGAGCGCCTCGGGATCGTCGGGGCAGCGCGCCACCTTGAGCGAGGAGATGACGAAGGCGATGACCTCGTCGTCCATGAGAGCCTGCCCGCGGGCCAGCAGGCACGGCACATTTTCGCGAAGCAATCTGCCTTCGAGAAATTGACCGTCGCTGTGGCGGCGGTAGAGCACGGCGCACTCCCCCCAACCGGGGCCGCCGCCGGACTGGCCTTCCAGTAGGTCGCGGATCAGCCACTCGGCTTCGGCGTGCTCGTCAGGGAAGGTCCGGGCCTCGACCTCGAATGGCGATGTCCGACTGGCCTCGATGCTCTTTGAGAATCGGGAGGGATTGTTGGCAATGAGGCGCCGGGCAGCGTCGAAGATCTGAACCGAGCACCGGCGGTTGTGATCCAGCACGATGGGGCGCTCGATTCCAAAATCTTCGGAGAACCGGTTCAGGATGCCTGGATCGGCCCCAGTCCAGGAAAAGATCGACTGTTCCTCGTCTCCGACTCCGAAGAGGTTGTGGTGGTCGGCAACCAGGCTCTGGAGAATCCCATACTGGGCGAGGTTGAGATCCTGAAATTCGTCGACGAGCACGCAATCCCAGCGGCCTCGCACCACCCGCGCGACGCTCTCATCGGCGCGAAGCAGCTTTTCCGCGAGGCTGACCAGGCCGTCGAAGTCCACGACATTACGCTGGCCGAGAATCGCGGAGTATTCCGCGTAGAGCTCGAGATCGCCCCCGGTGAGCCCTTTCCCCTGGAGAAGCTGACGAGCGAACGAACCCAGCACCTGTGTGTGGCGCTTCAAGGGAATCCGGAGGCGGCTGAGCAGGCGACGCTGGTAATCCTCATCGGCCACGCCGAAGCCGGGACGCAGCCCGGCCTCGACCGGAAACTCCCTGAGGATCGAAAGACAGAGCGCGTGGATGGTCCCCCGTTTCAGTTCTCCTCCGGCCGATCCGAGCGTGGCGTTGAGCCGTGTGGCGATCTCCTCCGCTGCCTTATTGGTGAATGTGACGGCACAGATCCGGTTCGGAGGAAATCCCATGCACTTGATGAGATGGTTGACCCGCTCGATGAGGCAGTAGGTTTTCCCGGCGCCGGGGCCGGCCACCACCAGCACAGGACCGAGCGGCGCCTCGATCGCCTTTTGCTGCTGGCCGGTCGGATCGAAGCTCACGCGGCGCTGCCGAGCAGGAGGGGCCTGGCCCACGCGACGATGCTGCTGGCCAGCTCGTCAATCACCTCGTGCTGTATGCGCCCCGACCGCTTGAGCACGGCGAACGAATGGTCTCCACCTTCGATCAGGTGCAGGGTCGCGCGGGGAGCGAGCCGCTCGGTTACGGGAACGAGGAGGTCGAGTCCCGCGAACTCATCGCGCGTCCCTTGTAAAAAGAGCATTGGCAGGTCCACGCGATCGAGGTGGTCGGCGCGCCGCGTCGCCGGCTTTCCAGGTGGGTGGAGGGGAAAGCCGAGGAAGACAAGGCCCCGCACTCCCTCGAGTGGAAACGAGGCCGCGGCACCGGACGTCATCCTGCCGCCGAGCGACTTGCCTCCAGCCACGAGCGGCAGATCGGGCGCGGCGGCAGCGGCGCGCTCGACCGCGGAACGCACGGACGCCTCCAGCACGCCGGGAGGATCGGGCCGCCTTCCGCCGGCATCCATGTAGGGAAACTGGTATCGGAAGGTGGCCACCCGACGCTCGGCGAGCGAGGCGGCGATGGCCTCGAGGAACCGGTGCCTCATCCCGGCCCCCGCTCCATGCGCGAGCACGTAGAGCAGCCACGCATCAGCGGGGCGTACCAGGAGGTCGGGCATCAGAGCCGTGTCTGCAGCAAGTCGAGCGCCCGGTCGAGGTCGGGAGTGAGCCGAAGAACATCGGCCAGCGGATCGGCCTTGAGCTTCCGAATTCGTTGCGGCACCGTCCGGATGGTGAATCGGCGGACGTCGAGCGATGCGTTCACTTCGCTCCACTTGAGCGGCGTGGAAACTGGAGCGCCGGGCAACGGGCGGACGCAGAAGGGCGCCGCGAGAAGGCGCCCGGCGCCGTTCTGCAGGAAGTCGACGTAGACCTTGGATCCGCGCCGCGATACCTGCCGCGTGATCGTTGCGATGTCGGGCAGCTCGGCGACCACGACCCTCGCGAGCAGCTCGCCGAGCGTGCGCGCCTCGTCGTAGGCGCACTGGCGGCCGAGCGGAACGAGAACATGGAGCCCCGACGAGCCGCTGGTTTTGATGAAGCTGGGAAGGCCGAGGCTCTGGCAGAGCGCGTACGTGGCCTTTGCCACCCGCAGCACATCGGTGAACGCCGCCTCCTTCGGATCGAGGTCGAGGACACACCAATCGGGGCGGTCGATGCTCGATACTCGGCTGCCCCACATATGCAGCGGGATGGTGCCGAGATTGATCAGGTAGAGCAATGTCGCTTCGTCGTCGGAAACGAAGTAATCAATTTCGCGCTGGGCCTGCTCACTCCACTTTCGCTCGGTCCTGACCCAATCGGGGATGAACGGAGGAGCGTCCTTCTGGAAGAACGACTTCCCGCCGATCCCGTCGGGGTAGCGGGTCAGCACCACCGGCCGGTCGTTGAGATACGGCAGAATCCACGGGGCGATCGAACGATGGTACTCGATCAGGTCGCCCTTGGTGTATCCCTCCTCGGGCCAGAAGACCTTGTCGAGGTTCGAGAACCGCTGAACGATCGGCTCGGGCACGGGCGGGCCCGGATCGGGCGGTTCGCCCCCGCCGGCGTCCTCGGCGGACGCGTCATCCTGGCGAACGCACTCCTCCGGCCGCTTGTCGCTGCGCTCACGCAGGAAGACCGGCTGCCGCAGCAGGCCGTCGTCGGTGCGCTCGGTAAATTCCACTTCACACACGAGTCGCGGCTCGACCCAGATGACGCCCTTCTCATTGGGAATCGGGCCGATGCAGGCCGGGCCGTCCCGTTTCACATTCTCGAGCCGCGAGCGCAGGTCCGCGAGCTGCTTGTCGCTGAATCCGGTGCCGGCGCGGCCCGAGAACACCAGGTCGCCGCCGACGAACTGCGCCAGGTAGAGCGCGCCGAACCCTCCGCGGGACCCCTTGGGCTTCGTGAGCCCCACGATGACGAAATCGTCGGTACGGCGGGTGCGGATCTTGAGCCATGCGGGGCCGCGACCTGCCCGGTAGGGCGCATCGGCCCTCTTGGCGATGATGCCCTCGAGACCCAGGCCCCGGACCTGTTCGTAGAGCGCCAGCCCATCGCCGTCGAAGTGTTCCAGATACCGGATGGCTCCCGCCGGCGGAAGGAGCCGCTCGAGCAGTGGTTTCCGCTGCTCGAGCGGCAGCGGACGCAGATCGTAATCCTCGAACCCCAGCAGGTCGAACGCGTAGAAGGTGACCGGGTTGTCCACCGTCGCCCGGCGAATGTCGAGCGCCCGTTGCAGGCGGCCTCGCTGCTGGAGCCGCTGAAAGCTGGGCCGGCCGTTCGCATCGATTGCGACAACCTCGCCATCGATGAGCAGCCGGTCGAACGGCATGGCCGCGAGAGATCGGATCACCTCGGGAAACTGGGCCGACAGATCGTTCCCGTTCCGGGAGATCAGCCGAGCGTCGGCGCCGTCGCGCACCGCGAGCAGCCGGTAGCCGTCGAGCTTCAACTCGAAGAGCCACCCGTCCGCGGAGAACGGATCGTCGCGTGTCTCGGCGAGCTGATGCTTGACGGACTCGGCACGGATAGCCTTTCGCGGCGCGCCGAGCCGAGCGAGCTCCGCCCGCACAGAGTCGGCGGAATTCCGGCCGGCCTGCAGCTCCTCGACGGTGAGACCCGAGAGCACCGACTCCTGGGGCGGCTCCGCGCCGTCCGAGGTGGCGTATGCGTCCCGCTCCTTGATGAGCAGCCAGTCCCGCTCGCTCTTCTTGATCTTCACCAGGGTCCACATCCCGTGGAGCTTCCGGCCGCGCAGCTCGAAGAGGAGCTTCCCCTTGGCCATTCCCTCGGTGTAGTCGCCGGTGGGGATCCATTGGCCGCGGTCCCAGACGATCACCGCGCCGGCCCCGTAGTTGCCCTCGGGAATGAGTCCCTCGAAGTCGCCGTATTCCAAGGGATGGTCCTCGACATGCACGGCGAGCCGTTTGTCTACCATGTCGTACGACGGCCCCTTCGGTACCGCCCACGAGCTGAGCACGCCGTCCATCTCCAGCCGGAGGTCGAAGTGGAGGCGCCTCGCGGCATGCTTATGCACGACGAAGAGGCCCCCCGCCGCCACGTTCGGCTTCTTCCCGACGCCGCCGGCGGGTTCCGGAGTGCGCGCCAGCTTACGCTTGGCGCGATACGCGGCGAGTGGGTCGGGTTTCTTGGTGGCCATGAGAGGTGAAAGTGAAGGGAATCCGCGAAAGCGCAACGGCCGGGGATCGCCTTGCGCCCTTTCGTTGCGGCGCGTTATAGTCAAACCCTATGCCTGCCCGATCAATGAGCTCGGCCACGATCTCTTTCGGACTCGTCTCGGTGCCCGTGAGTCTGTATTCCACCAGTGAGTCCGCCGCCAGCGTGAGCTTCAACCTGGTGCACAAGAAGGACGGCACCCGCCTCAAGCAGCAGTATATCTGCCCCAAGGACGGTGAAGTCGTCGAGCGAGATCAGATGGCGAAGGGCTACGAGTTCGCCAAGGGACAATTCGTCATCTTCTCGCCCGAGGAATTGAAGGCGCTCGACGAGAAAGCCACCAACACCATCGACGTGAACGAGTTCGTTCCGCTCTCCGAGGTCGACCGCCTCTACCTCGAGAAAGCGTACTTTCTGGGCCCCGACAAAGGCGGCGAGCGCGCCTACCGCCTGCTGACCAAGGCCCTGGAAGACACCGGTCGCGCCGCGCTGGGACAGTATTCGGCGCGCGGCAAGCAATATCTGGTGCTCGTGCGCCCCATGGACGGCGTGCTCGTGATGGAGCAGCTCCATTATCAGGCCGAGCTTCGCGGTGCGGCCGACGTTCCGATCCAGGACGTGCCGGTCAAAGAGGCGGAGCTGGCGCTGGCGCGACAGCTCATCGAGCAAACTGCCACCGACGAATTCCACCCCGAGAAGTACCACGACACGGTACGGGAGCGGGTGCTCGAGGCCATTCAGCAGAAGGTGGAGGGGCAGGAGATCACGGCGGAGGCCCCCGCCGAGCCCGAAACGAAGATCCTCGACCTGATGGAGGCGCTCAAGGCGAGTCTCTCCAAGAAGGGCGCTGCCGGCGCGGAAAAGAAATCCGCCAAGTCATCTTCCTCCGAAGGAAAGCCAGCCAAGAAGAGAGCGAGGAAGGCCTCGTAGCCGATGCAAGCCTACGTAGGCACGAGCGGCTGGTCGTACAAGGAGTGGAAAGGCACCTTTTACCCGCCCGATCTCCCGGCCGACGAGATGCTCAGCTTCTATACGGCTCGGTTCTCGGCGGTCGAGGTCAACAACTCGTTCTACCGCATGCCGAACGAGCGTGTCGTGATGGGGTGGGCCGATCAGGCCCCCCCGACCTTCCGGTTCGTGCTCAAAGCCTCCCGCCGTATCACCCACATCAATCGGCTCACGGCCGCAGACGATTCACTCGATTACTTCCTCAAGATCGCGACCGTTCTCGGCGATCGGCGCGGACCGACGCTGTTCCAGTTGCCGCCAAGCCTGAAGAAGGACGTCGGTCGGCTGCAGGACTTCCTCGGGCGGCTGCCGCACCGGTGGCGTGCGGCGATGGAGTTCCGCCACTCCTCATGGTTCGCCGAAGACGTGTACGAGGCATTGCGGGCGCACGACGTGGCGCTCGTGGCCGTGGATGCCGATGAGGAAGAAGGGCCGACCTCGCCCCTGGTGCCCACGGCGGCGTGGGGCTACGTCCGGATGCGTCGCACCGATTACCTCCCCGACCAGCTTGCGGAGTGGGCCCGACGGATCGCCGAGCAGCAGTGGGACGAGGCGTACATCTTCGTCAAGCACGAGGAAGGAAAGGAAACGGGACCGGGCGCCGCGGAGGAGATGGCGAAACTGATGGCGGAACGGCGGTAGCGCGGTAAGGCGAGAGCCCTGCCGCCTATTCGACCACGTAGGCCTCCATCGCGAAGTATTCGGCCAGCCCCAGGCGGTCAAGCTCAGCGGCGGTGCCCTTGTTTCGCGCTTCGACCCGCTGCCAGAACTCGCGCTCGTCAGGACCCGGAAACGGCGCCGTGTCCTTCTGTGACTGGTGCTTGAAGATCGCCTGGATCTTGATCCGCAGCTCCTCCTGCGCCAGCGGCACCAGCCACGTGGCTTCGGTGACCGGCCATTCCTGCCACGCCCCGCGATAGAGCCACACCTCGGGCCGCTCCCGGCCATTCGTCGCGTGGAGGGCAAGTGCGCGATCGATCGCCTCCTTGCACATCCGGTGCGTCCCGTGGGGATCGGAGAGGTCTCCGGCGACGAAGACGATCGCGGGCTCGATCTCCCGAAGCATCGCCAACACGATCGCCACGTCGGCGGGCCCGACCGCGTCCTTCTTGACCTTTCCCGTCTGGTAGAACGGCAGATCGAGAAAACGGGCGGCGCGATCGGCGAGTCCCAACGTCCTGACACCCGCCACCGCCTCCGACTCACGAATCATGCGCTTGATGTCCTGCACTTCCTCGATGTCCACGTCGCCGGGCTGCTTCCCCGCGAGAAACTCGTCGAGCCGGCTTCCCAGCCCGGCAACCGCCTCGCCGGCGATGCGGCGCTCGCGCGCCAGGCGCCGGAGGAAGTCGACGTGCCGCCGGACGTCATGGTCGAACACGGCCAGGTTGCCACTGGTCATGTAGGCGACCGTGATGTCGTTGCCGTTCTGAGCGAGCTTGTAGAGGATCCCACCCATCGAGATCACGTCGTCGTCGGGGTGCGGCGAAAAGCAGATGATTTTTTGGTCGTGCGGCAGCTTCGAGCGGCCCCGGATCTTCGCGCCGAGTGTGTTGAACACTTCGCCGTTGAGGTCTCCGGGCGAGCCGGAGCGCGCCACCAGTGAGGAGAGGTGATTCTCGGCGTAATCCTTCTGCGTGAGCTTGAGTATGGCCTTGCCGGTCTGATGCGAGAGCCAGGTCACCGCGCGAACGGCGAGGCCCGGCGTCCACTCGACGGGCCCGATCAGCCACGGAGTGGCCACCCGCGTGAGCGCCGCCGACGCCGCCCGGTCGAGATAGGCGGTGGTCTCGGCGTGGGACTGGAGAAACGTCGCGGCGATCTCGTGGTCGATCTCGCCTTCGACGGCGCGGCGCACGATGGCCGCCTTGTGCTCGCCGGTGGCCAGGATCAGAATCTCCCGCGCGTCGAGAATGGTGGCGACGCCCATCGTGATCGCCTCGCGCGGAACGTTCTCCTCGCCGAAAAAGTCGGCGGAGGTATCCTTCCGCGTCACGAGGTCGAGCGTGACCAGCCGGGTGCGGCTGTCGAGACCCGACCCCGGCTCGTTGAACCCGATGTGCCCGGTGCGCCCGATGCCGAGGATCTGGAGATCGATGCCGCCCGCCTCCGCGATCTCCTCCTCGTACCGCCGGCACTCTGCCTCGATATCCTCGCGCGCGCAGTCTCCGCTCGGGATGTGAACGT
>JBBRGF010000143.1:0-8839 GCA_038240975.1 Gemmatimonadales bacterium
GAGCTACTACACGATCGACGCAGGCGGCCAAACCAGCCGCCACGCCGCCTGGACCTACCGCCATCCCCTGCCGTGGATCCGCAAGATCCGCGGCCACGTCGCGTTCTGGGACGGGGTCGAGGTCGGGCCTTGACAGCGCCCCGTTCATCGACCTGGCCGCCCCGAGACCCGAATCCTTTCTCCATGGGCTTGCGTCCAATTGGCGCAAGTGGCCCGCCTGTCGTGTTCATCTCTGGCATGCACGCTGACCGGATCGACGACCGCGAGAGGGGTTTGAGCCCGTACGGTCCAGGGGTGGCGCTAGTTGGTTTCCTGTTCTGCCTGTAGACGCCCCAGCCATGCCTCCTCCTCGCCGGGCTCGGGCATCACC
This sequence comes from Gemmatimonadales bacterium, assembly GCA_038240975.1. Taxonomy (GTDB): domain Bacteria; phylum Gemmatimonadota; class Gemmatimonadetes; order Gemmatimonadales; family GWC2-71-9; genus CAVVWJ01. The sequence continues at coordinate 371 of JBBRGF010000143.1, forward strand.
ATGCCCTTCTCCATAACCCAGGACGCCGGCACGTCGGCGATGCTGACCACCAGCTCTTCCTTTCCCCACCCGGTGATCTCCATCCAGGCATCGGAGATGCGCTTGAGGAGCTGCAGCCTCACTTCCGGCGGCCGTCCGGCGCGGATGTTGCCGGCCACGATCGCGGTCTTCGCGGGCTTGCCGGCCATGAACGCGGTGCCGGCAGCGAGCTCGTTGAAGATGACGCTGACGAACTCAGGTGGCGCTCCGGTGACCTCGCAATGGATGCTGGTGAGCGCCTCGGCGACGCCGCTCCGTTGCGCCGGCGTCAGGGTGCCGACGGGAACAACGCACTGGTAGACGGGCATGGTGGATCTTCCTCTGGCGGCGCGTGGGCGTGGAAGGCGAGTGCAGGCGGAGCATAGTGCAGCGCCAGCCGCCTCCTGGTGCCCGGATCGACGGAAATCCACAGCTGCGCTGGCCATGGTATGAGCGGCATGAGCAAGTGGACGGCGACCGACATGCCCTCCCTCAACGGCCGGCTCGCCGTCGTGACCGGGGCGAACAGCGGGCTGGGTCTGATCACCGCTCGCGAGCTCGCGCGCGGCGGTGCGGAGGTCGTGGTGGCGGCACGAAACACCGAGAAGGGTGCCTCGGCGGTGAGTGAGATCGAGTCGAGCGTGCCTGCGGCCAGAGTCTCGCTCGAGAAGCTCGATCTCGGCAGCCTCGACTCCGTGCGCTCGTTCGCCGATCGCTTTCGGGCCGCGCACGACGGGCTCGACCTACTGGTCAACAACGCCGGCGTGATGGCGCCGCCGCGGAGCGAGACCAAGGACGGGTTCGAGTTGCAGATCGGCACGAATCACTTCGGTCACTTCGCGCTGACGGGCCTGCTCCTGGCGGAGATGGAGGGCAGGGAGGACGCCCGGGTCGTGACGGTCAGCAGCGGCGCGCACCGATTCGGCCGCATCAACTTCGATGACCTCCAGTCCGAGCGCAGATACAGCCGCTGGCGCGCGTACGGACAGGCGAAGCTTGCGAACCTGCTGTTCACGTTCGAGCTCGAGCGGCGCCTCTCCGCGGCGAATTCGACCATCAAGAGCCTCGCCGCGCACCCCGGCTACGCGGCCACGAACCTCCAGTCGGCGTCGGCGCCCACGTTCGACCGGCTGGTCATGGCGGTCACGAACAAGGTGATTGCCCAGAGTGCCGAGATGGGCGCGCTGTCGACCCTTTATGCGGCCACTTACCCGGACCTCGCGGGCGGTACCTACATCGGGCCCGACGGGATGGGCGAGCAACGAGGGCACCCTCAGCCTGTCGGATCGGGTGCCGCGGCCCGCGACGAGGCGAGCGCCCGCCGCCTTTGGGAGGTCTCCGAGGAGCTCACGGGTGTGAGCTACGACGGTTAGTCGGAGCAAGTGCCGCGATGCTGTACAGCTGATCGTTGCCAGGCATGACGCGCCGTCGCTACCCCGGATGCTCCTTCTCGATCATCTGATGCAGGAACCTGATTGGGTTGAAGAGGCGTTCGGGGGTGTCAGTCTCATGTACCGAGAGGCGCGACTCGTCCTCGGGCATTGGGCGCCGCTGATGGTGGAGTCGCTGCGGCTAGCCCAGGCTTTTAGCCGAGTTGCCTTGATCACCGACGCTCTTGAGGATCTCCAGCGGCTCCTTCACCCCATCCACCACGACCGACTTGGGATTCCCGATTCTCAGCGCCAGCGGCAGGTCTTCCAGGCCTTCGAGCTCGAGATTCTCTACGACAAGGCCGAGCGGCGGATCGAGATTTCGGCCACAGTCTCTGAGGCCGTCGCCGACGCCTTCGAAAAGCAGAAGACCCTCCCGAAGGAGGGTCAACTGGTCTTAGCGACAGACATAGCGGGGGCCCGATCCGTTTCTCGCTACCACCGCCCGAGGATCGTCGAACCGGTCACGCTAGGCACCTGAATCTGGCAGCCCGACGGCTTCGAGGGCTTCGGCTCGATCAAAGAAAACCTGCTCGCGGATCACTCGGCCAGAGGAGGTTGTGAGGAGGTCGGCCCAGTCGTTATCGACGGCAATACCGCTGCTGAGGCCGCTGCCCTTCACGCGCCCGACCAGCACCACGCGTTCGCCGAGATCGATCAGCTCTTCAGGCTCGAAGCGGAACTCCCCCCAATCAGCGTGCCACCGCTCCTGGAAGCGCTGACTCTCTCCAGGGCGCGATACTGCGCGGGCGATGTCGGAAGAGAACGTGGACCTTTACCGGCAGGGCATCAACGCCCTCAACCATCGCGACCTCGAGGGTGTCATTGCCGTGCTAGATCCAGCAGTGGAATGGATTGCGGGACTGGCGGGCGTCGAGGGTCGGGTCAAGGGTCACGACGGGGTTCGTTCTTGGTGGACGGATCAATACGAGGCATTCGAGACGGTCCAAATCGACCTACAGCAGGTCGTGGACGGCGGGGATTGGGTCGTCGCGAGCGGCACGAGTCACTTCCGGGGTGGAGAGAGCGGGGTGCCGCTCGAAGTTCCGTTGGCTCAGGCCACGCGATGGCGCAACGGCAGGTGCATTCACCTGGAGAGCTTTCGCACCGTTCACGAAGCCCTCGAAGCCGCCGGGCTGTCGGAGTAGGCAGCGCCTAACCGCCGGAGATCCCCACCATCAGGGGCGGGAGCGCGAGCCCTGAGGAAAAAGGACCGAATACGTGAGAGTCCGGCGCGTTTTCTGCAGGAACGCGTCGAACCCAAACCGGCGGCAGCGAACGCTACGAGCCGCGGTGCGCGGCCGCGCGCTCGAGGCTCTCTCGCGGCCATACGGTCTGCGGGTCATAGACGGCCTCGAACGCGGGCATCGACTCGGGCAGCGTGACCCATTCCAGCTTCGAGCGGGTGTAGATATGCACATCAGGCGTGACGGTGCTCGGATCGTCAAGCGTCCCGGCGCGCACAAACCGCAGCCAGGGTCGGTCGTACTCACTGAAAAGCGCAACCTGGCACGTTGGGCAGCGGTAGATCGGCTGCACGCCTTCGTCGCGGGGCACGTCCACGCGCTCCGGGTCGCCAGCCAGCAGCTCCACGCGGTCCGTCTCGATTAGCACGTTGATCACGAACGCGCTTCCGGTCTGGCGCTGGCAGTTCAGGCAGTGACAACAGTGGACGATGAGTGGATCGGCGGTCAGCCGGTAGCGAACTTCGCCGCATGCGCACCCGCCCTCGCTGACGCTCATGGCGGGCACGATATCGGTGGCGGAACTATCCGAGTCACGGCGAAGCCCTCGAAGCCGCTGTCGGAGTACTCGTGGGCTCGCTCCCTGGCAGTCGCGGCCCGGGGCTGAGCGCAATACTGCGCGGGCGATGTCGGAGAAACACGCAACGAACGCCGCGACTGCTCGCCTCGCCTATGAGTACCTGAATCGAGCTGACGCCGAGGGTTTGATCGAGCTTTGCGACGACGACTTCTTGATTGACATGTCCGAGCGCGTCTTCAATCCGGACAGCTACGAAGGCCATGAGGGCATTCGTCGGTTTTTTGACGGAGTGAGAGATGCCTGGAAGAGCTACCACTGGGATGTCGAGGAGACCCACGTCGCGGGTGACTCGGTGGTAGCGATGCTCCACTGCCAGGGCCAGAGCCGGGAAGACGGGCCGGGAGTCGACTGGCGCGTCGCGTGGCTCTGGAAGTTCCGGGGCGGAAAGCCGATCTCCACCCGGTTCTATCGCGACCGGGCTCAAGCCCTCGAAGCCGCCGGGCTGTCGAAGTAGCGGCTCGCACCCGCTTTAGGCCGCAACCCGCAGCGGGGGCAGCGCCAGGCCATTGATGGATAGAGGGTGGTACTCCTGGATGGCCGGGCCGCTCGCGGGCTAAGCCTCGGCCACGGCCGGTCTCGAGGCGCCCGTGCGCAGGCCGCGGTAGACGCCGCGCGGATCGCGCCAGTCGCCGACTTCAAGCTTGGCGTCGGGCCGGTTGGAGATGAGCGTGTACTGCGGGATGTCGAGCGCCAGCAGCGGCGCGGGCGAGAAGTCCAGATCGCGCAGCTCGTCGGCGACGGGGTGCGAGCCCAGATGAAGCCGCGCGGCGCGTGAGCCTAGCGTCGTCCCAATAGTGGCCTCAGACTGGTAGGGGATGTGGAAGACCTTGTTCTCGAGCGTGCTCAGCGAGTACATCGAAAAGTCGCGGCGCTGATCCTTGTGCTTGCTGGCCTTGGCGACGGCGAACATGAAGATCGAATCGCCCTCGAGCGTCGCCTCCGCGATCCGCTCGGTCGCCGTCTCCGAGAGCTCGATCTCGGCGATGAACTTGGGGAAGCCGAGGATCTCCAAACCGATCAGCCGCGCCTGCTCGGTGTCGACGGCGAGGTGCGTGATGTAGGAGCCGCTGCCGGGCAGCTGCTGCCAGCGTGCGAGCGAGAGTCCCGCGATGTCGGCGCGCCGCGAGCGGTGCACAGGGATCGAGAACGCGAACTCGCGGTAGGGCTCGGTGTTTTTGTCGGTGTAGTCCATCGCCTGCACGGCGATGAGGGCACGACGCGGCGTGATCCGCACCGGCCGCAGCTCGTCACCGGGCAGAAGCGCGCGCGCCTTGGCCGCGCTGATCGTGAAGAAAGCGGCGAACGTGCTCGCGCGGTATGTCAGCAGCGGCATCTGCGCCTCGCTGCCGTCGCTGAGTGTGGTCGAGCCCTGCGAGCCCGGCTGGATCCCCATCAGTGGATTGGTCATATATGGAGTATCCCGCTCCGGCTCTTTTCGGCCGTGGCGCCCGCCTCCGGGGCGATCGCCGCACGCCGCCGGCGGCAGCTCCAGCGCAACGTCAGCAATCTGGAGGAGATCTATCTCCCGGCCGACACGAGGATCACTCGGCTGCGCGCGCGCGTGAGCGAGATGTGGCCCGACGGCCGCGCGGGGCGAGCCGCCGTCTGAGAAGCTCCCGCGCATGGTCAAGGTGCACGTCCTCGATACGGGCCGCGTCAAGGTCCACCGGCGCCAGGTCGACCCCCACCCGCGCGACAGATTGCGCCTCCCGGCGACGCTGATCGACCGGCAGTGGACCGGTTGGCTCTCGGTGTGGAGCTTCGCCATCGAGCATCCGGACGGGCTCGTCGTCGTCGACGCGGGGCAGGATCCCGACTTTGTATCGCCGCGCTGGGACATCTACCTGAAAGTCGCCGCGCGCTTCGACGTCACCGAGGCCGATCGCCTGGAAGCTCGCCTGCACCAGGCTGGACTGGATCCGGGCACGGTCCACCGCCACGTCTTCACGCACTTGCACGGCGACCACGTTGGCGCGGGGCCGCTGCCGGGCGTCCGCGCGGTGCTGAACGCGCACGAATGGCAAGCGGCTACCGCCCCGGGCGCGCGCCTCCGAGGCTATATGCGGCCGGGCATCCTCGATCCACAGACCGTCGACGGCGACCACGACCTCTACGGCGACGGCAGCGTCCGGCTGCTCGCGACACCCGGGCACACGGCCGGCCACCAGTCCGTGCTCGTCACGCCAAGCGCGGGTCCGCGGGTACTGATCGCCGGAGACGCGGTCTACAGCGAGGCCGCTCTGATCAGCCGCACGATCGACGGGATCGGCGTCAACCCGGATCGCGCGCGAGCGAGTATCGACCGCCTACAGGAGATTTGCCGTGAGGCGCCGACCGTCGTCGCGCCGACGCACGACACCGGTACGCCGGAGCGGGTGGACGCCGGACAGGTGACGGCACTCTGACCATATTCATCTTCGCTCCGATCAGAGGGTCGTGTTCAGCGGCCGAGAATCGCTGGTGTCCTCGGTCATTGCGAAAACATGCCACCCGGTTCCGAACACCGTGGCCGAGATCTCGATCCGCCGCTCGGCTTTGTCGTAGAGGACCTGGAGCTCGAAAACCTCAAAGACTTGATGGAGTTCATGTGGACTTGCAAAGCAGGAGCAGCACCCCTAGGTACCAAGCGGGCTAGAGCTTGCCCACTTCGCATCCCTTTACCCTGTCCGTTCCCTGGCCGCCCACGCAGCGATCCCGGCCGATGCCGCCGCGCAAGACGTCGCGGCCACTCCCGCCGCGTAGCCTGTCGCGCCCCGCCCCCCCGACCAGGGCGTCTCGGCCGCGATTTCCGCAGAGGAGGTCTCTGCCGTCCAATCCGAGGATCCGATCGGCACCCCTCAGTCCGGCGATGACGTCCCTGCCGGCGGTCCCGCGGAGTTTGTCGTCACCTGGCGTCCCGACCAGAGTTGCCTGCTGCCCGCCGCACCGAGCCGGGCGAGCCGTCGGGGCGGAGGGCGTGTGCTGCCAGGCGCGCTCCCACATCGCCAGATAGTTCTCGGCGCCGCTGAACACGGTGTCCATCTCGGCATCGCTACTGAGCACACGCTGCCGCTCGATCCGGTCGGCGTAGAGGCCGTACTGGGCGACGCCGTCCGTGTTCAGGTCGAAGGTACGCTGACCCCAGCGCTCGCGATCGAAGGTCACCTGGCCGTCGCGCGAGGTAAACGGGTACTGGATCGGGTGGGCCGAGTCTGGGCCGGGCTGATCGGCGAGGCCGTTGATGTCGCTGCCGATGATGCCGGGGCCGATCGAGAGGCCGCCGACTGCCTTGATCCTCTGGATCGACCTACCGCCGGACCAGCCCCCGTGGCTGTGGATGACGCCCGGGTAGTGGCGGCCTTCCACAATGTCGAGCGCCCCGTCGGCGGTCTTCTCGCTCATGTGATCGGTCTCGATGATGAAGTGCTGGTCGATCATCTTGTTGATCAGGTAGGCGCCGATATCGCTCAGACCGCGCTGGTTGCAATGCGGTGGAGAACCGTAGATAGGCAGAGGGGTCGTCGCCGGCAGCAGGCCAGTCGGTCCGTAGATGAGCGGCGCAACGAGCGCCGTCGGCGGGGTCGTGACCTGTGTTTCGTCTTGCCCGTCGTTGGCCTCGCACGGGCCGACATTCCAGAAGTGGCCGGTCTTCGCCGCGTTGCCGGCGTTGACGAGCAGGCCAAGCTCGCCGGAGTCCATCTTGGTGCCGCCAAAACCGTTGTCGAACTTATGCACAGGGAAGAACGAGCGCACGCCCATCCCCCACAGCTCGCTAAGGCCGGCGTCGACCTGCGCCTGGTTGCACTCGGGAGCGCCGTTGAGCTCGCCGCAGTCCAGGATGCGCGAGAGCTCGACGCCCTTGACCACCGCGAGCTTTCCCTCGTTCATGACCCGGCGCGCCTGGTAGGGATTCGTCACGATCCGGAGCCAGCCCTTGCCGGGCCCGCCGCTCTGCGCGTCGACGTAGTCCTCGAAGTCTTCGAGATCGCGGTTTTGGAGCCGGACGCTGTCCATATCGTGGCACGGGTTGTGCGCGGTGGTCATGATCTGGCAGAGCGCCTCGTTGTCGACGAAGTCGGCGACCAGCAGGCGCTCACCCGACAGCCAGGCACGCTCCACGCCCTTGTAATACGAGCCCTCCTCGGCGAGCCGGTCGTGCCCGGGCCAGTAGTTGAACGTGGGCCAGCCAACGGTGTCATAGGGAGCGCCGGGGTTGCGCCCGTCCATGAACGCGCGGGCCTGGCCGTTGGTGCCTCCGTCGTACTGCGCGCAATCGGGCAGCGCGTAAGCGACACCGTATGGGTGCCACGGCCGTCCACAGTGCCAATCGCCGCCAAATAGCTCGAAGCCCATCCAGTGCATGTGCACGTCCGCCCATCCGGAGGTCCGCCCCATCGGGTCGGCCGCCGGAGCGGGGGTGCCGGTTGCCCCGGTCGAGGCCTCGGGGTACTCGGCGCAGCCGTTCGCGGAGGCGAAGGTCACCGACAGCATGTTGTTCGTGTCAACGTTGGTCAGCGAGTAGCCAGCGGCAGCGCTACCGGTGACGTTCCACTCCGCCGCCGGACTGGGCGCCGCGACGGGGGTCGGAATCCCGTTGCCCGGATCGGCGAGAAAATCCTGGGTGACGCCGTAGAAGAGGTAGGTCCCGAGATCCGTCGCCTGCATCCGGAATGGCCCAGAGCTCGCGGCAATCGGCTGACCCCCGCCGTCCTGCAGCGAATAGCAGCCATTCACGAATCCATAGCGGTCATTCGGCACCGCCGCTCCGGCGGCAGGCGGACCCAGCACAACCGACGCCGCCAGAGCGATGACGACGATGGCCGGCGCCAAGCGCCACGGCCGGGCCGCTCTCGTCTCGCTCATCCCCGTCAACCTCACTCCACCCACCGTACTCAGTCCCGGCGGTGCGCGAGCAGGTTCAGCTAGTGCAGGACGAGCCGCTGCCGGTTGACCAGCTAGTCGGCGCTGTTTCTCGCATCCAGGCTCGAAATCTCGGCCACGTCTCGGAGGGGTGGCAGATGCGTTCGAGAAGCAGAAAGCCCTCCCGAGGGAGGGCTTTCTGGTGGTAGCGACAGACATAGCGGGGGCGGGATTCGAACCCGCGACCTTCGGGTTATGAGCCCGACGAGCTACCAGACTGCTCCACCCCGCGACGGTCATACAAGGGTAGCGGCAGGCCCGAGAAATGTGAAGGCCCCCTTGCCACCGGGGGCCGCCC
>JBBRGF010000144.1:0-8809 GCA_038240975.1 Gemmatimonadales bacterium
CGGACGATGCGCGGGTAGTCGCGCGTCAATTTCCGGTAGAAAACGTGAGATCCGGCGTCACCGTATGTGGTCATGGCGGCGGAGCGAATGTGTCGGGGCCGGACGGACAGCGCCAGGGGTGGAACCGGAGCAGTGTGGCCCGCATTCTGCAGAGTATTGTGAGCGACGTGCCCGATGCGGGCAACGATGCACGCCCTCTACGACAGCGGCCGATATGCAATCACCCTTGGTAGTTGACGCATTGAGAGAGCAGCTCCTCCGGGTCCTGGACTGGTATCACCACGGGCCGGCGGGCTTCCATTGGGGCATCGTGCTTCATCGCCGCAATGAGCGTGGCAGGATGCGCTTCGGCGCCATCACGCCCGACGGCGAAAGCCTCCTCCTCAGCGAAGCCCTCGTGGACAATCTCGGTACTCAACCCTGCTGGCTCGACGGCGCCGTCCGGGTCCGGCTCGAGCGCCGACGGGTCACCGAGCCGCATCCCTGGCTCGAGGCGCTCGCTCGTCCCGATCGCGCCCCATTGGTCGAAGCACTCGCCATCTACTTCGACCCCGACACATCGCCCGAAGAGGTCCTCGCTTTTCAGGCGATGGCAGGCATCCTGACTCCCGCAAAGTGCCCTTCCGAGCTGTTCGTGCTGACCCGCCGCAGGCCCGACGGGTGGCCCCGCTAGGTCACTTCAAGAACAGCAGCTCCCGGTAGTTCGGCATCGGCCAGAGGTCGGCCGACACTTGCGATTCGAGTGCGTCGCCCGTTTCCCGCAATCGCTCCATAGCCGGCTTGAGCTCGCGGTTGATCTGCGCGGCGTGCTTGCCGGGCTCTTCCTCGTGATGCGCGGCGAGCCGTTCCACCTCCCCGGTTCTCTTCCGAAACTCCGACACCAAGCCCACGAATTCGCGCAGCGCGCTCACGGAGTCGGTGGCATCGACTCCGGCAGACTTGGTGGCGGCGGCTGACTCGGCGACCCGGCGCTGATGCTCCAGCGCCGCGGGAAGGATCTGCGTCCTCGCGATCGACACCATGGTCTCCGCTTCGATCGCGAGCTGCTTGACATACTTCTCGAGCTGGATGTGAATCCGGGACTCGTACTCCGGTTTGGTCAGGACGCCGTATTTCCTGAAGATGTCGACGTTTTTTTTCACCCGCAGCACCTGGAATGCCGCCACCGAGTCCCGCAGGTTCGGCAACCCCCGGCGCTCCGCTTCGTCGTGCCACTCCGAGGCGTAATTATCGCCGTCGAAGAGCACCCGCTTGTGCTGCCTGATCAGTTTTTTGAGGACGGAAAGGACGGAGGACTGAAGCCGGGCCGGAGAAGGCCGCGCCCCCGCGAGTCGCTCCAGCTCGGTGGCGACGTAGTCGAGGGACTCCGCCACGATCGTGTTGAGCACCGTGTTGGGCCACGCAATGCTCGCGCTCGACCCCACCGCCCGGAACTCGAACTTGTTGCCGGTGAATGCGAACGGCGACGTGCGGTTCCGGTCGCCCGAGTGGCGGGGAAGCTGCGGGAGCGTCTTGGCGCCGAGATCGAGCGTGCCGCCTCTGATGGTCCGCTTGGGCAGGCCGCGCTCCACCTGCTCGAGGATGTCCGACAGCATCTTGCCCAGAAAGATCGAGATGATGGCCGGGGGGGCCTCGTTGGCGCCGAGGCGATGATCGTTGGCGGCTGAAGCGATCGACGCCCGCAACAGATCGGCGTGCAGGTCGACCGCGCGGATGGTGGCGACGAGAAAGACCAGGAACTGCATGTTGGTGTGCGTGTCGTCCTGGGGGTCGAGCAGGTTGACGCCGGTGTTCGTGGACATCGACCAGTTGTTGTGCTTGCCCGACCCGTTCACGCCCGCGAACGGCTTTTCGTGCAGCAGCGCCTGGAGCCCGTACCGGGGGGCCACCCGCTTGAGCGTCTCCATGATCAGCATCTGGTGGTCGCCGGCGATCTGGCTCGGCTCGAACAGGGGCGCGATCTCGTACTGGCCGGGAGCGACCTCATTGTGCCGCGTCTTTACCGGCACCCCGAGGCGGTAGAGCTCGCGTTCCGATTCCGACATGAAGGCGAGAACGCGCGGCGGGATCGTGCCGAAGTAGTGGTCCTCGAGCTGCTGCCCCTTGGGCGGCTTGGCGCCGAAGAGAGTCCGCTCGCAGATGAGGAGGTCGGGACGCTTGTAGTAGAGGTCGCGGTCGACCAGGAAATACTCCTGTTCCGGCCCGACCGTCGTGTACACCCGGGTGACGCGCTCGTCGGCGCCGAAAATCCTGAGGATGCGGAGCGCCTGTTTCGAGAGTGCCTCGACCGAGCGGAGCAGCGGGATCTTGGTGTCGAGCGCCTCTCCGGTCCACGACACGAACGCGGTCGGAATGCAGAGGGTGACATTGTTTTCCCCCCGCATGAGAAAGGCGGGACTCGTGGCGTCCCATGCCGTATATCCGCGGGCCTCGAAGGTGGCCCGGATGCCGCCCGAGGGAAAGCTCGACGCGTCGGGCTCACCCTGGACGAGCTCGGATCCCGAAAAATTGAAGACCACGCCGCCCGCCCCATCGGGCGCGGCGAGGGAGTCGTGCTTCTCCGCGGTGAGCCCGGTCAGCGGCTGAAACCAGTGTGTGTAGTGCGAGGCCCCGTTCTCGATCGCCCAGTCCTTCATGCTGGCCGCCACCACGTCGGCTACCGCCGGGTCGAGGGGCTCGCCCTGGTCGATCGTGCGCAGCAGGCTCCGATAGACTTCCTTCGGGAGCCGCTGCCGCATGGTGCTGTAGGAGAAGATGTCGCGGCCGAAGATGCTGTCGATGCGCTCGGGAAGAGTCGTGCCTCCATCGAGCGTGCGTGCGGAAGTGGTCACGGGTCGGTGCGCCTCGGTGAGAAGACGGGGGACGGAGTCGTCGGAAAGTAAGACCTTGACTAGCCCACCACCACCGCCTCCTGCAGGGCCTCCTCGAGATCCGAGAAGTCGGGGTCGGGAAGCTCCGTGTAGACCGGATTCGACAGGTACCGCTCGCCGAAGTCGCAGACGATCGAAACGATGAGCTTGCCCGCGCTTTCCGGCCGCGCGGCCACCTGGAGGGCCGCCCAGGTGATGGAGCCCGACGAGATGCCGGCGAAGATCGCCTCGTCGCGCGCCAGGCGCCGGGCGGTGGCGATCGCGTCGTCATTGCTCACGCGAATCACTTCGTCGTAGATCTTCGTGTCGAGGTTGCCGGGAATGAAGCCGGCGCCGATCCCTTGCTGCTTGTGGGGAGACGGCTGGCCCCCCGAGAGCACCGGGCTTTCCGCGGGCTCGACCGCGACGATGCGGATGGACGGCTTCTGCTCGCGCAGGTATCGCCCGGCGCCGGTGATGGTGCCCCCGGTTCCGACTCCGGCGACGAAGATGTCGATCTTGCCCTCGGTATCGGCCCAGATCTCCGGCCCCGTGGTGCGATAGTGAATAGCCGGATTGGCGGGATTGTCGAACTGCCGGGGCATCCAGCCACGATCGCCCAGCTTCGCGAGAATCTCCTCCGCACGCGCGATGGCCCCGCGCATGCCCTTGGGGCCTTCGGTGAGCACCACCTTGCAGCCGAGCGCCCGGAGGAGATGGCGCCGCTCGACCGTCATCGTCTCGGGCATCGTGAAGATGCACCGGTAGCCGCGCGCCGCGGCGACGTAGGCGAGACCGATGCCGGTATTGCCGCTCGTGGGCTCGACGACGACCATGCCGGGCCGCAGGCGGCCCTTCTCGACAGCGTCGTCGAGCATCGCGGCGCCGATGCGGTCCTTGACCGAATCGTACGGGTTGTAGCCTTCGTGCTTGACGACGATACGGCCGGAGAGGCCCGAGCCCAGGCGGTTGAGTCGGATAAGAGGTGTGTTGCCGACCGTTTCCGCGACGTCGCGGTAGATTTTGCCGTGGGGCATGATCGCCTCGCCTGGGAATGGGGAGCCCATCGGCAAGGATAACACCTGTGACGAGGCGCTCAAGAGGCCGTGGGCCTGCCGAGCCCGTCGCAGTCGCCGGCCAGATCCGTGAGCTCGGCCGCTCCCCAGGTTCCTCGATCGTTGACTCGCGCCAGCAGGTCTCGAGGCAACGCCTCCGCGCCGAGCCGCGCGCCGCTGATCGCGCCCGCCATCGCCGCCATCGTGTCGGTGTCGCCGCCGGCCCCGATGGCGACGCAGATCGTCTCCCAGTAATCGTCGGGAGACCGCACGAACGCATAGAGGCTCCAAGTCACGCTCGGCACCACCGACGACGAGATACCCATCCACTGATCCGTCCTGGCCGGGTCGAGACCCGACTCGTGCAGGTGGCGTGCGGCAGCGGCAGGCTCGAGGTCCACCCAATCCGCAACCGACCGGATCGCCGCGGCCATCGTCTGGTCCTCCCGCCCGGCCCACGCCGCCAGTCTCTCGATGAAGGCCCCGGTATCGACCGGTCCGCCGGCCGCGAGGGCCGCCGCCCCTGCCACCGCGACCGCCCCGGCGGTGCACCGCGGATCGCGGTGGGTGATCAGGCTCTGCTCCGCTGCCACCCGGAGCATGCGGTCGACCCCGCCGCCAAACACGACTCCCACCGGCCCCGCGCGCATCGCGCTGCCGTTGCCGTCGTAGGGCGCCGGCCGCCCCGCCTCTCGCCACGATACGCCCGACCGCAGACGCTCCGCTGTGGATCGGGTTCCGGGACCGGCTCCGACCTCGCGGCCCTCCCCGAACAACGCGGCGATCCTCCGTGCGAACGTCGCCGGGTCCCATCCGCCGTAGTCGCGAATGCCGCACAACAGTTCGCGGGCCATCTGCGTGTCGTCGCTGTACTGGCCGAACGGAAAATCGGGGTGCGAGAGATCGCCCGCCCTGCCCGACCGGAGGCAGCCGGACACGTAGTCGGCCACCGACTCGGGATGCGCCGCCTCGACGACGAAGCCGAGCGCGTCACCGAGGGCCTGGCCGAGCAGGCAGCCGGCGAGCGCGCCGGAAGGGGAGCCCGGCGTACCCACGGTCATCTCAGGATCGGTCGAGCAGCCCGCGTACGGTGCGAAGCAGGGTGTCCGGGGCCAGCGGTTTCTGAAGGAAGGGACGGTTCTCCTGGACCAGCTCCCGTCTCACGGCCTCATTGTCGGTGTACCCGGAGGTGAAGAGAACGGGCAGGCCGGGGAACAGTTCGCCGAGCCGGGCGGCAAGCTCGCGTCCACCCATCTCGGGCATGACCAGGTCGCTCACCACGAGGGCGGGCGGCGAATCGGCTCCGGCCAGCCACGCGAGCGCCTCGCGTCCGTTGTCGGCCTCGACCACGACGTACCCGAAATCGCTCAGCGCCCGGCCGACCACCCGTCGCACCATCGGCTCGTCTTCGACGAGAAGAATCACTTCGCCTGTCTTCGAGCGGAGATTCGCCGTCTCCGCCGGGCCGGCCCTCGACTGCCGGTCGGCCAGAGGGAGATACGCCTTGAACGTGGTGCCGATGCCGGGCTCGCTGTAAGCCCAGAGGAAGCCGCCGCACTGCTTGACGATGCCGTAGACGGTCGAGAGCCCCAGACCGGTGCCGCGTCCGACGCCTTTGGTGGTGAAGAATGGCTCGAATGCCCGGGCCATGGTCCGGCGATCCATTCCATGACCCGTGTCGGTCACGGCGATCATCACGTACGGTCCCGGCATCACGGCGGTCCCTTCCTTGGACGCCGCGTACTCCGCGGAGTGATGCACGGTCTTCGTCTCGATGGTCACGCGCCCACCGCCCGGCATGGCATCGCGGGCGTTGAGCGTGAGATTGAGCAGCACCTGGTCGAGCTGGCCCGCGTCGGCCCAGACGAGATCGGGCTCCGCTTCGAGACGCATGTCGAGCTGCTGGTCGGGAGAGAGCGTGCGCCGCAGGATGGGCTCGAGCCGCTGGACGGCCGCGTTCACCTCCAGCACCTTGAGATGGAGAAGCTGGCGGCTGCTGAACGCGAGCAGCTGCTGGGTGATGCCGGCAGTGCGCTCGGCCGCGCGCTGGATATGCTCGACGTCCTGACGCACGACGTCGGGCAGGTCGTTGCGCTTGAGCACGAACTCGCTGCACCCGAGAATCACCGACATCTGATTGTTCGCCTCGTGGGCCACCCCGCCCGCGAGCTGTCCCACCGCCTCCAGCCGGTCGACCTGGCGGAGGTGTGCTTCGGCCCGCCGCCGCTCCGTGATATCGCGCTGTGACCCCCATGCGCGCCGAAGCACACCGTCTTCCACGATCCCGATAAGATTGTTGAGGAAGTACCGCTTATGGCCGTTCGCGTCATGCTCGTGCGATTCGGCCTCGAGGAGGCGGTATCCGTGGCGAACCCATCTGCGCAGATACTCCACATTGTGCGGATCGGATCGCGGCAGCAGGTCGCCGAGCCGAACCCCGGACAGGTCGGACGCCGATTCCAGGCCATACATGCGGGCCATCGCGTCGTTGCACTCGCCCATGACGGCGTAGGTGTAGAAGTGATCGATCTGGTCGTCCTCGTCGAGCCCGAGCGGCAGCGGCTCCTCCAACTCGACGCGCCACAAGCCTTCTGCCGTCTGCTCGATGAAGGCCCGGTAGCGCTCTTCGCTGGCTCGAAGGGCCTGCAGCGCCTTCTTTCGCTCGGTGATATCCTTGGCCACGCCGATGAATCCGATCGGCTCGCTATTGCGGCCGCGTACGACCGTCGTCTTGATGTCGAGCCACACCGTCTCGCCGTCATTGCGGCGGCCCCGCCACTCGCCGGAGAAGTCCTCGCCGTCGAGGATCCGCTGGAGGTCGTGCGAATAGCGAGCGGGCTCCTCCTCGGGATACAAGAGTCCCACGGAGCGCCCGAGGACTTCCTCGGCCGTGTAGCCGAAGATCTCGGTCGCTCCCTGATTCCAGTAGCGGACCCGGCCCTCGAGGTCGGTATAGATGACGCTGTCGCGCACCGCCTGAAGAAGGTGGGAGAAAAACTCGACGTCTTCAGGTGAGGCGGCGGCGTTCGACACTTACTTCGCTTTTGCTTTGTCGCGATACGCCGCCGCTTCGTTCGGGCGGCTCATCTTCTGATAGAGCGTATCGAGCTCAGCGGCGGCGGCGCGGGTATCCGGGTGCGTCGGCCCATACATGCTGTCCCGCACCTGGTACACCGCGATCGCCGTCTGTTCGGCATCGGCGTAGCGCCCCGCCGTCCGGAGCATCCTGGAAAGGGGGGCGCCGACGTTGTCGAGCGACCAGCGTGTGCCCAGCGCCGAGCTCGCACGCCGCATGGCATCCCGAAGGACGGCTTCCGCCCGCGCGTATTCCTCAAGCGACGTCAGGTTGTTCCCCGAGCCCACCATGGTATGAATGACTGAGGGGTGATCGGGTCCGACTGTGGAGGTCAGCCGGCGCAACGCGTCCTCGAACAACGGCTGCGCCGCGCGATAGTCGCCCTCACGCCGAGTGACGGCGGCCAGGTTCGCGATCGTGCGCCCCACGGCTTCGTGGCTGTCGCCCAGCATCGTCCGGCGGATGTCCAGCACCTGCCGCAGGATCTTGAGCGCGTCGCCGTACCTCTGCTGGCTGTAGAAGACATTGCCCAGGTTCTCGAGATCGGACGCAAGAGCCGGATGCGTCGGGCCGAACATCGCTGAATCCATCGCCACCGTTTCGCGGAGCAGGTGCTCCGCTTCGACGAAGTCGCCCTGATACATTCGCTCGAGCGCCAGGTCGTTGATGGCCGATGCCAGCTCGGGGTGGCGCGGGCCGATCGTCTTGCGCATGATGGCGACCGCAGGCCGCGACAGCGATTCCGCTGCGGCGTACTTGCCGAGCGAAATATTATAGCCGCCAACCACACGCATGGCGATGGCGACATCGGTGTTTTCGTCTCCGAGCAGCCGCTTCCGGATGGCCAGTGCCTGGCGGCCCAGAGAATCGGCCCTGGCCGTATTCCCGCGCACCTCTTCGGCGCCCGCCAGGTCGACCAGGGATCCAGCGACGGGGAGACCCTCGGCGCCGCCGTCGAGCCGGTGGCGAATCGCCAGTGCGCGGCCGAACAACGCCGCCGCGCTGTCATATCGGCCCTGGTCCCGCCGCAACGTGCCCAGCGCGGTGAGCGAGAGGGCCACATCCTCGTTGGTGTCTCCCAGCAGCTCCTGACGGCGGCGCAGCGACTGCACAAGTAGCGGCTCGGCCTCCGCCGTGCGTCCCAGACCATCGTACGCTGCGCCGATCACCTGTCGTACCGCGGCATCGACCAGGGGCTGGTTTTTGAAGGCGCCATCCAGCTTGCCGACAGCCTTGCCGAGTGCATCCTGAACCGTGACCTCGTGCGCGCCGCCTTGCCAGGGGTCGGCGGAGCTCAGCATGTCGAGCATGAAACGGTTGATCGACTTCGCTTTTGCCGCCTCCAGCTCGGCACGATTCCGTTCCTTCGAGACCCGCTCCGTAAGCAGGGTCATGACGATGGCGACACCCAGGACCGTCAGCGTTGCGGTAGCCGCGAGCGCGACGCCGAGCCGGTTGCGCCGCACGAACTTTCTGATCGCGTAGGTCGCCGAGGGTGGGCGCGCGCTGATCGGCTCGTTACGGAGCAGTCGTTGAAGGTCGAGCGCAAGCCCGTTGGCCGTCTCGTAACGCCGGGTGCGGTCCTTCTCGATGGCCTTGAGGACGATCCAGTCGAGGTCGCCCTTCAGCTCCTTCCGGGGAGCCACCGGCGTGGTATCGCGATGCTCGGCGACGCCGGCCCGAGCCGCGCCGAGCGAGGCGAACCGGGTGCTGGGCGTGGGCGCGTCCTTCTTGCGGATGATGTGCTGGGCGATGAAGTCTGCCCGATCGAGCGCACCGGGATCAAATGGCAAGCTGCCGGAGACGAGCTCGTACAGCACGATGCCGAG
>JBBRGF010000145.1:0-8757 GCA_038240975.1 Gemmatimonadales bacterium
CGCAATGTCCTGATTGAACAACAGCGGCACGCGGTCGAGCGTGGGGCTCCCGCCCTTCTTCACCTGCGATGTACGGAAGTGACGGTGCCGCAGGGTCTGGTCGGGGTCGGCTTCGTACTTGGTCTCGCGGAGCCGCCGAGCCGACTTGACCGTCGTCGGCGGGTAGGTGTGATAGAGCAGCGACGAGGTTCCCGTGAAACCCTCGTGGCCCATCAGCTCCTCGGCGTACAGACCCCCATCCGGCTTCCGGAAGGCGATGTGTCGCTTCCGAGGAATCTGGCCCATGGTGTGATAGATCGGCATGTGCGTCTCCTACAGATTTCCCCGCAACGCCTGCTCCCGCTCGATCGCCTCGAACAGCGCCTTGAAGTTGCCCTTGCCGAAGCTGCGGGCGCCTTTGCGCTGGATGATCTCGTAGAACAGGGTGGGGCGGTCTTCCACGGGCTTGCTGAAGATCTGGAGCAGATACCCCTCGTCGTCGCGGTCGACCAGAATGCCCAGCTCCTTGAGCGGCCCCACGTCCTCGTCGATCGTGCCCACCCGGTCGAGCAGCGTATCGTAGTAGGTGGTAGGCACCTGGAGGAACTCGACGCCGCGATTGCGCAGAGCGGTGACGGTGTGGACGATGTCATTGGTAGCAATGGCGAGATGCTGCACGCCGGGCCCGCCGTAGAACTCGAGATACTCGTCGATTTGCGATTTCTTCCGCCCCTGGGCCGGCTCGTTGATGGGGAATTTGATCCGGTCGTTGCCGCTGGCCACGACCTTCGACATGAGCGACGAGTACTCGGTGGAAATGTCCTTGTCGTCGAACGAGATCAGATTGCGGAACCCCATCACTTCCTGATAAAAGCCCACCCATCGGTTCATCGCCCCCAGCTCGACGTTGCCGACGCAATGGTCGACGTGAAGCAGGCCGATCGGCTCGGGCTTGAACGGGCTCGTAGTGGGACGAAAGCCGGGAAGGAACACGCCGCTGTAATTTCGCCGTTCCACGAGACTGTGAATCGTGTCGCCGTACGTCTGAATGGCGGCGATGACCACCTCGCCCCCCTCGTCCCGCAGCACCGTGGGCTCTTGCACGGCATGCGCGCCGCGCTCGATGGCCCGGCTGAACGCCTCGCGGGCATCGTCTACCCAGAGCGCGATGTCGCGGACCCCGTCGCCATGTCGGTTGACGTGTTCCGCGACCGGGTGACTGGGCGTCGTGGAGGTGGTGAGAACGAACCGGACCTTGTTCTGCTGCAGCAGGTAGCTCGCCCGGTCGCGCGTTCCGGTTTCGGGGCCTCGGTACGCCACCAGCTCGAATCCGAAGGCCGAGCGGTAATAATGGCTCGCCTGCTTGGCATTGCCGACGTAGAACTCGATGAAGTCGGTGCCGTTGATCGGGAAGGTATCGGTGGCGGCGGCTGTCGCGGCCAGCGTTTCGGTGGGCATGGTGTCTCCTCGCCGGCAGTCAGGTTGTCTGACCGGAAAATACCAGCCCCCCGAAGCTGCCGCCACGGCTCGGCGCAGTCCCGTCCAAGGCCATGGTGGCACGCCGCGTGCAAGGTACGGCACCGGGAGCATCTTCCAAGATTGGGTCACGCGTCACCGCCTCGACTTCATCCGATATCGAAGTTGTGGCTCGCCGTTGCCCGAACCTCGCGCCTGCCTTACAGTTGCCTGCGACGCGGCAGGCCGGGCGAGACGGCGTTCGCCCGACTCGGGAGGCCGAGCCTCAGGAGACAAAAGAGGCCGGGTCTTGGACACTCGTGCAGGGGATAATGACGGCCGATCTTGCCCAGCTCTTCGAGCAATACTATGCCCCCCTGGTCCGGATGCTCTATCGCCGGACCGGTGACAGGGATCGCGCGGAAGACCTGGCTCAGGAGACTTTCGCCCGGGCGGTGTCGGCTCCGCCCAACAATCCACGTCCGTGGCTCTTTGCCGTGGCGCTCAATCTGGTTCGGGAGGATGGTCGTAGAAGCGTAACGCGCGGACGGAGGCTCGAGCTGCTCCGATCCGAGACCGACACGCCGACCGCAGGCCCGGACGTCGAGTTCGAGCGAAACGAAGACGGTGCTCGGGTCAGGTCCGCTCTGGCTACGCTCAACGACCGCGATCGCGAGGCGCTGCTGCTCAAGGCCGAAGGATTCGATTACGAGGAGATCGCGGCCACTCTTGGCTTGGCCAAGGGCGCGATCGGCACGACGCTCGCACGAGCCCGGCGCAGGTTGGTCGAGGCCTATCGGGCGCAGGAACGGGGGAAGAATGTCGCATCTTGACGAAGGAACGCTTCACGCCCTGCTCGACGGAGAGCTGGCCGGCACCGAGGTACTGGAGATCGAGGCCCACCTCGACGGCTGCACAGCGTGCAGCGCCCGCTTGCGCGACGCTCGCGAATTTCTGGGTGAAGCCGACCGCCTGGTCGGCCGGGTGCAGTTCGGACGGTTCTCGGCAGGCGCCGGCTCTCCGGCTGTCGCCGCGGCTGCGTCACCCTCTGCCGCCCCCGAGCGGCCTGTTCCGCCCCCGCGGCCGAGTCCGCGAGAGCATGAGCCATGGGAAGACGCGTCTCCCGTACTCCTGATCCCCGACAATCCGAAGCCCGCAACTGGCGTCGGCAATTGGATCCGCGTTATTGGCTGGGCGGCAGCGCTGATCCTGGTAGTAAGCGGCGGGTATATGGCCTTCACTTTCTCAAAGGGCAAGCCGACCGATCTCGCCTCTGCTCCTCCGCGTCCGGCGGTGGCGACAGCCGAGTCGCAGGCCGTGGCAAGCCCTGCCGAGCTCAATCGCGCCGATTCCGCCGCCGTCAGGACACCCCCGGCCGCTGCTCGTGCCGCACCGGCACGCACTCCTCCGCCACCCGTGCGCGTCGCGAAAGCAAAGCCCCAGGCGCCGGAGGTGGCGAGCAGCTCATCCCCCGCGGCCACCGCCGGGGATACCTCGACCGACGAGAACACCGACGCCCGCGAAGAAGCGGCCACCCAGGCCGCCGAGCAGGATGCTATCCGCCTCCAGGCCGCTAGGGCCCTCACTCAACTCGACCGTGAGCGTCGTGCCGGTCGCGCCGCCGCTGCCACCGCGGCACTTGACCGCGAGGAGCTCACCCGCCCGGCTGCCGTCGTCGCGGCGCCTCCTCCTCCCACTCTGGAGCAGCGCGCACAGGTCTATCTCCGGATCGGCCTCGACGAGGCCAATCGCCAACTCGGCGGGCCGGTGCATGTGATCGAAGGGATGAGCCCGGTGTTCATGGGACTCGCGCCGGGACGCGTGGCGGCCGGGGCCGATACCACCCGGCCAGTGGTTCGCGTGGTGTATCAGGATCCCCAGGGTCGCACGATCCTGCTCGATCAGCAGCGGCGGGCAACTCAGTCCCCGACGCCTGTCAACGGCGCTGCGTGGACGCTCGGAAACATCATCCTGGGGCTTCGGGGAGAAGCTCCCGCCGAGGTCCTCCGCGCGCTGCGCTCTCGCGTTCGCTGAGGCTGTTGGAATCGAGGGCCGGCCGCTTGTCGAGCAGGGCCCTCACCTTCCCCACAAGTTCGTTTCCGCTGAACGGCTTGCCGAGGAAGGTGCTATCGGTGCGGCAAACACCGCGGTTGAGTACGTCAGCGTCGGCGTATCCCGAGACATAGAGCACCTCCAGTCGCGGCCTCGAGCGCAGGAGAGCCTGAGCCAGCTCGCCGCCGCTCATTCCAGGCATCACGACGTCGGTCACGAGCAGGTGTATCGGCCCGTCGTAACGCCGCGCCGTCAGTAGCGCGTCGGGGCCATCGCGCGCCTCGATCACCTGGTACCCTGCTTCCGACAGGATTCTCTTCAGCAACGCTCTGATCCCATCTTCGTCTTCCGCCACCAGAACGGTCTCGCTTGCACGCGGAGGCGGTTCCGGCGCCGGCGATTCCAACGAATGCGTCGCATTGATCAGGGGCAGGTACACCTTGACCGTCCTGCCCTCTCCCGGCTCGCTCGTAATCCGCACGAGACCGCCGCACTCGCGGACGATGCTGTTGACCACGCGGAGGCCCAGATCATCGCGTCTCCGCCGGTCCAACGGCCGCCCGCTGGCCTCCAGGCCGTTGCCGGTGTCGCCGACCGCGAGCACGGCGTACCGCCCTGGAGGGAGATGCCTGCCTGCCGGGAAGCCGCCCAGGTACCGCTCCGACGTCTCGATGGTCATTGTTCCGCCCGCGGGCATCGCCTCGCCGGCGGCGAGAACCAGACTGAGGACGGCCTGTTCCATTCTGGCCGGGTCGATGAGCACGGTCCCGAGCCCCTCGGCGAGTCGCGTACGTACTTCGATGTCGTCGCCCGCGAGCCGGCCGATGAGTCCCTCGAGCCCGAGGACGAGCGCATTGAGGCTCAGGGGAACGGGCCGCAGCGGCTCCGCCCGGCCAAATGCGAGGAGCTGGCGGGTGACCAGAGCCCCGCGGCCGGTCGATTGGAGGATCTGCCCGACGCTATCCCGGCGCGAGTCGCCGGCTGGCAGATCGCGCATGAGAATATCGGCGAATCCCTGGATGGACGTGAGCACATTGTTGAAGTCGTGGGCCACGCCGATTCCGATCCGGCCCACGGCATCCATTCGTTGCGAGTGGCGGAGGTGCTCCTCGCTCTGGTGGAGCGACGCAAGTGCTCGCGTGCGATCGCCGACGTCCGTCCCGACTACGAGTCGCGCGCGGCGCCCTTCGAGATCGATCTCCTGCGAGGCCAGCTCCATCTCGACGATCGTGCCGTCCTTGCGCTGATGCCGGGTGAGCGCGACTTCGAGCCGGTCCTGCCCTCGCTCGACAGGAGCGGGTAGGAGCGTATCCTGGCGAGGAAGAAGATCCATGATGGTCATGACGGCCAGCTCTTCGCGAGCGTAGCCGTACTGGCGCACCGCCGCGTCGTTGACCGAAATGAAGCCTAGCGTCTCGACGTCGAAGATCCACATCGGCTGCGGATTGGCGCCGAATACGAGCCTGAAGCGACGCTCGGCCTCGGCGGCCTCCCGGTGGAGCATGGCGTTCTCGATCGCGAGCGAGGCGCGGCCGGCCAGCTCCTCGGCCAGCTCGACGTCGTCCTCCCCGATCGGGCGATTCGACTCGGCGATCACCAGCGTCAGTACACCAGCCGACTGGTTCCGGCCGGGAATCGGTACCCGCAGAGCGGCGACGGGAGCAAGCGCGCGGTGGAGCTTCAGGTGGTCGGCATCGTCGGCCCGCCGGGTGAGCGTCTCCTTGGTGATAGGTATGACGTCGGCGGCACCGGAGGGCCCGCCGAACGGCGGTCCATGGTTGCCGTACTGGGAAAGGGCGCGCACCAAGAGTTCGCGCCCCGAATCGCGGTGCGCTCCGGCGATGAATCGAAATTCCCCCTGGCCGTTGGCGAGGTGGATGGTGCACCAGTCGGCCCGCGCGGGCACGAGCAGCCGCGCCACGTGCGCGAGCGTGCTCTCGTAATCGAGCGACGACGCGAGGATAGTGCTGGTCTGCTCCAGCAGCGACAACCTGCGGCGGATCGTATCGGCCTCTTCGGGAGTCATCTCTCTCGCGGACCTTGCGCGGGCCCGCGACCGCAGCCGCGAGACGACGACGGCGATGCTCCACGAGGCCAGGCCCACCACGACCAGACTCGAGATACCCGTCAGGTCGTATCGCAGAAGTCCCACGCGCTCGGAGTAGAAGTGCGCGGCATCGACCGTTGTGACCACCGCGCTCACCGCCGCCGATGGCAGCCCCCCGCTGAGAGCCGAATAGACCACCGTCACCACCAGAATGGGAAACGGCGTCGCCTCCAGCGTGCCCGACCGTGAGAGCAAGTCGAACAGCACCGCTACGGCAAGCGTAACCAACGGTCCCCGAACATAGGCAGCTATCGAGTAAGGGCGATCGGCAAGGGGGATGCGAGGGCTGCGTTTGAGGAGGGCATACGGGTCACGGCTTGGAAACGCCCGCGAGCGAATGAACTGAGTGATGCCACTGTGGCTCATCGCGTCCGCCCTAGTCGACCTGGTGGCACGGCCCCGGCAGGTGGGGCCGCAACCCAATGTCAGGCAACGCGGCGTGCCCGTCTGTGATACCCCCCACAGCGCGGGCTTTCTGTCAGCGGATAGCGGTCGAGCGTTTCGCAAGGCAACCATTGGGTCGACCGAACGCCCGTTCTCGGGATGGTGAGCACGTCGTCGGTGGTCTGGCGGATCCAGCGGCCGATGCCGTAGCCGTGCATGGGGGCCCAGACGGCGAGGTTCGCAGGCGGGTGGGCCTATTTCAGCTTCGAGCCTCGCGGGCGGAGTGCCACCGCGCAGCCATTCCCGCGAGAGCGATGCGCCCGGTGCCATGCCGCGCACGCCGCTTCCTCCAGTTCTATCCCGTGCTTCGCGATCCGCCGTCCCTTCTTGCGACGCCTCCGGTCACGCGGTAAGCTTTTCAGTCCCTTCGGAACAATCGTCTCGGCATCTCATCGCTCGGCACTACACCGTGCCGACCCCGCGCGCGAAAACCTCGGTGTTTAGAAAGAGAGATCGCCCGTGCCCCTGTCCCGTTCGATCGGTTCGACGCGCCGCCTTTTCCTGGCCGCACTCCTTGCAACCATTCCACTCTCACTTCACGCCCAGGCCCAGGCGACTACCGGCGTCATCCGCGGGATCGTGTCCGACTCGAGTGGTGGCCCGCTGTCGGGCGCGACGGTGACGCTGCGGAACGTCGAGACCAACGCCGACCGAACCCTCGTCACGAACGAGCGGGGCGTCTTCATTGCGACGCTGCTCCGGGTCGGCACCTACGACGTGGCCGCCCGCGCGCTCGGCTTCAGGGAGTCGCAGCGCACCGGCGTGGCGCTCAGGCTCGGCGAGACGGTCGACCTGCCATTCGCGCTGGCGCGCCAGGCGGTTCAGCTGCAGGAGGTCACGGCCACGGCCGAGGCGCCGGCGGTGGACGTGACCAAGTCGGAGGGTTCGACCCGGCTGGGGGTAGAAGCCGTTGAGGGTTTACCGAACAACGGACGGAACATCTTCAACTACACGACGCTCACACCCAACGTGGGGATCGTACAGGGCCCCGACGGAGACGAGATCAGCGTGGGTGGGCAGCGGGGCATTCACAACAACGTCTCGGTAGACGGCGCCGACTTCAACAATCCCTTCTTCGGCGAGCAGCGGGGCGGCCAGCGTCCCGCATTCACGTTCAACCTCGACGCCGTGCAGGATTTCGTGGTCGTCGCCGACGGTGCCAACGCGGAGTTCGGCCGGTCGAGCGGCGGCTTCATCAACGTGATCACCAAATCGGGCACCAACGAGATCCACGGGTCGGCCCACTATTTCGGCAAGTTCGACGGCCTGTCCGCCGACTACAGCCACACCTTTTCGAACAACACGCTCCCGGCGGCCGGTTTCCAGCCCGATTTTCGCCAACACCAGTTCGGCGGTACGATCGGCGGGCCGCTGATCAGGGACAAGGCGTTCTTCTTCCTTGCGTACGACCAGCAGGTGTACGACGAGACCAAGCAGAACGATCGCCTGAGCCAGATCGATCCACTCCTGCAGGCGTTCGTGGACACGGCCTTCGGCGGCGCGCTGCAGAACGACTTCGGGGCGATCTCGAGGACCAACGACGGCAACGCGCTCCTGGCCAAGGTCGATTTCCGGCTGAGCCAGAAGCACAACGCCACGCTCAAGTACAACTTCACGTATTCCAAGCAGCAGAACGGGACGTTCGATGTCGATTCGTGGGGACGAAGCGCCAACGCGCTCGAAAAGGACTACTCGCACGCGGTGAACGGGAGTCTCACCTCGCTGTTCTCATCGTCGCTCTCGAACGAGTTCCGCTTCCAGTGGGCCCGCGAAGCCCGGCCGCGTCCGTACGACGGACCCATCAATCCCACCACGAATCGCCCGTTCCCCGACACCGACATCGACATCGGTGGGCAGTACCGCATCGGGATGCCGTTCTTCATCCCGGTACAGGACCACGACGTGCGCTTCCAAGTGCTCGACAACGTGTCGCTGGTCAGGGGCAACCATCTCTTCAAGCTCGGGGCCGAGTGGAACCGGACGGCCACGACCCAGACCTTCGTGGGCTTTGGAAATGGACGAATGGCGTTTGGCTCGGTCAACGGGTTCCTCAATTACGTGGCCAACGGCAACGGCTACGTCGAGTGCGCGGACACTCTCACCAACGCGCCGACGCCCAGCCAGACCACGGGCGCCTGCCCCGGCGGCGAGCGCATCACCGGACCGGTCGTCCTCTACCTGCAGCAGGCGGGCGTGCCGCCCCTCTCGCTGGAGGAATCGGGAACCCAGACGATCACGCAGCACGACATCGCGCTATTCCTCCAGGACAGCTGGAAGCCGCAGCCGAACGTAACGCTCAATTACGGTCTCCGGTGGGAGGCGCAGATCGAGCCAGGGCTCATCACGCCGAGGGACCAGCTTTTCTACGGGCCGTTCATCGGGCAGACGGTGACGAATTCGGTAGGCACCTTCACCTTTCCGGGAGATGGCACGATTCCGTCGGACTACAGCATGTTCCAGCCGCGGCTTGGTGTCGCGTGGGACGTCAAGGGTGACGCGAAAAACGTTCTCCGCGCCAATGCCGGCCTCTACTACGCGCGGATTCCGGGCCTCAACCTCGCGAGCAGCCGGAGCACCGACGGCTCGCGCGGGCAGTCGCTCTTTCGGAACAGCGCCCTCACCGGCATTCTGGGCGCCCCGCCCGACTGGGGCGAGCTGCTCCCGAGCCCGGCGGGCGGCCCGTTCGATCCCGACGTCTACGTGTTCGACAAGGACTTCCA
>JBBRGF010000146.1:0-8722 GCA_038240975.1 Gemmatimonadales bacterium
TACGTGATCGACGTGGGGTTCGCCGATGCCTCCTCGCGGGCGATCCATGCCTTCAGAGTCGAACAGGACGGAAGTCTGACCAGGGTCGGGAGGTTTCCGCTTCCGGCGGCCTTTCCCGCAGTCGCGGGACTCGCGGCCCGCTAGGACTGAGACAACAATGGCAGCACTCATGGGAAATACGCACCCGCTCGAGACCCTTGGCGCGAAAGAGCTCCGGTACGGCCTGGTTCTGGTCCTGTTCTGGATCGGCGGCTTGAAATTCACCGCCTACGAGGCGCATGGTGTGTACATGCACGCCTCGAACAGTCCCCTGCTCTCATGGGCCGAGCGGTGTTGGGAATGCGAGGGTTTTCCTCGTTGTTGGGAGTCATCGAGATCTCCCTCGGCGCCCTCATCGCGAGCCGTCCCGTAGCGCCCAGGCTTTCGGCCATGCGGGCGGCCACCGTGTCGTCCCGAAGAGAAGCGTGAAAGGTGAAGGGGGAAAGGGAAAGGGGAAAAGGAACTCCCCCTTTCCCCTTCTCCGCTTCTTTCATCCTCCGAACAACCTCCTGATGTCGTTCGAGAACGCCAGCCCCATCAACAGAACGATCAGCACCATCCCGACCATGCTCAAACGCTCGCGCAACTTGACCGGCAGTGGACGGCGGGTGACGCCCTCGGCGACGAGGAAAAGAAACTGGCCGCCGTCGAGAATCGGCACAGGGAGCAGATTCAGGATGGCCAGATTGATGGAGATCAGCGCCATGAACGACAGGAAGGCGTCGAGCCCGAGCCGCGCGCTCTCGCCGGCGAGCTGACCGATCATGATCGGGCCGCCCACCTCGCGCTTGGAGATTCGCCCGCTGAATAGGCCCCGGATGGTGCGAAAGATCTGCGTCGACGACGACGCGGTGGAGTTCCATCCTTCGGCGACCGCCTGAGCAAGGGTCAGCTTCTCCTCCCGGAAATTGAGCTCCACGGCCACACCGATTCGACCCACCGGACGCTTCTGTCCTTCTGCGTCGGCGATGGTGTCGATTGCGGGGTGCATAGCCAGCGTGAGGTGGCTGGACCCGCGCGCAACCTCGACCGAAAGGTCCCTTGGCGGATCGGTGTTGAGCACGTCGAGCAGGTCGTACCATTGCCCGATCGCCTGACCGTTGACCGCAAGGAGAGTGTCGCCCTTCTGGAGCCCGGCGCGTTGCGCCGGCCTGCCGGGCAGGACTTCGCCCACCACCGCCCGCCGGAACGGCTGAATAGCCTGTGAAGCCTTGATCCGGCCCTCCAGCGCGTCGGGGTGGATCGGGAGCGCAACCACCTCCCCACCGTCGAGCTCGATGCTGATTTCGGTCTCGGGGGCGTTGAGTATGCCCTTCTCGATTTCGTTCCATGAGCTGACCGGACGACCGTTGATGGCGGCGATGCGCGATCCGGGCCGCAGACCGCGCAGCGCCTCGGCGCCGGCAGGCACGAGCTCGGGAATTACCCGGCCAACCGTCGTCGACGGATCGATCTGTCGTCCATTCTTCGCGGCCAGAAAGCTGAAGAGGAACCACGCGAACAGCGCGTTCATGGTAACCCCGGCCAGGATCACGATCATCCTCTTCCAGAGCGGCTTCGATTCGAACATGCGGTCGCGCGGAACCTGGACGGTGGCCTGCCCTCCCTCCAGCGGGCTGTTGCCGACGTCTTCCTCTCCGCTGGCCATCTTCACGTAGCCGCCGAGTGGAATCCAGGAGACCGAGTACTCGGTCTCGCCCCGCTTGAAGGTGAGCCAGGGTATGGGCGATCCGAGACCCAGCGAGAATCGGTGGACGTAAATCCCCGCCCACTTGGCCGCGACGAAGTGCCCGGCCTCGTGGATGAACACGAGGACACCGAGGACGACGATCAGGGATACGACGGTGATCAGCACACAAGCCTCATGTTCGGTTCAGCAGTTCGGTGGCTCGTGCCCGAGCCCAACGGTCGGCCTCGCGCACGGCATCGAGCCCGGTGGCGGGGGCGCCCGGGTGTGACTCCAGGACTCCTTCGATCACTTGGCTGATGCGGCCGAAGGAGATGGCGCCCGCCAGGAAGGCGGCCACCGCCTCCTCGTTGGCGGCGTTGAAGACGGCTGGCGACACGCCGCCCGCCCGCCCGGCGGCGATGCCCGCTCCCAGCGCCCGGAACACATCGCGCCGAACCGGCTCGAAGGTGAGAGGCCCCGCGGCCACGGGATCGAACCTTCTGACGCCCGCGTCCGGCAGCCGGGCCGGGTGGGTGAGCGCGTAGAGAATCGGCAGCTCCATCGACGGAAAGCCGAGCTGGGCGATGACGCTTCCGTCACAGAACTCGACGAACGCATGCACGATGCTCTGGGCGTGGATCACGACCTCGAGCGCATCGTAGGAGAGCCCGAAGAGATGGTGCGCCTCGATGAGCTCGAGCGCCTTGTTCGCGAGCGTGGCGCTGTCGACCGTGATCTTGTTTCCCATCGTCCACGTCGGGTGCCGCAGCGCCTGATCCACGCTGGCGATTGCCACCCTTTCCGCCGGCCACTCGCGAAACGGGCCGCCCGAGCAGGTGAGGATCAGGCGGCCGAGCGAGCTATCTCTGCCCGCGACGCATTGTAGAACGGCGCTGTGCTCGGAGTCTACCGGCACCAGCTCGCCACCGCCGGCGCAGGCCGCTTGCGCGACCAGCTCGCCGGCCATGACGAGGCTTTCCTTGTTGGCCAGCGCCACGCGCTTGCCTGCTCGAAGCGCGGCGAGCGTGGCGTCGAGCCCGGCCGCGCCCACCACCGCGTTGACGACGATGTCGGCCTCGGGCAGCGTGGCGGCTTCGACCAGTACCGAAGGCCCCGTGGGCACACTGGAGCCGCCGTTTCCAGCCGCGAGGCCCGCGAACACAGGCCGCCACTCCGCGATCTGTTCGACGAGCATGTCCTCACGGCGGCCGCCGGTAAGCGCCACGACCCGGAAGTGGTCGCGCTGGCGGCGCAGCACATCGAGAGTGCTCCGCCCGATTGACCCGGTAGACCCGAGAACCGCCACTCCAAGCATCAGATGACCCCAAACAGCCGGTACAACGCAGCCGCCACCGGCACCACGAAATAGAGCGAGTCGAGACGGTCGAGTACACCGCCGTGGCCGGGAATCAGCGCGCTCGAATCCTTGACCCCCGCCTCGCGCTTGAAGAGCGACTCGGCGAGATCGCCCACCTGCCCTACGACTCCGAGCACCGCGGCGATGATCAGGAGCGCACCGAGTCCCACGGTCACCCCGACCCGGGGAAAGACGGCCAAAGCGAAGAGCGGGGCGATGGCGAGGCCGCCGATGATGCCGGCGATACTTCCCGCTCGAGTCTTTCCCGGGCTCACCGCCGGCGCGAGCTTGGGCCCGCCGATCGCCCGCCCCCCGAACATGGCGGCGGTGTCGCACACCCAGGTGACGACGAGCGGATAGAAGACGAGCCAGGCGCCGGCCCAGCTCCGCACCGGATGATGCCCGTGCCGGATAGCCAGGAGGAATGCCGGCAGCACGCCGCAGTACGCCACCGCCAGAGCCGTGACGCTCACCGCCTCCAGCGGCCGATCGGCCGGGGGGCGGGAGATGAGCGCCCATGTCAGCACCGCGATGAGCCAGAGCGCCGCGACATAGCAGAGGCCGAGTACGAGATCGGGCTGGCCGTCGGCCACGAGCGCCGCATAGCCAAGGGGGGCGATCGAGGCGGCTCCCGCAGAGCCGAGTACCCGCGCCCCCTTGACCCCACGACGCTCGGCAAGGCCGAACAGCTCGCGGGCGCCCAATGCGCCGACGAGGGCGAGAAGGCAGACGAGGGGGATGCCGCCGTACCACACGATAGCAAGCGCCAGGGGAATAGCCACGACGGCGAACGCCACCCGCCGGACCAGGTTGCCTTGGGCGGCCGCATGGCTGGCTTGCATCAGACCGAGACGCGTCCGAAGCGGCGGTCGCGCCTTTGGAATTCGAGGATCGCTTCGAGGAGGTGGCGGCGGGTGAAGTCGGGCCAGAGCACTGGCGTGACGTACAGCTCGGCGTAGGCGAGCTGCCAGAGAAGGAAGTTCGACACCCGCATCTCGCCCGAGGTGCGGATGAGCAGGTCGGGATCGGGCCAGGGAGCGGTGTAGAGGTGGCGACTCATCGCCTCCTCGTCTATTTCCGAGGGATCGATCCTCCCAGCGGCGGCGTCCTCGGCGAGCAGCCGTGCCGCGCGCGCGATCTCGGCGCGCGAGCTGTACGAGATGCAGAGGTTGAGCGCCAGGGCATCGCCGCCCGTGGTCTCTTCCACGACTCGATCCACCGCGCGCCGCGCCCCGGCCGTGAGGCGGTCGATGTCGCCGAGAATGCGCACCGATACTCCCTTGTCGCGCAGGTTGTCGAGCTCCCGCGCGATGTACTCCTCCAGCAGGCGCATCAGCGCCTCGATTTCGAGCGCGGGCCGCTGCCAGTTTTCCTGGCTGAAGGCAAAGAGTGTGAGAACTCCCACTCCGGCATCGAGACACCCGCCGATCACCTCGCGCACGGCGGTCATGCCGGCGTGGTGGCCGAGCGGGCGCGGGAGCGACCGGCCCTTGGCCCAGCGGCCGTTGCCGTCCATGATGATGGCGATGTGGGCGGGAACCGCCCCGTGGACTTTCACCTGCCGCAGAAGATCGTTGCTCATCCCTCAGACTTCCATGATCTCGGCCTCTTTGGCGTGGATCAGCGCGTCGATCTGCTTGATGTGCTCGTCGGTGATCTTCTGTACATCCTTCTCCGCTCGCGTCTTGTCGTCTTCGGGCACTTTGTCGAGCTTCTTGACCTTCGAGAGCGTGTCGGTGCGGGCGTGCCGGACCGCGATGCGGCCTTCCTCGGCCAACTTGTGAATCACCTTTACCAGATCCTTGCGCCGCTCCTCCGACAGCGCCGGCAGCGGCACGCGGATCAGGTTGCCCTGTGCGGAGGGATTGAGGCCGAGGTCGGCATCGCGGATGGCCTTCTCGATGGCCTGCGAGAGCGACTTGTCGAACGGCTGCACGGTGAGGAGCCGCGCCTCAGGCGCCCCCACCATGGCGACCTGGTTGAGCGGCACCGCGCTTCCGTACGCATCGACCCGCACGAGATCGAGCAGCGACGTGCTCGCCTTTCCGCTCCGGATACTGGAAAACTCCCGCTTGGTGCTCTCCACCGCCTTGTGCATCAGCTCGCGAGCCTGCTTCGTCAATTCGGGAATGGTGCTCATCGAACGATTGTCCCTACCCGGTCGCCCTGCAGCACGCGGGTGATGGCACCGGGCTGGTTGATGTTGAAGACGACGATGGGGAGCTGGTTGGCCTTGCAGAGCCCGAACGCATTCGCGTCCATGACGGCGTAGTTCTTGACGATCGCTTCCTGGTAGGTGAGCTCGGGAATGAAGGTGGCCGACGGGTCGGTTCTCGGATCGCCGGTGTAGACGCCGTCGACGTTCGTGGCCTTGAGAATGACCTGGGCGTCGATCTCCAGCGCCCGGAGCACGCCCGCGGTGTCGGTGGAAAAGAAGGGGTTGCCGGTGCCCGCGGCGAAAATGATGAGGCGCCCTTTCTCCAGGTGCCGGATGGCCCGGCGGCGGATGTACGGCTCGGCAAGCGATTCCATCCTGATCGCGGTCATCACCCGCGTGTCCACACCGATCTTCTCGAGCACGTCTTGCAAGGCAAGCGCGTTGATGACGGTGGCCAGCATGCCCATGTAGTCGGCGGAGACGCGGTCGAGCCCTTCTCGGCTGGCCGTGGCGCCGCGAATGATGTTGCCGCCGCCGACCACCAACGACAGGTTGACGCCTAGCGAGTGAACGGCTTTGATCTCGGCCGCGAATGCCTCGACCTTGTGAAAGTCGAGCCCGGATCCCTTGTCACCGCCCAGCGCCTCGCCCGATAGCTTGAGCAAGGCGCGGGTGTAGGCGAGGGGCATCAGGCTTCTCCGATCTTGAACCGGGCGAAGCGGCGAACGGCAATCGCCTCACCGAGCTTGCCCGATGCCTCCTTGATGAGCTGTCCGACGGTCTTCTTGTCGTCC
This sequence comes from Gemmatimonadales bacterium, assembly GCA_038240975.1. Classification (GTDB taxonomy): domain Bacteria; phylum Gemmatimonadota; class Gemmatimonadetes; order Gemmatimonadales; family GWC2-71-9; genus CAVVWJ01. The sequence continues at coordinate 6,018 of JBBRGF010000146.1, forward strand.
TTCACGTACGGTTGCTCGGTGAGGGTCCGCTCCGCGACGAACTTCTTGAGCTTGCCATCGACGATCTTGTCGCGAATGTTCGTGGGCTTGCCTTCCTGCGCCACCTGCTCCTCGGCGATGCGCCGCTCCCGATCGAGCAGCTCCGCCGGGACGTCCTCGGGGTTGACGCCGATCGGGTCGGCAGAGGCCACGTGGAGGGCGAGATCGCGCGCCAGTTGCTGAAACTCGTCGGTGCGCGCGACGAAATCGGTTTCGCAGTTGAGCTCCAGCAGCACACCCACCTGGCTATTGTGATGCAGGTAGCTCACCACCACGCCCTGTGAGGCGCTCTTGCCGGTGCGCTTTTCCGCTTTGGCAATGCCCTTCTTGCGGAGGATCTCAGCGGCCTTGTCGAGGTGGCCGCCGGCCTCCTCCAGGGCACGCTTGCAGTCCATCATGCCGGCGCCAGTCCGCGCCCGCAGCTCGCTTACATCCTTCGAGGAAATCGTCGCGCTCGTCATGGTCTCCAACCGGGTCCAGTCAGGGGTGAATAGTAAAACCGCCGCTCACTGCCCGCACAGGCCAGAAGCGGCGGATGCTCCGATCGTCCGTCCGCGAGCCTAAGAATCGACCTCGGCGGAGGCTGCGGGGGCGGCCGCCTCGACCACGGCGCCGTCGGCGTCGGTCTTGAGCCGCGCCGCGATGGCCTCGGGCTTGGGCCGCCGCTTCCGGCGGGGACGCCGCCGCTTGCGGTCGGCCTCGCTGTCGCCCTCGCCGCCGGCGTCGGTGCTGTAGGTCTCGGCCTCGAGATCTTCGGATGCCTCCCGCATCGGCATCTGGGCGCGCGATTCCTTGATGACATCCGATAGCGCCGCGGTGATGAGCGAGACCGAACGGATGGCGTCGTCGTTGCCGGGCACCGGAACGGTGATCAGGTCGGGATCGGCGTTGGTGTCGACGATGGCGACCACCGGAATGCCGAGCTTGTTGGCCTCGGCAACCGCGATCTTCTCTTTCTTCGCGTCGACGATGAACAGGGCGCCCGGCAGCCGGCCCATGAGCTTGATGCCTTCGAGGTTGCGGCTCAGCTTTACCCGCTCGCGCTCGAAGAGCAGCTTTTCTTTCTTCGTGTAATTCTCGAAATCGCCGTCGGCCGCGCCCTGCTCCAGCTCCCGTAGGCGGCGAATCTGCTTCTTGAGCGTCTGGAAGTTGGTGAGCATGCCGCCCAGCCAGCGCTCGGTGACGTAGAACGCGCCGGAGGCCTGCGCCTCGAGCTGCACGATGGCCTTGAGCTGCTTCTTGGTGCAGACGAAGAGCACGCCTTCGCCCTTGAGCACCACGGTCCGAAGCAGCTCCTGCGCCTTCTGAATCTGGCGGAGCGTTTTCTGGAGGTCGATGATGTAGATGCCCGACCGCTCGGCGAAGATGAATCGCCGCATCTTCGGATTCCACCGGCGTGTCTGGTGGCCGAAATGAACGCCGGCTTCGAGCAGGTCCTGCAGTTGAGGCTGTGCCATGCGGTGAATGGTGTCCAATCTGTTGTCAGGGTTGATCGTCCACCGCGTTCAACTCCTGGCGAATCCCCCGAGGGGGCACCCACGCCAGGATCCGGCGGTGTGTGTGATTACGCGGTCTACCGCTTGCTGAACTGGAACCGCTTGCGGGCTCCGGGACGGCCCGGCTTTTTCCGCTCGACCGCCCGCGGATCGCGAGTGAGCAAGCCCGCCGCCCGCAGCTTGAGCCGGTGCTGCCCATCGGCCTCGACCAGGGCGCGGGCGATGGCCAGCCTGAGCGCGCCGGCCTGACCCGCCTGGCCGCCGCCATCCACGTGCGCTTTGACGTCGAATGCACCAAGCGTGTCGGTGGCGGTAAACGATTGCTGAATGTGCTGCACCAGTGACGGGCGCGGGAAATAGTCGCCCAGGGTGCGGCCGTTGATGTCCCACTTGCCGGTACCCGGCGTCAGGTACACGCGGGCGACGCCGGTCTTGCGGCGGCCGACGGCCTGCCAGCGGAACACGGGTTCGACAGTGGTCATGCGCTCACCTTCGAAGCAGAGGGTGTGACCGAGAACATCTTGGGCTGCTGGGCGGCGTGGGGGTGTTCCGCATCGGCGTAGACCTTGAGCTTGCCGCGCATTTTCTGCTTGGCGAGCGATGTCTTGGGCAGCATGCCGAAGACCGCCTTCTCGATGACCCGATCGGGATGCTTGGCGAGCATGTCGCGCGCCGCGGTAAAAGTCTCGTGCCCCATGTAGCCGGTGTGCTTGAAGTAGGCCTTGTTGGACATCTTGCGCCCGGTGAGCTTTACCTTGGCCGCGTTGACCACCACCACAAAATCTCCGCCATCCATATGGGGAGTGTAGGTGGGCTTGTGCTTGCCCCTGATGAGCTGGGCAACGGCACTGGCCAGCCGGCCGAGCGGTACGCCGGTGGCATCGACCACATGCCAGTCGTGGGAGATGTCGTCGGGCGTGGCGGTGAAAGTCTTCATCTGCACGTAGTCACCTTGAGAACTTTAAACCGGGCAAACCGAAACAGACTCACAAGATAGCTCGATCCAGCGAGCCGGGTCAAGTGGACCCCACGTCGAATTCCACGAGTACCTGACCCTTCTCCACCACTTCTCCCGCCTTCACCCTTACGGCGCGCACCACCGACCCAATCGTTGCCCGAAGCTCGTTCTCCATCTTCATGGCCTCGAGCACCACCACGCCGGCCCCGGCG
>JBBRGF010000147.1:0-8473 GCA_038240975.1 Gemmatimonadales bacterium
AACTTGAGCGCCAGAATCCGCCCGAGGTGGAGGTCGCGGGCCTTGTAGACGACCCCCATGCCTCCGCGGCCGAGCCGCTCGAGGATCTGGTAGTGTCCGAGGATCTCCATTCCCCCGCGCACCGGCTCCGCCGGCTCGAGAAGGGAGGCCACCGAGCCGTCGAGCGGACTGTGGCGCTGGCTCGCGGCCAGCAGTTCGGTGAGCTCCTGTTTGAGCTCCGGTCTGCCGGCGCAGGCGCGGTCGAGGAAGGGAGCCCGTTCCGGCGCCTCATGCTCGAGTGCCTCAGCCAGGAGGCGCTGCAGCTCGTCCCAGCTCACGGTGGTCACCGCCCCAGCTCCCGGTTGAGCCAGGCCCGGGCCAGTACCCACTCGCGCTTGACCGTGGCCGGTGAGATCTCCAGAACCTCGGCGGTCTCCTCGACGGACATGCCGGCGAAGAACCGCCACTCCACGATGCGCGCGGCGCGCTCGCTTTCCACGGCAAGGCGCTGAAGCGCTTCGTCGAGCGCGAGCAATTCTTCCGCACGATCGTCGGCGAGGATCAGTACCTGCTCGATGGGGACGCGCTGGCGGCCCCCGCCCCGCTTCCCCGCCTTTCGGGCCACCGCGTAGTCGACGAGGATCCGCCGCATGGCCCCGGCGGCGACGGCCAGGAAGTGGCTCCTGTCGCGCCATTCGATGCGGTCGAGCCGGCTGAGCTTCAGGTACGCCTCGTGAACCAGGCCGGTGGTGTCGAGCGTGTGATCGCCGCGCTCACCGCGGAGCTGGCGGTGGGCGATACGGCGAAGCTCGTCATACACCACCGGCACAAGGCGGTCGACGTCACCATCTGTGGGCAACGGCGAGGCCTGCGCCAACCGGTCGACCTCATCCTGTTTTGTCACCGAGAACTCCATTCCCTCGACCGCCATACTCTACCGGTTCGGGCGACCGGCGGCAAACCGCTGCCGGCCGATGAGCCGATTTGGCGGCTTTTCCGGCCTCTACAATCGAGGGGACTTCCGGGCCCCCTCCTCACGTCGGATGCGCTCACTCGAGGAGACTCACATGACGATCCAAGTCGAACCACTCCCGCTCCGCACTTCAGGGGGCACCAGCCCCCGGCTCGCGAGAGGGAAACCACCGCTCACAGAGGAGATGCTGCTCCGCTTCCAGGAGCGCGCGCCGGGCTACGACCGGGAGAATCGGTTCTTCACCGAAGACTTCGAAGAGCTCCGGAGCTCGGGTTATCTCCTGATGGCCGTGCCGAAGGAGTTCGGCGGGCTGGGCATGACGATGGCCGAGGTCTGCCGGGAACAACAGCGACTGGGATACTACGCGCCCGCCGACGCCCTGGCGGTCAACATGCACCTCTACTGGACGGGCGTGGCGGCCGACCTCTGGCGTGCCGGAGACGGGTCGCTCGATTGGCTCCTGAGCGCGGCGATGAACGGTGCCGTCTTTGCTGCCGGGCATGCCGAGTCGGGAAACGATATTCCCGTGCTCCTGTCGACGACGAGGGCCGAAAAGGTCGAGGGTGGCTATCGCTTCCACGGCCGGAAGCACTTCGGCAGCCTCACGCCGGTCTGGACCTACCTCGCCGTCCACGGGATCGACACAACCGATCCCGAGCATCCGATGATCGTCCACGGGTTCCTGCCTCGCGATGCCGAGGGCTACAAGGTGGTGGAGGCCTGGGACGTGCTCGGCATGCGGGCCACCCGGAGCGACGACACCGTCCTCGACGGCGCCTTCGTGCCGGATCGCTACATCGCGCGGTGCGTCCCGGCCGGAGCGGCCGGGGTGGACGCCTTCGTCCTCGGCGTGTTCGCCTGGGCGCTGATGGGGTTCGGCAACATCTACTACGGTCTGGCCCGCCGCGCCCTCGACCTCACCGTGGAGACGGTCAAGAAGAAGACTTCGATCGGTCTCTCGCGCCCGATGGCTTACCACGCGGAGGTGCAGCACGCCGTAGCGGAGATGGTGCTCGATCTGGAGGCGATCGGTCCGCACCTGGATCGGGTAGCCGAGGATTGGTCCGCCGGCGTGGATCACGGACCGGCATGGGTCGTCAAACTGGTCGCGGCGAAGTACCATGCGGTCGAAGGATCGTGGCGCGTAGTCGACCGCGCGCTCGACCTTGCCGGCGGATTCGGGATCTTCAGGCAGGGGCCATTCGAGCGCCTGTTCCGCGATGCGCGCCTGGGCCGGATCCATCCCGCCAACTCGATGCTGACGCACGAGCTGGCCGCCAAGCTGACGCTGGGGATCAATCCCGACGAGCAGCCCAGGTGGGGATGACGCCGGAGTAGGGGGCCGGAGCCGTACGCGCGCAAGAGCTTGGCCCCGCGCCTGGGGGTCGGCCCTCTTGCGTGCCCGGCTCGCGCCGTGTAGAAATCTGCATACCGGACGTTCTCATCCTCTGCACTACGCTGACCGTTTCAGATCGGCAGAGTCGGACCACAACCTTGAAATCGGCACTACGGCGCCATCCCGACGTGCGGCGCCAAAGGAATCCCTAGTGCGAAACCCGGCCACCGGATCGTCCGGCGGTAAGGGTCGCTCTGGCCGCCGTCCCGCAGTACGTCCTCGGTGTTCCCGCAGCATTTCCAGTTCGCTCAACACGACCATGCCTCGGCCCTCGACCAGCGACCCGCTTCCCGGGGCCGTGCCTCGTCCGCGGCACTATCGAAAGGATGGAGGGATGTCACTATGCGTGTTTTGAATCGCATGTGGGCGCTGACTGTCGCCGCTCCCCTGCTTCTGGTCCCTTTCGCCGCCGCGGCCGCGCAGGGCGCAGCGCAAACCGGATCCGTAGCCGGGAAGGTGACGGACGATAAAGGCGTACCGATTGCCGGCGCTCAGGTGGCCATCCAGGGGACGACTGTGGGTGCGCAGACCAACGCGACCGGCGGATACGTGCTCGCGCGGGTTCCCGTCGGCACGCACATGGTCCGCGCGCGGATGGTGGGGTTCGGGCCCGACTCGGCGAGCGTCACCGTCGCGGCGGGTCAGCAGGCAAGTCAGGATTTCAGCCTTGAAAGAAATCCATTGCAACTGCAGACCCTCGTCGTGACCGGTCAGCAGACCCCCCGGTTGAATCTCGATGCCAGCGTCGCCGTCACCTCGCTCACGCCGCAGGACATCCAGCGGGCCGCGCCGCGAAGCACGACCGAAGTGCTTCGCTATGTGCCGGGATTCACCCGGGTCGAGAGCTCCGGTGGTGAGGTCAACGAGAACATCACCATGCGGGGCATCCTCGGCGTCGAGTACGTGATGTTCATGGAGGACGGGATGCCCGTGTTTCCCACGATGCACACCTTCTTCATGAACGCCGACAACCTGTTCCGCCAGGACGAAAACATCCAGGGCTTGGAAGTGGTGCGGGGCGGCGCCTCTGCACTGTTCGGGTCCAATACGCCCGGCGCCATCGTCAACTTCATCAACAAGACCGGCGGCGACCAGTTCGCCGGCAGCATGCGAGCGAGTGGGGCCACTCAGGGACTGGCGCGGTACGACCTCAATCTGGGCGGTCCGTTGGGCCGCGATTGGCGGTTCAACGTCGGCGGATTCTACCGGTATGACCACGGCGTCCGCGACCCGGGCTTTCCCGGTGTTCGGGGCGGTCAGGTCAAGGCGAACGTGACGCGACTCCTTCACAACGGCTACATTCGCGTCTCCGCCAAGCACATCGACGATCGCAACCAGTTCATTCTCGATCTGCCCTTCACCGACGCGAACAACCCGACCTTCGTCTCCGGCTTCGGCGACTACGGCTCGATGAACACCAATGAAGGCATCGGCCTTCGGGTGCCGACCCCCACCGGCGATCTCACGTTGCCGCTGGACAACGGCCTCAAGACGCTGGCCACCTGGTTCACGGCTGACGCCTCGTTCGACCTGTCGGAGGGCTGGCACCTGCAGAATACCGCCCAGGTCATGCAGGACGCTCAGGAGTGGAACGCGATCGTGCCGTCGACCGCCATACCCGCGGATGTGTACGCGACCACGGCGGCCGGCCAGGGCGGGCTGGGTTTCCCGGCGGGCACCACGCTCCAGCTCGTGTACACGAACCACTTCGACGCGACGGGTAAGAATCCGGCTCCGTTCGACACTCCGAACAATCTGGTATCCCCTGGCGGTGAGTGGCACGTGAGCAAACCGCTCGCGGCGGTCCAGGACAACGTTCAATTGAGGAAGGCTTTCGGGCCGCATACGCTGTCGATGGGCGCATATTTCGCCAACTATTCGCAGGAAAACCATTGGTTCTTCACCGACATCCTCACCGATGTGCGGGACAACCCGCGGTTCCTCGACGCCATCGTCACTACGCCCGGCGGCACTCCTACCCAGATCACCAAGAACGGCTTCCGGAACTACCTCTCCAACTATGTCAACGGAGACGGCCAGACCTCGGTCTTCTCCGGCGTGCTCGGCGGCGAAGTTCAGCTCGCCCCACGGCTGCGCGCCGATCTCGGGGTGAGAGTGGAGTACAACAACTTCGTGCAGAGCGCGGAGAACACCTCGAAGATCGATCTGGATGGAGACACGACCACCGCCTTCGACAATGAGACGTTCGGCAATGGGAGCTTCCGCCATTTCGAGCGGAACCTCACCGACTGGGCCGGCTCACTTGGTCTCAACTTCAAACTCAGGAGCAATCTGTCGCTCTTCGCGACGGGTGCGCGCGGCTACAAGATGCCGGCACTCGACGAGTTCCTGAACCCGACCGCCGAGGAGGCGGTGGCGCTCTTCAAGGCCCAGCAGGTGCAGTCGCTGGAGGGTGGGGTCAAGGGAATCATCGGGCCGCTGGGCTTCACGGTGAACGGTTTCTGGACCAAGAAGAAGAACGTCACCAGTCAGGGTGCAGTGATCGACCCTGTGAGCGGCGCAACCACCTGGATCATCGTCCCCTCAGCCGAGAACAAGGCATACGGGACCGAGATCGAAGCGGTGGTGACACCGGTCGAAGGACTTCAGGTACTCGGGAATGCCACGATCCTCAAAGCCGAGCTCGGCACCGGGGCAGGCGCCGACATCGGCAGCCGGATCAGCGGCGTGCCGACTTCAATCGCGAACCTCGCGGCGACGTACGCCTTCCCTCGGACGGGCTTCCAGGTCAAGGGCGACTGGCACTGGGTCGACCGGCGCCCCGTGGACGTTACCGCCGGCACCACCTTGCCGTCCTATAACTACTTCAACTTCGGCGCGGGCTACACGCTCCCCAGCCAGGGAACGACCATCAGCCTGGACCTGCTGAACGCGTTCCAGAGCCAAGGCCTGGAAGAGGGTAATCCACGGCTGGTCACCCTCGGCGGGATCTTCCTGGCTCGACCCCTCCTGCCGCGCCGGTTCATGGTTTCGGTGCGGTACGACTTCGGGGCAACCGGACAACCCCGCCAGCCCTGAGTCGGGACGGATGACGACGGTGAGAGCGGCCGCTGCGCCGATAGGACTCTGGTGCATCGCCGCTCTCGCCGCCGCCCCGCTCGGCGCCCAGGTCAGGGCGCCGGGCGGCACGGATTCGACTTTTCTTCTCACCACAACCGACCCCGGGCGCGCCCCGTCGCCGTTCATCGGCAACGGGCGCCTCGGCGTCGTGATCCCTCCGCTCGGCATCGGCGCCACACCGTCGTTCATGGCCGGACTCTACGAAGATGCCAAAGGTGACATCCCGCGCATCGTCGGTCTTCCCTCCTGGAATGCCATCGAGCTCTTGGACGGCGCGGGCCGGATGGATTCGGCCGGCGCCGACGGCTCCATCGAGCGGTATCGCCAGTCGGTCGACATGCGCACCGGCACCGCCCGCACGAGCTACGACTGGACTCGAGCCGGCCGGCGCACCTCGGTAAGGACCGAGACCTTCGTCTCGCGCGCTTCTCCCGGCCTGGCCGTGACCCGCCTCGACGTCACGCCGAGGTATCGGGGGCCGATGCGCCTGCGGTTCGCGATCGCCGCCTGGCCCCCACCCAAGCGGCTGGCGCTCGCCACAGTATCGCGCGCCGAGCCCGGCTGGGGCCCGAAAGACGTCTGGTACCCGGGCCACACCGTCGTCCATTCGCGCACGGCGACTCGGGAATCGGGTGGCGGGCGCCTCTCCATGACCTCGACGCCCGACGGACGAGCGACCACCCTCGCGCAGGTATCATCCGTTCGCTGGGGAACCAGCCTCCCCCGCCCGAACGTGGCCACCGTAGCCTCGGGCGACACCGCCATGGTGGAGGTGGCGTTCGACGCCACGCCCGACCGGACGTATTCGTTCTCCCAGATCACGAGCCTCGCCATGTCGGCGGGCGCGGCCAAGGCCGGGAAGCAGGCTGCCGCCGTTCTCGACGCGGCTCGTGGGCATGGCCCCGACGCCCTCGCAAAGGCCAACGCGGCGGCGTGGGCCCGCCGCTGGGAAACCGACATCGTGATCGACGGCGACGCGGAGCTGCAACGGGTGGTCCGCTCGATGCTGTTCTATCTTCTTTGCGCGGCCGACTCGGGAACCGCGCTCGGCATCCCGCCTATGGGACTCTCGAGCGGCGGCTACTACGGGCACATCTTCTGGGACTCCGACACCTGGATGTTCCCGTCACTCCTCCTCACGCATCCCGACGTGGCGCACTCTCTCGTAGCGTTTCGCTCGCGCACCCTCGGCGCCGCTCAGGCCAACGCCCGGACGAACGGCTTCAGGGGCGCCATGTATCCGTGGGAGGCCGACGAGCGGGGCAACGAGACGACCCCGTACTTCGCGGTGCAGAATGCCAAGTCCGAGATCCACGTCACGGGCGATGTCGCCCTCGCGCAGTGGCAGTACTACCTCGCCACCGGCGACTCCGCCTGGCTGGCGCGCGAAGGCTATCCCGTTATCCGGGAGACGGCCGACTTCTGGGTGAGCCGCTCGACGTTCGACTCCACTGCCCGGAATTACCACATCGGGAACGTCGTGTCGGTGTCCGAGGGCTTGGTCGGGGTGACGGACGACGCCTACACCAACGCCGTCGCGCGGAAGAATCTGGAGAATGCCGCGGAGGCGAGCCGGCTGCTGGGGCGGCCGGCCGACCCACGGTGGACCGAGGTGGCGACGAAGCTCCACATGCCGTACGATTCGGTGAGCGAGTTCTATCGCACGTACGAGGGCGCGCCCGACTCGACCCTCGGCGATGTGACGCCGATGCTCGCGTATCCGCTCGGCGTTCCGATGAGCGCGAAGGCCAAGCGCACGCACATCGAGCAGGCGGTCAGAAGCCTGCTCAGCGAAGGTGAGGGAGCGATGATGGGCTCGACGCTGCTCTCGGTGGGAGCCGCCGAGCTCGGAGACCGGGCCATGATCGACTCGCTGCTTCCCCACAGCTATCAGGCGCACCTCAAGGGCCCGTTCCTCATGCTATCGGAGACGCCCACCAACGATGCCGTCGACTTCCTTACCGGAGCCGGCGGATTTCTCCAGCAGGTGATCTACGGCTACACCGGCCTCCGCCTCGGCCCCAACGGGCTCGATAGCACCTTCGCGCCGATTCTCCCCTCGAAGGTGCGGCGTCTCGTCCTCCGGAATATTCACACCCGCGGGAAGACGTACGACGTCGTCGTGGACTCGCGCGGGCGACGAATGACGCCACGACCTGCCCGGACGCCGCGTTGACTCCGAGCCTCTTTGCGCTGTCGCTCCTGCTTCAGGCGGCGCAGGTCCAGAGCCCGGTGCTCTCCTTTCCCGAAGCCGGCCTCGACGATACCGCCGCCTATCAGGGCTACCAGACCCGATTCTATCGCGACTCGAAGGGCAACGCGCTCCAGATCTACTTCGACCGGCACTCGGGTCGAGTGGTGCACGTGTGGGCCGACGCCGCCGACGAGAGCGCCGGGTTCACCGTGCGCGACCCGTCCGGCCGGCCGGCGCCGCTCGACTGGGCAGGCGAAGGAGCACAGACCGGCGACTCCGCAACGAGCCGGTCGGTGGCGCATCAGATCGTCGTGCATGCTCTCCGCGTTCAGGTGGGATGGTTCGTGCTCGGCTCGATGCGCGTGGAGCGCGACTTCGTCTATGCCGGACGCCAAGCGAAACCGTTCACCACCCCACCGTTCTACGTGGCGGAGGAGTCACTGCTCGTCGCGAGCGTCGCCCGGCTGCCCGAGGGCGAGCGGCAGAAGCACCTCGACCTTCTGCAGGCCACGACGGTGGCGGCTCTCGCGGCCCGTCTGCAGCCGTCGCTGAGCTCATTGCGCACGGATTCGATGTGGACGGTGCGCATCCGCCGGCCATCCCTCGACGGACGCAACCGGCTCGAGGTCGAGCTGAGCGGCGACCCCCGGCAGACGGCGATGCGGGTGGCCGGCCGAGTGGTGTGGCTGCGGGCGCTCACCGACTCGATGGTGCGCGTGACCGTCAGGGTCACCACCGATGCCGCTCCTCTCAGTCCGCTCGGCCGAGACCGGATCTTCGACCGCGCGTTCCTGGATTGGGTGGCCGGCGTGAAGTCCGACTCGGCGGGAGACACGCGGCCACGCCGGCT
>JBBRGF010000148.1:0-8456 GCA_038240975.1 Gemmatimonadales bacterium
TTCCAATAACGCGGGTCACTGGGCTGGGATGGTGTATAAGAAGCAGCCCGCCATACAGGGGGAGACCATTAGATACCCCAGACGAAGGACCCGGAGACCCGGCTCATCGGTCCCTCGAGAGCCGCTCGAACCGGTTCTCGCTCTGGCTGTAGAGCCGGTTCTTCACCTTGAACCAGACCGACTTCACGTCGTAGGGATCGGACGCCCGCATCGCGACAATGCCTTCGAGGTCCAGCCGTTGGATGGCTGCGAACAGGGAGCGACCTTCCTTTGGCACTGCCATGGTGCGCGACAGGGTCGGAGTAGTGGCGGGGATCAGGCGCTCGAGCTGCTGCCGGCGCTTGGTCGGTGGCAGGGTTCGGAGATCCTTCCCGTTGAGCCAGAGCACGTCGAAGGCGGCGTAGTGCAGGTGGCCTTGATGGGACATGAGGCCGCGGAAGTTGGCACGGTCGTCATCATCAATCGCCACCACCTCGCCGTCTAGGATCGCGTTCCGGACCCCGAGGATGCCTCGAACCTCTTCGGCCAGGCGGGAGAAGCGTGCCAGCTCCCGGCGCTGTTTGGAGGTGAACCTAGCCCGTGAGCCATTGCTAGCAAGCCCTCCACCGAAAGCTAACTCTCATCTCTGGGTGAACCGGGCGTGCCTCTCTATCTCTTATCCCCTCAAATTATTAACGGGTTGATGGATAGAAGGGTCAGATCATTTCACCCTTCGACCGTCCTTCGTGTTTGGGGGAGGGGTACCCACCGACTGTATCTGACGCTCATTGCAGTGGCGAGCTCGAAGTCCGACAGTGGAGATGGCAGGATTGTGACCACGCTCGACCGACACCCCCTCCCACTAGATCAGGGGAAAGTGCATTTTGGAGATTCGCGAGCCTGCTCATTTAGCAACCTCCTCGTGGCAGCGAGTGGGCCGAACTGGGTAGGTGAGCCTGCAGCAGCAGCGGTAGCGGTCGAACACCGGTTATGCCGTACACCCGCATCACTCGAGGGGTTATGACGGGAGGAGAAATAGTTGGTGCCGTGATTGGCCTCGTACAAATCTTGCAAACATGGAAGGCAAGTACGAGAGGCCGCGATGTAGCGCGGCGAAATGCTGTGGCAGCGCCGAGCACCGCAGTAGCTCAGACGCGAGGGCACATTGCCGAGACCTCGGCTCGTGACGGAGATGCAGCCAACTACGAGCTCACAAATCTCTGGCACATTGCGTCCCTTGCGTTCCGGGACGCGAACGAGTCCAAGCTCTCATCCCTCTGTCAGATTAAGGGGAACTATTGGACGGATCCAACGATATGGACGGCAGAACAACTTCGCGCGGCGGGAATTCAGCTAACAGCACTAGACCGCGAGCTTCATCGTCTCCTCAGTTCTGCGTAGAGTGTAGGTAGAGTGCAAAACCGCCTAACCCACTGATGCAGCCGACGGGCTGAGGCTGGCCGGCGCTCCTGGCGGGTGCGGCATTCCCAGTCGCCAGAACGCGGAAGCGTTGATTTCCTGGTGCGCCGGCCGGAGAAGCCTGCCGCTGATTGGCATCGTCGTTAGGGCGCGCCACGCGCCCTCAGCAGCACACGAGGCTGGCTGGGATGACTGCTTTTTGGCGCTCGCGTTTGGCGACCCCGGTGAACACCGGGCGGAAGGCGTTGTATGTCGAGCTCATGGTCTACCGGAGTAGGATCGACGGTGTTCGACCTCGGGAGAAAGAAACCTAATCCGTGAGCTCATCGCGCATGTCGAGAGGTCCGGTACCTTGTATCGCCACCAGTGGCACCACGGGGACCTGCTGGTCTAGGACAATGCCTCAGTGCTCCACCGAGGCACGGAGATCCCGCCAGGCGAGCCACGCCTAATGCACCGGGTAACAGTTTGTGGTACGGTCCCGTCTAGTTGTCATGGGGAACACCGCTCGCCGTACGCCAAACCGAGCACCCCCGCGGAAACACAACACCGTCGCGGTTGGTAGCCCGTGCCCAACCTTTGAATCTAAATTTGCAGCCACGTTTCTCTCCCGCCCTTTAGCCTCCCAGCAGTTCCAGCGCCTCCCGCCCCGAAGCGGTGATGTTGGCCTGCGCCGCCGAATATTGCCGACGCGCGTGCCCACGGTTGCCGGGTTCCGCAATCCATGTCTCCAGCACGATCCACCCCGCCTTCCGTAGATCTCGCAGCACGTCCACCCGGTGATCAAACGCCAGGTGGGCCGGCACCGTGCGTCCCTCGGCTTGGAACATGACGGGCTCATCGGCCGCGGCGATCTGCCGGAGGAGCGCAAGCTCCTGGTCGGTGAGCGCGCAGCCGGGTGGCTCGTACCAGAACTCGAGGAAGCTGCGGTGGACTTCGCGGACGCGACCGGGGAATTGGAGCCAGCAGTAATTCGAGTTGCGACGGGTACGCGCAACAAGGCGCGCGCCCAGGCGATGGAACACACCCTGCGGGCCCTGAAGGATGCTGGCCGGCGGGACATCTTCGCGCTCCTGGCCGATGGTCGGCTCCGCATCCAAGACGTGCATGACGACTATCACCGTAACCCCGCTGCGCTGCTCCAGCGCGTCGCCCAGGCACAAAGTGAGGCGGTCGGCCCGCTGGTGGATACATGGCTCGCCTGGCTCGAGGATCCGGCCACCCTCAGTCCTAAGACCCGGCGCCGCTATTCGGCTCGCACGATCGTCGGCTACCGCTGGTGCTGGGATCAAGTGCTCAAGCTACTGCCCCGCGGCCGCGCCTCGGCCGTCACCGACCTGACCACCGGCTTCGTCGCCGATTACCGCGCACGACGGTTGCGAGCCGGCGCGAGCGGCCCCACGGTCAACCGGAATCTGACTGCGCTCAGTGCCTTCCTGACGTGGTGTGAGACCGAGAGGGGCCTCAGTATCGAGCGGCCCAAAATGCCGCACGAGCGCGAGCACGACGGCCGCGAGCGGTGGCTCTCAGCCGAGGAACTCGCTCAGCTCCAGCGGGCGGTGCCAACGGAAGGTGGCCCCTCTTTGCGACGCTGGCGTTCACCGGTCTCCGAGTGAGTGAGGCGCAAGGGTTGCCTGGCTCCGACCTTCGGCTCGCGGAGCGCCGCATCGTGATTGGCAGCCGCCGTCAGGTTAAGACACGAGCCAGTGTTCGCGATGTGCCGATTCCCGAGCCGTTGGCTGAACTGCTCGCCGGGCATCGGCTCCGCTACCCGGCAGGGCCAGCTGATCCGGTCTTCCCCGCTCCGTTCAATAGCTACCAGCGAGCGCAACGGGTGTTCCGGTCGGCCTGCACCGCTGCCGAGCTGCACGACGTTCGGATTCACGATCTCCGTCACACATTCGGGGTTCACTGTGCGCGCGCGGGGGTGCCCCTGGCGCGCATCGCGAAACTCATGGGCCACGCTGCGGTGGCCATGACACTCCGGTATCTCCAGCACGCGCCGGAGAGCTATTTCACGGAGGATGCCGCGCGGGTGGCCAGCAGTCTCATGGGAAGCTCGAACTCGGAAGCGGCGGCCACGGCAGAGTTGCTCAGGGCGGGTGTCCGTCGTGCCTGAGACAGGGAATTGTGTACCCGTTTCTGTACCCGTCCCGAATTTGTGATAGGGCGAGAGCCGAGCGGAGGGGTTGCGCAAGCCGCGGTAGGATGAGAATTTACCCGCGCGCTGGAGTGGTGGCCGAGTGGCTGAAGGCACCGGTTTGCTAAGGGCCTTCGGCCATTTCCGTGTCTGTCCCCCGCAGTCCGGCTGAGTCCCACTCCGCCAGAAAACCCTCTCCCCCCCTCGACCCTGCTGCTCGATTTCGTCCGCCTCAGTCCGCTTCGGTCGCCCCTGTCTGTACCCGTTTTTGTACCCGCGAGCTCGGCAGTATACGATTCGACGCTCGGCGACGGGCCGAGGTGCGCCACTCTGCGTCAGAAAATGCGCTGATTGATCCACGCGAACCGCTTGCCCGCGCGAGTTCTCGAAGAACCCGCCTGTAGAGCGCTGGCGCGCCATGCGGGGTGGGGTATCTTACTGATTGCCTGGGAAGAGCCGTTCCATCCCTGTATTAAGTAGTGCCGTCCCCAACAACTCCTCGTTCGAAGCGATCGACAATGCGCGTCACGCCGGAGAGGCGCAATGCATCCACCTCGCACCCGACCAGGTTCAGGCTTGATGACGTTACGGGCTCGTCCCCGCGCCTCTCCCCGCCCCCAGCTGGCTCAGCAAACATCGGTGCGTGGCCGGAAATGACGCAAGTATCCGCGGCCGCAACTGAGGCGGCGCGCCAACTCTGGGCCCATGAGGGGCTCGACGTCGGTGCGCCCGAGGAATTGGCTGCGGCCGTGGAACGGGGGTGTGCCCGGCTTGAGGCGGGGTTGAGCCGCTGGATAGGGTCCGATGGCTATCGCTCGCTGGTCGATCGCGCGCTCGAGCAGGCGCGGGCGGGACACCCCGCGCTCGCCGGACTCCAGTGCCCGGCCGGCGACGTGCAGGGAGTCGCGGCGGTTGTGGGGGCACATGATGCCGCCAAGGTGAGGGAGGGCGTCTTAGCACTGGTGGCGCTGCTGATCGATCTGCTGAGCCGCCTCATCGGAGAGGAGATGGCCATGCGATTGGTGGAAGAGGCATGGGTTGGGAGCGCGCGCCCGGCTGCGAGTACCGTCACAGAAGGAGTACACGATGGTTAAGAAGGGTGCCCGCAAGAAGGCCGCGCCCAAGAAGGTCCCGCTCGACGCGCTGGCGACCGGGGTGCCAGGCCTCGACGAAGTGTTGGGAGGAGGCCTGCCGCAGCTCTCCTTCACCCTGATCGCCGGCGATCCCGGCTCGGGCAAGACCACGCTGGCGATGCAGATGATGTTCGCCAACGCCACCGTTGCGCGCCCCGGCCTGTACTTCACCCTCCTGGGCGAGCCGTCGTTGAAGATGCTGCGATACCAGCAGCAGTTCGACTTCTTCGATGCGAGCCGCATCGGGTCGGAGGTGCACTTCCTCAACCTCAGCGAGCTGGTCCTGGCCGGTGATCTGACCGCCGTCCTGAAGCGAATCGTCGAGGAGGTCGGCCGCCTGCATCCCGGCATCGTGGTCATCGACTCGTTCCGGACGCTGGCACGCACGAGCACGACGGTACAGGGGACGGATCCTCAGCTCGAGCACTTCGTGCAGCGGCTCGCGCTGCACCTGACGACTTGGGACATCACGTCGTTCCTCGTCGGGGAGTACACCGAGCAGGAGTTCCGCAACCCGGTATTTACCGTGGCCGACGGGATCGTCTGGCTCACCCAGGCGGTGCACCGGAATTCCGTGGTCCGGAAGCTCCAGGTGCTGAAGATGCGAGGCAGGGCGGGGATGCCCGGGGTGCACACCCTTCGGATGACTGACAAAGGGGTCCAGGTCTTCGCGCGGATCTTCGAGCGTTCGCATGGCGCGCGCGCGAAGACCGATCGCCGACTGTCGACCGGCGTGCCGGGTCTCGACGAGATGATGGGCGGAGGCATCCCGGCGGGGCAATCGATGGTCCTGGCGGGGCCGACCGGAACCGGCAAGACGACGTTCGCCACGCAGTTCGTCGCCGCCGGGATCCGCCAAGGCGAACCGTGCGTGATCGCCGTGTTCGAGGAACACCCGGAGGACTACCTGGAGCGGGCGACGAGCTACGGGGTGGACTTCAGGGAGGCCGTGCGCCAGAACAAGCTGCGCATCATCTATCTGCGCCCCCTCGACCTCTCGGTGGACGAGACCCTCGAGGAGGTTCGCATGTCTGTCAAGGAGGTCGGTGCGACGCGCGTCGTCATCGATTCGGTTTCCGGCTTCG
Organism: Gemmatimonadales bacterium; assembly: GCA_038240975.1. Classification (GTDB taxonomy): domain Bacteria; phylum Gemmatimonadota; class Gemmatimonadetes; order Gemmatimonadales; family GWC2-71-9; genus CAVVWJ01. The sequence continues at coordinate 5,757 of JBBRGF010000148.1, forward strand.
AGGTGGCGCTGGCCCCGACCTTCCGCGAGGACTTCCGCGAGTCGCTCTACCGGCTGGTCGGCGCGCTCACCAGCCTCGGCGTCACCATCTTCATGACTGTCGAGGTAGTGGAACAGCAGGGCCTCCAGTTCACCAACAACCGGGTCTCATTCCTGACCGACGTCATCGTCATCCAGCGCTACGTGGAGATCGAAGGCCAGCTCCGCAAGGTGCTGGCGGTTGTGAAGATACGCGGGAGCAGCCATAGCGGCGACTTCCGGGCGTATGAGATCAACGGTAGCGGCGTGCTGCTGCGCGAGTGGCTCCGGGACTACCACGGGATCACCACCGGCGTCCCCAACCACCAGTTGCAGCGCCTGCGGCCGGCGTATCCGGGATTGACGGAGCAGGAAGGGCGGGTACTCGAAATACTCATCCGGTCGGGGGCGGAGCCGGCGGAAGCGATCGCGGAGCAGGCGGGACTGCCGCCGAGCGATCTCGATCGCATTCTGGAGCGTCTGACCCAACTGGACTACGTCAGCCGCAAAGGAACCCGCTACCAGGGCGTGGCGCGTCCGAGCAGTCCCTGAGGCGGAGCCGATGTGACCGAGCGCGGCGAGAAGCGAGAGGCCCCTGAACGGCACACTGCCATCCGCCGCAGCGCGGATCGTGACGAGCGCTACGAGAGACTCGTGGAGCTCGCGCCGGACGGTATCCTGATCCACGACGGCGAGCGGATCGTCATGGCCAATACCGCCGCCGTCCGGCTTGCGGGCGCGGACCATCGGGACCAGCTCATCGGCCGGTCGATCGACGCCTTCCTCAACCCGCCCTACCTCAAGGCAGTCCAGGAGCAGCTCGTCAGTCCCGAACACCAGGCGGCGCTCGTCCCACCCGTGCGGGACGTCTTTCGCCGGCTCGACGGATCCGAGATCGAGGTCGAAGTGACCGCGATTCCCTTCGTGGACCGCGGGCGAGCTTCCGCGCACCTTGTCGTCCGGGACATTACGGAGCGCCTCGCGGCGCAGGCAGCCGCGCGGCAGGCGGAGGAGTACTTCCAGCAGGCACAGAAGATGGAGGCAGTGGGGGCGCTGGCGGGCGGGGTGGCCCACGAGGTCAACAACATGATGTCGGTGGTATTGGGGTTCGGTGAGTTCCTGCTCCGGAACCCGGCCATGCGGGAGGACGGGCTTCGGGATGTGGGGGAGATCATGAAAGCGGCCGACCGCGCCGCGGTGGTTACCCGGCAGCTCCTCGCCTTCAGCCGGCACGCCTTTCACAGTCCGCAAGTCCTCAATCTCGATGCAGTGGTGCGCGACCTCGGGCCCATGGTCCGGCGGCTGCTGGGCGAGGGTCGGGAGCTCACCTTCGCGCTCGGCGGCCCGTATCGGGTGTGGGCTGACAAGGGTCAGCTCGAGCAGGTGGTCGTCAACCTGGCCCTCAACGCGCGCGCTGCCATGCCGTCCGGTGGCACGCTCACCATCACCACGGCCGAAGCCGCGCTCGAGGTCGGCGTCAGCGGATCCGCAGGCGTTTCCATCCCCGATGTCGACTATGGACTCATCGAAGTGCGCGATACCGGCGTTGGAATGGACGCGGCGACCCAGGCCCGTATGTTCGAGCCCTTCTTTACGACCAAGCCCGTCGGCGAGGGCACCGGGCTTGGCCTTGCGGCCGTCTACGGCATCATGAAGCAGAACAAGGGGCATATCGCGGTGACAAGCGCGCCCGGACGGGGGACCACTTTCAGGCTGTATCTCCCCCTCTCGCCCGACGCCCCCGTGTCCGAAGAGATAGAGGAGCCGCAGCCTAGCGCGGCCGGCACGCCGGCAGGGGTGACGCTTCTCGTGGTCGAAGATGAGCCGGCTGTCCGGGCGGTTGTCGTGCGGAGCCTCGCGGGCGACGGCTTCCACGTACTCCAGGCGTCCGATGGGGCGATGGCGCTCCAGGTAGTAGACCAGGAAGGGCGCCCGGATCTAGTCCTGACCGACCTGATGATGCCGGGAATCGGCGGAACCGAACTGGCACGGCGCCTGAAAGCCCGCTGGCCGGATCTCCCTATTTTGTACATGTCGGGCTACTCGGCGGAGGACCTCCGCCGACAAGGCGAGGCCAATCCTGAATGTGTCACGATCCAGAAGCCGTTCAGGTCCGAGAGTCTACTGAGGAGCGTCAACGCGGCGCTGGCGGCACGCACGTCCAGATAGGTTAGGTGCGAACCAGGCTGAGATATTCCGTAAGGTTCTCCCGTGTCCACCGGCTGGGTCATCTAAGTTGTTGTGGTGCAATGACGGGGTGGGGCGCAGTCCGGTAGCGCGCCTGCTTTGGGAGCCGATCCAGAGGCGCCGAACTTTGCACCCGGATGCGACGTTTCCCTCGGAAAAGACGGAACGGGTGCGAAGGCCAGGAATGGCTTTCAAGCCCGTTTCTGCATCCAAACGTGCACACTGGCGCCCGGCGACCCTGGTCTTTGGGAGGCCGCCTAGCCGTCTAGGAGCGCTCGGAACTCGAGGTGTCCGGCCGCAACGTCGGGCTTGTCGATGCCTAAGCCCTATGGCTAGGGCGTTCCGAACATTTCGGCGACACCACTGGGCCGTGCGGATGGCGCGCGCCGGTGCCCCGCTCGAACTCATCGCGCGGCAGCTCGGACACCGCGACGTTACGATGGTGGCGCGGGTATACGCCCGATTTAAGCCAGACACCGAGGAGCGCGATCGGTGG
>JBBRGF010000149.1:0-8455 GCA_038240975.1 Gemmatimonadales bacterium
TGCTCTCACCGCGTCGGTCGCCGCGATGTTGAACAAGCTCAGGGATCTCGTCGGCGCCATCCGCCAGCACGCCCAGGAAGCGGCGGCGATGTCCGAGCAGATTGCCGCCTCCACTCAGGAGATGACCGCGTCGACGCAGGAGGTGGCCAGCACTACCGGAGACCTCACCGAGCGGGCCAACCAGCAGGCCGTGGTCGTACGGGCCGCGGCCGACGATGCCGGTAAGATCCTGGGCATCGCGCAGGAGCTGGCCGCGGGAGCGACGCAGTCGGCGGAGCGGAACGCGGCGCTGGCCCGACTCGCGCGGTCGCACCAGGCGCGGCTCGATAGCAGCACCACCGAGCTGGGCCGCCTGGCCGACGAGGTCGACCAGGCAGCCACCGAGGCCGATGCGCTGGCGGCCGCGTCGGAGGAAATCGAGAAGTTCATCACCCACACCAAAGCGATCGCCAAACAGACGCACATGCTCGCGCTGAACGCGTCGATCGAGGCGGCGAGGGCGGGCGAAGAGGGAAAGGGCTTCAGCGTCGTCGCCGAGGAGGTGCGAAAGCTCGCGGCCCAGGCCGCACGCGCCGCCAGCTCGACGAGCGATACCGTGCAGACGGTAGTCGTGCGGGTGCAGACGGCGCGCGAGCGCCTCATCCGTCTGGGAAAGGGCGGAATGGCCGCCAAGGACGCGGCGCACGCGGCGGTGGAGGGGCTGATGAACGTCGCGGCCGACGCGGAGGCCAACGATGAGTGGACTCGCCGGATTTCGGCGTCGGCCAGCGAGGTACGCGGGCTGATCGAGGGAATAGCCGGCCGCATGCGCGAGGTGTCCGCCGGTACCGAGGACTACGCCGCCGCGGCCGAGGAGATCGCCGCCGCCGCCCAGGAGCTCAACGCATCCACAGAGGAGATCTCGTCCTCCGCCGGCCACCTCGCCGAGGCGGCCGAGAGGCTCACGGCCGCTGTGGGCGGCTTCAAGCTGAGCTGATCGTGTCTTCTTCACCGGCGATCGAGCTGCTGCTCAACGCGGAGCTGTTCGACCCCGAGCCGCGCGGGCGCCGCCACATGGTGGTTGCGGGCGAGAGGCTTCTATGGGTGGGCGCCGACGTGCCCTCCCTCGACAGGTCACTCGGCGTGGCGGAACGCGATCTCGGCGGGCGCCGCGTCATTCCCGGGCTGATCGACGGCCACGTGCACCTGACCGGCGGAGGAGGGGAGGCGGGTCCGCATACCCGCGTGCCTCCGGTGACGCTGAGCGGGCTGACGGCGGGCGGCGTAACCACCGCCGTGGGCGTGCTGGGTACCGACGATGTCATCCGCAGCACCGCCGAACTCGTCACTGTGGCGCGCGGACTCATCCAGGAGGGGCTGAGCGCGTATTGCCTCACCGGCGGTTATCATGTTCCGCCGGTCACTGCCACTGGCAGCATACGCGGCGACCTCGTGCTCATCGATCTCATCCTCGGTGTCGGCGAGCTCGCGGTGAGCGATCACCGCTCGAGCCAGCCGACGATCGACGAGTTGCTGCGCGTGGCGGCCGACGCGCATGTCGGCGGGCTGATGAGCGGTAAGGCAGGCATCGTCCACCTCCACATGGGTGACGGCCCGCGCGGCCTCGAGCCCGTGCGCGACGCCATCGATCGTAGCGAGTTGCCGCCCCGGGTCTTCAATCCGACGCATGTGAACCGGAAAAAGGCGCTGTTCGACGAGGCGATGGCGCTGAGCGAGCGCGGCTGCACCATAGACATCACGGCGTTTCCAACCGGTGATGACGACGACGTCTGGCCGGCCGGCCAGGCGCTGGTCAGGTATCTCGACGCCGGCCTCGCACCGGAACGGGTCACCGTGAGCTCCGATGGAGGCGGGTGCCTTCCGGTTTTCGACGGCCAGGGGCAGGTGGCCTCGATGGACGTGGGGCGGCCGTCGGCCATGGCCTCGACGCTCCGGGAGCTCATCGGCTCGGGGCAGAGGCTCGAGCGAGTCCTGCCGGCGTTCACCGCCAACCCCGCCCGGCTGCTCAGGCTGCCGCACAAGGGGCGGCTCACACCGGGGGCCGACGCCGATCTCGTGGTGCTCGACGACCACGGCGCCGTCACCGACGTGATGGCCAGGGGGAGGTGGCACCTGCGCGACGGGAAACCGGTCATTCTCGGAGCCTTCGAATCGATGATGGGCCCATGACGCCGGCGCGCACCGACGGACAGCGAGGCTACATCATTCCGGTGGGAGGGGCGGAGGAAAAGATCGGCGACGTCGCGATCCTGCGAAAATTCGTGACGTTGTGCGCCGGCGGGCGCATCGCCATCATACCGACCGCATCGGAGGTGAGCGAAACCGGCGGCCGGTACGAGCGTCTGTTCGTCGAGCTGGGAGCGGCGGAGGCGCGCGCACTGCCGATCACCAGTCGCGGCGACTGCGAGCGGACGGAGTGGCTCGACGCCCTCGACGAGGTGGACGGCATATTCCTCACCGGCGGCAATCAACTCAGGCTCAGCACCATGATCGGCGGTACCGCGGTAGCCAAGGCCATCCGCCGGCGAAATGCCGAAGGCGCGCACGTGGCCGGCACGTCGGCAGGGGCCGCCTTTCTCGGCGAGCACATGATCGCGTTCGGAAAGGAAGGGGGCTCTCCGCGGGCCAAGACGGTGACGCTCGCTCCCGGCCTCGGCCTCACGAATCGGATCGTGATCGATCAGCACTTCCGCCAGCGCGACCGCCTGGGCCGGCTGCTCACCGCGCTGGCATACAACCCGTTCGCCATCGGGATCGGGCTCGACGAGAATACGGCCGCCTTCATCGGGCCCGACGAGTCGCTCGAGGTCGTCGGCGATGGGGCGCTCACGATCGTCGATCCTTCGGAGCTCGAGTTTTCGTCTATGGCGCGAGTCCGAAAGAATGACCCGGTCTGCCTGATCGGGCTGCGCTTGCACATCCTCGATAACGGCTCGACCTTCAATCTCCATACGCGCGTTGCGTCCGCGGCTCCGGTGATCGCAGAACGGCTATAGAGCCCCTTTCCCCGCTTTTCCGAGGACTGAATGCGGATTCTGGACCAGTCGGTCTATGTCGGACCGAGCCTCTACGCCCATTTTCCCGTCATCAGGCTCGGCGTCGACCTCGGGGCACTGGAAGAGTGGCCTTCGGGCAAGCTGGGCCCGGCCTTTACCGATCCGCTGATCGCGGCACTGCCCGGGCTGCACGAGCACGGCTGCTCGTACGGCGCGCCGGGCGGATTCATTCGGCGGCTCGTGGAAGGTGACGGCACCTGGATGGGCCACATCCTCGAGCACGTCGCCATCGAGCTTCAGAACGTCGCCGGCGAGCCGGTCACTTTCGGCAAGACCCGATCGGATGCCGAGCCGGGCCACTATCACGTCGTCTACCAGTACGAGCAGGAAGATGTCGGCATCGAGGCCGGGCGCCTCGGACTCACGCTCCTCCTTTCGCTCCTGCCCGACGAGCTCCGTCCGGGCGGGTCGGTGCCTCCCGACTTCGACTTCGCCGACGAGCGCGACGAGTTCATCCGCTTCGCCCAACGCCGCGCGCTGGGCCCCAGCACCATGTCGCTGGTGCGGGCGGCGGAGGAGCGCCGCATTCCATGGATCCGCCTCAACGACCAGAGCCTGATCCAGTTCGGTCACGGCCGCTTTCAGCAGCGCATTCAGGCAACGGTCACCAGCCGCACCTCCCACATCGCCGTGGAGCTCGCCTCCGACAAGGAGGAGACCAACCGCCTCCTCGCCAACCTTGGCCTCCCGGTCCCCCGCCAACGCCTGGTCCAGAGCGACGGCGAGGCGGTGGGAGCCGCTGAACGGATCGGGTATCCTGTGGTCGTCAAGCCGTTCAACGCCAATCATGGACGCGGCATTTCGATTCATCTCAGCACGCCGGAGCAGGTTCGGACGGCCTTCGAGGTGGCGCGCGAGCACAGCCGCAGCGTGATCGTGGAGAGCTTCATCGCCGGCGAGGACCACCGCATGCTGGTGATCAATGGTGAGCTCGTGGCGGTGTCGCGGCGGGTGCCGGGGCACGTGGTGGGCGATGGCGTGCGGAGCATCGAGCAGCTGGTGGAAGAGGTCAACAGCGATCCGCGTCGCGGCATCGGGCACGAGAAGGTTCTCACGCGACTTACGTTTGACCACCAGGCCGAAACGATGCTGGCGCGAAAGGGCTATACCGCCGGGACGATCCCCCCGGCGGGAGAGCAGGTATTCCTCCGCTCCACCGGCAATCTCTCGACGGGCGGCACCGCGGCCGACGTGACCGACCTGGTCCACCCCGACAACGCCGAGATGGCGACGCGCGCGGTCAAGGCGATCGGACTCGACGTCGGCGGCGTGGACTTCCTCACCAGCGACATCACCGAGTCGTACAAGGACATCGGCGGCGCCATCTGCGAGGTGAATGCCGCGCCCGGCTTCCGCATGCACATGGCTCCGAGCGAGGGACGCACGCGCGACGTGGCCGGGCCGGTGATGGACATGCTCTTCCCTCCCGGCACGCCGAGCCGGATCCCGATTGCCGCAGTGACCGGCACCAACGGCAAGACCACGACCGCGCGGATGCTGGCCCACATCCAGAAGCTCGCCGGGCACCACGTGGGCCTCACCTCGACCGACGGCGTGTACATCGACGGTCAGCGCACGGTGCCCGGCGACATGACCGGCCCGGTGGCGACGCGGATGGTGCTCAGCGACCCGCTGGTGGACGTCGCGGTGCTCGAGGTGGCGCGGGGCGGACTCCTGCGCGCCGGCATGGGGGTGCGTCACTGCGACGTCGGCGCCGTGCTCAACGTCGACTCCGACCACCTGGGCCTTCGCGGCATCGGCACCCTCGAGGATCTGGCCAAGGTCAAGCGCATCGTCGTCGAGGTGGCGAGAGAAACGGCGGTGCTTAACGCCGACGACCCGCTCTGCCTCAAGATGGCCGACTACACCGAGGCGAAGCATCTCTGCTACGTCACGATGGATCCGACCCACGCTCTGGTCGGCGAGCACATCCGGGCCGGCGGCCGCGGCGTGGTACTGGAGTCGGGAATCAAGGGCCAGATGATCACGATCTACGACCACGGGGCTCACATCCCGTTGCTCTGGACCCATCTGATCCCCGCGACGCTCGAAGGGCGCGCGACGCACAACGTGCAGAACGCGATGTTCGCGGCGGCGATGGCGTTCAGCATGGGCCTCAAGCTCGAAGACATTCGCCACGGCCTCCGGACGTTCGACACCACGTTCTTCCAGGCCCCGGGCCGGATGAACATCTACGACGAGCACCCGTTCAAGGTCATTCTCGACTACGGCCACAACCCCGCCGCGGTCGAGGCCATGTGCGGCCTCGTCGACCGCCTGGAGGTGGCCGGCCGGCGGCTTTGCGTTCTGTCGGCGCCGGGCGATCGCAGGGACGAGGACATCCGTGACATCGGCCGGATCGCGGCGGGGCACTTCGACCGATACGTGTGCCGGCGGGACGACGGTCTCCGTGGCCGCCGGCCCGACGAGGTTCCCAACCTGCTGCGCGAGTCCCTGCTGACGCATGGGGTCGCCGCGGAGCAGATCGTCATGATTCCCGACGAGCAGGCGGCGACGGACGCCGCGCTCCGGGAGGCGCAGCCCGGCGACCTGGTCTTCCTTTTTGCCGACGCGATCACCCGGACCTGGAAGCAGGTGATCGAGTTTCATCCCGAGTCGCCGCCCCGCCTGGTCGAGCGTCCAGGCTCCTCGCGTGCGGAGCCGGCGCACACCGTCAACGCCTCCCTGTTCGAGGAGGGGCGCCGCGAGTTCGTGCGCGACAACCGCGGCGTGTGGCTCCCGCGCGAGGCGGACGACTGACCTGACCTTCCTCGAATCCCGCCGCCTGACCGGCCCCGGGCTCCTCCTCGACCGCCCGGGTGCCGCACTCGAGATTCAGCTCAACGACCCGGAACGGGAGCGCGCCATCGCGGCCTGGCGGGTCTCAGCTCGCCGCATGCTCGACGCCGTGGGCTGGCCCGATGAGATACTGGCCGTTCGAGCCTACGCCGGCGGGGCGAGCCTCGCGCTGAGCGCACCGCCGGACGCGCTCTACGCCGCGACCGATCTGAACGAGTGGGCGTGGGAGGAGGCGCTCGCCGAGGTGCGCGACACGCCTCGCTCCCTGTTCGCCTCGGCCGCGAAGCGTCTCCGCGACGCCATCGCCCTGGAGCGGAACCCGCGGCTCCTCGCGCTCCGCGCCGCCGCGCGTGAGCGTGGGCTCACCTTCCTGAGCGACACCGACTTCGCCTCGGCGGGGTCGGGCGGCGGAGCGATGGTCTGGCCGGCCACCTCGCTCCCCGAGCCTTCGGCAGTGGATTGGAGTCTGGTGCATGACATCCCCATCGTCCTCGTCACCGGATCCAACGGCAAGACGACGGTCGTGCGCCTCCTGGCGGCCATGATCGACGCCTCGGGGCGCGCAGCCGGCGTGACTTCGACCGACAATGTCGCGGTCAAGGGAAAGACCCTCGATTCGGGTGACTACTCGGGACCGGGCGGGGCGCGCCTGCTGCTGCGGCACCCGGAGGCCGAGGTGGCGGTTCTCGAAACCGCTCGGGGCGGACTGCTGCGGCGGGGGCTCGAGGTCGAGCATGCCGACGTGGCGGTGGTGACGAACATCGCCGACGATCACCTGGGTGAGTTCGGTATCCAGTCCCTGGACGAGCTGGCGGGCGTCAAGCTCCTCGTCACGCGAGCGCTGAAGGACGGCGGGACCGCGGTGCTCAATGCCGACGATGCGATCCTGAGAGACGCATCCCGCGCGGTAAGCCGGCCGATCATCTGGTTCACCCTCGACGCCGGGAGCCCGGAAGTGGCCGCGCACGTGCGGGCGGGCGGGCGTGCGGTGACGATTGAGGACGAGTCGATTGTGATCGCGAACGGCGGTGGCCGCACCGCCGTGGCCCGGCTGGAGGACGTGCCGATGACGCTGGCCGGCGCGGCGCGGCACAACGTGGCGAACGCCATGGCCGCGGTGGCCGCGGCAGGCGCGCTGGAGATCGAGCTGCCCGCGATGGCCAAGGCGCTCCTCAGGTTCGGAACGGCGGCGGCCGACAACCCCGGCCGCGCCAATGTCTATCGCATCGGCGGTGTAGTGATCGTGATCGACTACGCGCACAATCCGCACGGGATGGCTGCCTTGGCCGAGATGAGCCGGACGATTCCCGCCCGCCGCCGTCTCGTCCTCCTGGGGCAGGCGGGAGACCGCACCGATGCCGCGGTCCGCGAGCTCGCCCGTGCGGCATGGACCCTCAAACCCGACCGTGTGGTGGTCAAGGAACTGGAGCGATATCTCCGTGGGCGGCGGCCCGGAGAGATTCCCGCCCTGCTTGCCGATGAGTTCACCCGGCTCGGCATGGCGGCGTCGGCAATCACCTTCCCGGGCGGCGAGCTCGACGGCGTTCGCGATGCGCTCGCCTGGGCCCGGCCCGGTGACCTTCTGCTCCTCGCGGTTCACCAGGATCGTCCGCTCGTCCACGAGCTCCTGCACACGCTGCAGTCGATCCAATGGCAGCCGGGGTCCCCAGTACCGCAGTGAATTCCCTTCGGCAACGACCCTGGATTTCGTTCGTCAGCAGCGCCGCGCTCCATCTTCTGCTCGTCGCACTGGCCGTCCGGCTGTCCCATACACAACCCGTGCAGGAAAGGCAGGAAGCGGCGAAGTCCGATGCCCCGCGGCGCGAAGTTCAGATGGTCTATCTCGATCCGCCACCGCGTCCCGCGCCGCCTCCGATACCGCCACCTCAACCACCGGTCACGCCGCCTCCACAGCCCGTCGTGCGGCCCCAGGCCATCGCGCCGCCACCGGAGAAAGCCCAGACGACTCCGGAGCCCGAAGCGAATGCGCCGCCGGAGGCGAAGCGGTCGAAGGGTCGCGAGCCGGACGCCGACAAGCCGCCCGAGAAGGAGAGACAGGGTCAGCCGGACGCCACCCCCGCCACATCTCCGCTCGCCACGACCGAAGCCACGATGGAGTCGGAGGCGAAACGGATCTTCGGCACACCGAAGAAGTTCACACCCGAAGGCGTGGGGCCCAGGGCGAGCCGGCCTATGGAGGCCTATCTGCCGGACCATCCCGAGCGATGCACGCGGGCGGAGTCACGTGATTCGTCGGGCCGGCCTCAATTCGGCACGGTGGTGGGAAAGATCCTGAGGCAGGACAACGGGAAGCCGCTCATCGGAGCGCACCTGCAGATGCTGGGAACGCCCTATGTGGCCTTCACCGATGGCGTGGGCCAGTACCGGTTCCGGTTCGACCTCGCGCTGGTGGACAACTGCCGCACCCAGTATGTCCGGGTCACCGCGGGGGGCTACGAGTCGCGCCTTCTGGTTCTCGTCGTCGGCCCCAATGCCGTAACCCAGGATGTCGAGCTTCGGAAAAAGTGAGGCCGCACGAGGTCGAGACGCTGGCCTGCTGGCAATCTCCGCCGCAATCCAGACATAATCCGGCATGAGCA
>JBBRGF010000150.1:0-8383 GCA_038240975.1 Gemmatimonadales bacterium
GTCACTGGGGCGACAATGCAGCAGATTGGGCCAGTCTCGGGATCTGTGGCATGGAAGAGCGAGCGACACGCATCAGTTGCGGTAGAGATGGGCATCTGCTGTAGATGAGAGGCTATCGATGGCCGTTGACGGACCGGCCCGCCTCGCTGTTGGAGCGCACGATGAATGAGAGGAGCTGGCGGGCCGATTCGCTGGAGAACACGCGCGCTTCCGGGAGCACCCGCCGCTTGAGCGGCGTGTCGCCCACCCGTGCGCGTGCGAGCTGCGTGAAATACGTCGGGGCACTGTCGGGAATGGCGTCGAGATCGTCTCGTCCCGCCACCATCGGAATCAGGTTGGCGGCACCCGGCGCGCCCTCGAAGAGCCGGTGGAGCTTGACGGCGAAACGCGGGTCTGCCACGACGAAATACACCGGCATCGTGGCAAGCAGCCGGCGCACTTCGGCGAAGAGCTCGGTGCACATCGTGATGACGATTCTGGCACTTCCTCCCCGTTCGCCCAGCCGTTCGACCTCGCGCTTGTGGAACCGGGTGGTGACGAGGAGGTCGACGTGCCGCGGCACGCCCCGCGGACGCCCTTCGCCGTCCAGCGTGGCTACGTCGAGTGCGGTGACGTCCAGGCCATAGTCCCTCCGCAACTCCGCGGGCACGGAGTAGAGCTGATCGTCGTTGCACTCGACGACCAGCGCATGCAGCCGGCGTGTCTCGAGCGATCGCTGGAGGGCATCGGCCATGCGCGAGCCCGGCAAGCCGTGGTTGAGTCCGCGCATAAGCGCTTCGACCAACCAGTCGGTTCGGAGCGGGGCTTCCACACCGGCCAGCGTCGCAGCCGGCGCAACGAATACCCCCGAGCGTTCGCGCAGCGCCACCAGCCCCTCGCGCTCCAGCGTGCGGTACGCCGCGAGCACCACCCGTGGGTCGGTACCAAGCTCGCGGGAGAGCTCTCGCGCGCTGGGGAGCCTTCCGCCGTGCTTGAACAGGCCCAGGTGCAGGCCGCTGAACAGCCGCGACCTGATCGCGTCGGTCACGCTCGAGCGTCGTGCGCGCACGCTAGGAACCGGCTTTGAGCGCGGCCAGGTTCGCCTCGATCATGAAGGAGAAGATCTGCCGCGAGGTTTCCCTCGAGAACGCACGGACCTCGTTGATCGCGTGCTTCGGCAACGGTGAAGCGCCCAGACGTTCACGAGCAAGCCGGCTCACATAGGTGACCGCGGTGGTGGGGATGGCACTCACGTCGTCGTTTCCGAGGACCAGCGGATGCAGGTTTTCCGCGCCAGGCGCGCCGCGATAGATCCGCAGGAGCTTGATGGCGAATCGGGGATCTTCGACGACGAAATACACTTCTTCGTTCGGCAGCCGGCGCGCGATGTCCACGAAGGGATCGACCCTGAGCTCGGCCACGATCCAGGGTTTCGACAGGGCGGTGGCCACCGGCTCCACATCGACGATGTGAAACGGCGTGGTCACCAGCAGGTCGGCTTGGCGCACCACCTCGGGTGGCGTGCCGGTTGCACCGAGCAGGAATGTGTCCATGCCCGTGGCGAGGACGCCGAAATCCGACCTGAGCTCGTCGGTGAGCGAGGCGATCTGATCGTGATTGCATTCGATGCAGACAACCCGAAGGGAGAGTGTCTCGAGGGCCTGGCGCAGGCGCTCAGGCAACGCTCTGGCCGGGATGCCCTGCTCCCATCCCTCCACCATCAGATCGACCATCCAGTCGGCGGCGCGCCGGCGGAGGCGCGTCTGTGCCGTTTCGGTGGCGGGGACGAAGATGCCCGCTCGAGGCCTTATCTCCACCAGCCCTTCGGCCTCGAGCTCGCGGCAGGCGGCGATCACCACTCTCTGATCGGCCCCGAACTCCAGGGCGAGTTGCCGGACGGTTCCGAGCCGCTGCCCTGGACTGAGCGTCCCCAGATGAATTCCGCCGTATACGCGCTGGCGGAGCTGGTCGGCGATCCGGGCTCTCCGGAGTATCACAGTCGACGCGTCCGTTCTGGTGAGTAGTGTCGTGGCGTCGCCATGACATCCGGCCGACCACAGAGAACCTAACCTGCAGGCGATTCCAACCTAACGATGCGGCCGAGCGACGAGACGCGATCTGCGTCACAAGTGCACCAGATGCGCCTCGGACACCCAACCTGATGCATTCAGGATGGTAGCGCGCTACAGCCGGCGCGATTCATGATCTCTGCAGCATTGTTTCTCATCATAGCCGGCCGCCGCCACGTTCGGTCCCACCGAGACACCTTTCACCCCATGATACGACCAACTACTTCGGAGCGGTAAACATCAGAAAGACCCGGCACGCGGTGCCCGTAGGGCTCATCGCCGACGGCGCGGCCATGATCATCGCGGTGTGGACGGTGCGGCTCTTGTTCGGGTGAGCGCCATGGGTCGATGGCCTTCGCGGCCAGATGCATTTGCCGGAACCCGGAACAGGGGGTACGTTCGCACCGGAACGTGCGCCCCGTGAGAAGTCTCACATTCACAACCCTGGAGAAGCCCATGCGTCGCCTTGGACTCTGTTGCTGCGTTGCACTGCTCGTCGGATGTGACAAGCCCAAGGAGCAGCCCGCCGACACGACCGCGATGTCGGCACCGGCACCGGCGCCGGCCGCCGCATCGATCTCGCTCGCCGATGTCGCCGGGAAGTGGACAATTCGTACCATGCCCGAAGACGCCGATACCACCCTCATTACGTTCGAGCTGGTCGCCGGCGCCGACAGCTCGGGCTGGGTGTTCAACTTCCCGAAACGGAAGCCCGTGCCCGTGCATGTCCGCGCCTCGGGCGACAGCATCATCACGGAAGCGGGGCCGTACGAGAGCGTGCTCCGGAAGGGCGTCCAGGTCACCACGAACAGCGTCATGCGTCTGCAAGACGGCAAGCTGGTGGGCACCACCGTCGCGCACTACCCGAAGGGCGGGGCCGACTCGGTGCGCCGGCTCCGGATGGAAGGGACGAAGAAGCAGTAACCGCCGCCTGACGCGAATCGATATCGCAGGCGCAACGCAGCAAAGGCCGGCAGCAAACGCTGCCGGCCTTTGTCGTCCCCTCACCGTCAATCCAGCACCTCGCCGAAAAACGCGGGCAGGTCGAATATGGCACCGGGCGCGGACTCGGTCGGCATCCAGGAGATCGACTCCTGAAGCACCTCCGGACGCTGATTTCCCGGGCCAACGCTCCACCGGGCGCGCATCGGGATCGACGATCCACAATCCACTATGCACAGGTCCACCCGAGGCTACCTTTCACCCCATGAAACGACCAACCCGCACACTGGCCATCGTCGGAGCGGTGTTCGCGCTCCTGCTTGTCCTGCTCCTCCTCGTGCCGCTGCTCTTCCGCGACCGGATCGCCCAGCGCGTGAAGGTCGAAGCGAACAAGAGCCTGAATGCGCGGGTCGGCTGGGGGAGCCTGGGACTCTCGTTCTTTCACGACTTCCCCAATCTCACCCTCACGCTCGACGACCTCACCACGGTCGGTGTGGGCAAGTTTCAGGGCGACACCCTCGCCGCAGTCCGCCACCTGCGCGTGGTGCTGGACCTGGCCAGCGTGCTCGGCAATTTCACCGCCGGCCGGCCGATCGTCGTGCGCGCCGTCGAGCTCGACCAGCCTCGCCTCAGGCTGATCGCGCTGGCCGACGGCGCGGCCAACTGGGACATCACCAAGAAGACCCCGGAGCAGCAGCCCCAGAAGGCCTCGAAACCGCTCGCGATCAGTCTCCGCCGCTTCGAGATCAGCAACGCCTCGGTCGCCTACGACGACGCGCACGCAAAGCTCAAGGCCTCGCTGAGCGGCTTCGATCAGTCGTTGTCGGGCGACTTCAGCCAGAGTCTGGTCGCCATCCGGACCCGGGCCGACGCCGACACGGTGAGCGTCACGTTCGCCGGCATCCCGTATCTCAACCGGGTGAAGCTCGGCCTCACGGCCGACGTGCAGGCCGACCTGGCGAAGAAGTCCTACACCCTCAAGGCGACCGAGCTCCGCCTCAACGATCTCAAGCTCGGTGTCTCGGGCTCGGCCAACACCGCGGGCAAGAACATGGGCCTCGATCTGGCGTTCAGTGCGCCCAGCACGAGCTTCCTCAGCATTCTCTCGCTGGTGCCGGCCGTCTACGCCCACGATTTCGGGAAGGTCAAGACGTCGGGCACGATCGCCGTCAACGGCAATGTCAAAGGCGAGTATGGCGACAGCGTCTTTCCCTCACTCGCGCTCAACGCCAAGGTCGTCAACGCCGCCTTCCAGTATCCCGATCTCCCGCTGCCCGCGCGGGACATCGCCATGGACCTTTCGATCACCAACCCCGGCGGCCGCGCCGACAATACCGTCGTCAACCTGCGCAAGTTCCACCTGCTCGTGGGCCGCAACCCCATCGATGCCACCCTCGTGCTCAAGACCCCCTTGTCCGATCCGGACGTCGACGCCCGCGTGGCCGGCAAGGTCGACCTCGCCGACGTCCGCCGCACCGTGAAGCTCGACGGGATCGACCAGCTCGCCGGCACCATCGCGGCCGACGCGGCGGTGCGCACCAGAATGTCGTTCATCGACAAGCAGCAATACGACCGCGTCGCGGCGAGCGGGACTGTGGACGTGGCCAGCCTCACGGTCAAGGGCAAGAGTCTGCCGCATCCCCTCGCCATTCAGCAGGCCTCACTGAGGCTTGCTCCGCAGAGGGCTGAGCTGCGCTCCTTTACCGGCTCCGTCGGCAGCAGCGACATCAAGGCGTCGGGCACCATCGACAACCTCCTCGGCTTCATGCTCCGTGACGACACCCTCCAGGGAACCGCCACGGTGCGGAGCAACCACTTCAACCTCGACGAATGGCAATCGGGCAATAGCGAGCTCCAGATCATCCCGGTCCCGCCCAAGATCGACGTCGGACTTGACGCGACCGTGGCCGAGCTGACGTACGGCAAGCTCAAGATGAGCGACGCGCGCGGCCGACTCCGCATCAAGGACCAGCGCGTCACGCTGGAGGATTTTCGGATGAACACCCTGGGCGGACAGATCGGGGTGACCGGCTTCTACGAGACCACCAACCCGGCCAAGCCCACGTTCGACGTCGGGCTCAAGATGACGCAGATCGACATTCCGTCGGCCTTCGAGGCCTTCGTCACGGTGCAGAAGCTGGCTCCCGTCGCCAAGTATGCCGTCGGTAAGGTCACGACCGACGTTCAGGTGAACGGGGGGCTGGGCAAGAACATGATGCCGCTTTTCCCCAGCTTGAGCGGCAAGGGCACGCTTCAGACTTCGCAGATGGTGCTCAAGAATTTTCCGGCGCTGGAGAAGGCGGTAGACGTGACCAAGCTCCAGTTCCTCGACAATCCCACCCTCCGGGCTCTTCGCGCGGCGTTTCAGATCAAGGGGGGCCGGCTCTTCGTACAGCCGTTCGACGTGAAGCTCGGAGAGACCACGATGAACGTGAGCGGGTCCAACGGGCTCGACCAGTCGCTCCAGTACAACCTCGGCCTTCGCGTACCGCGCTCTCTCATGGGCGGAGCGGCCAACAGCGCCATCGCCGGCCTGGTCTCGAAGGCGGGCGCCGCCGGCGTCGACCTCAATGCGGCGCCCGAGATCGCCCTCGGTCTCAAGGTGGGCGGCACGGTCACCAATCCATCAGTCTCGGCCGACGTGAGCAGCGTCGCCTCATCGGTGAAGCAAGGCGCCGAGCAGGCGGTGAAGCAGGCGGTCACTCAGAGGGTGGACTCCGCGGCGCTGCGGCTGGTGCAGGAGGCGGAGCAGAAGGGGGCTGAAATCCGCCGGCAAGGCCAGACGGCCGCCGACGCCGTGAAGAAGGAGGGTTACCAGCAGGCCGACTCGCTGCTCGCCCGGGCCTCCAGCCCCCTCGCCAGGCTCGCCGCCAAGCCCGCGGCAGACGCGCTCCGCAGCCAGACCGACCAGAAGGCCGCGGGAATCGTGAGCGAGGCCAACAAGCGCGCCGACGATCTGGTGGCCCAGGCGCGGGCGCAGGCAGGGCAGCGACAATGAATCTTGTGAACGCGCCGGCCAGCGGTGACGACGCCGGGGAACCTATCGGGTCTCACGCGGTATGGGTTTTCGCCGTCGATTGGTCGGGTGCGAGAGCCGGATCGATTCTCACGGTGCGCGGGCCGGAAACGAGAGTGACGACAGCGCTGAAGGCGCTCGTCCGTGCCGCCGTCGCCCTCAACCGCAAAGATTCAAAGAAACGCAAATAGCAGCTGAAGCAGATCTCGGCAGCCCTACTTGAGCTTCCACAGCGTCGCCCGGAACTTCCCCGCTTTCGTCTCACTCGCACCCACTATCCACCCCGCGGCGTTGATGTCGTAGGCGATGCTGTTGCTGCCGCCCAGTGTGCCGAGATCGGTCATGGTCCCGCCTTTATAGACGAACCCATGGTTTTTGCCGTTTGGCGGGTTGCTTACACCCACGACCTGTCCCGCGGTGTTGATGCCGTACGCGGTGGCCTCGAGGCCGCCCAGCGTGCCGAGCGTAGTAATGACGCCATTTCGCCACAAGATCGCGTGCTCGTACGGTTCCTGAGTAGGGTCCGGGGGGGTGGTAAAATAGTAGCCGGCTATCTGCCCGCCCCGGTTGATTGCGAACGGAAACCCGTCTCCGAGGAAAGTGACGTTGCCGTTGTTCCAGACGAAGCCGTGAGCCCCCCCGGCGTCATCCAGCTCGCCGATCACCTGGCCCCGGTCGTTGATCCCCTCGGCGATGTTATAGCCGGTCACCTCCGGCAGCAGCTTCCGCAGTGTCCCGTTCTGCCAGATGAACGCTTGGTTGGTATAGGGCCAAACCTTCGCCGTCTCGCTGAACCCGACGATCTGCCCGTCGGTGTTGATGTCCAGCGCCTGGCTGTTGGTACCGCCCGTCGTTCCGAGGTCGGTCATGACGCCGTTCTTCCATCTGAATGCATGCCGATCGCCCGTTTTCGTCTCGCTCCAGCCGACTACGACCCCGGCGGCGTTGACCGCGTTGGCCTGACTGTTGAGCCCGCCGAGGGTGCCGAGGTCGCGCATCGTGCCGTCGGACCAGAGGAAGGCGTGCTGACGGGCCGAGTTCTGCGTGTACCCCACCACCTGACCCTTGTTGTTGATGCCGTACGCGACGCTGCTGCCCCCACCGAGCGTGCCGAGGTTGATCAACTGGTAGGCTCCGACCACGGCCAGCGCCGGATGAGCATCGGCGGTCGGTCCAACCGGGTCCTGCTCCCGGCCGCATCCGGCGACGGTCAGCGCGACGGTCAGCATGATCGAAAGACAGCGGCCGGGCGCGCACCGAGTCGTCGGGTAGGTTGCCGATTGAGACATATGAGCCTCGATTGTGCCATGGAAAGCGAGACTGCCAAGCGCTGGCATCATACGACTCTGGCTTCAAGAGGATCTCAAGAGCCTCCTGCAGGCGGCTATCGCGTTCCGGCGACGGATGCCGCTTGGTCCGTCGGACATGGGCCTCCGGCCGCCGCCCACTGCTTGAACTTGGCGACGAACTGGTCGTGCGGCACCGACACCGGCTCCCGATTGCCGCCGGGCTGCCAGCCCCACAGCACCAGCGAGTCCGAGCTCACGTGCTCGATCAGCTTGGCGAAGCTCCGCCCGCCGTTGCTGCTCTTGTCCTTGAGCATCGCGCACACGGCGCTCGGCGCAAGCCCGATCCAAGCCATCTTCTGGTCCGGTTTCGGGAGCGCCCAGTGCGGCGCGCCCGGCGGCGCGTGCGTGCCGTAGCTTGCCGGCAGGTTGGTGGTGCCGTGGCAGGTGGTGCAGGGAAGTCCCTTTGCGCCATGCCCGTCGGGCCCGCGCGCGACGCCCATCGCGTGCGCCAGGCCGGCATCGTACTGGAGCGGCGCATCGCCGGGAATGTGGCAGTTGCGGCAGCGCGGATGCTGGAACACCTGCTGCACGGTGGCGAACGCAGTCACTGCGCCAGCCCGCTGTTCCGGTGTCGGGCGCGGACCGCACCCGGCCAGCACGGCGGCCGGCGCTATGAGCCAAAAGGTTTTGCGCGTCACGGTCGGCCGCCTCAGGCCGACGCCAGGCGGAGCGGCAACTCCCGGAGCCGCTGGCCGGTAAGCGCGAAGACCGCGTTTGCCACCGCCGGAGCGATCGGCGGCACGCCCGGCTCACCGACCCCGCCGGACTTCTCCTGGCTGGGCAGGATGTGCACCTCGACCGCCGGCATCTCGCCGAGGCGGAGCACCTGGTAGTCGTGGAAGTTGGATTCCTGCACCCGGCCCTCTTTCAGGTGCAGCGCGCTGTGCAGTACCGCGCCGAGCCCGAAGGCGATTCCAGATTCCATCTGCGCCGCGATCATCAGGGGATTCACCGCGATGCCGCAGTCGATGGTGCAGGTGACCCGGTGCACCCGGATCCGCCCACGGTCGGCGGACACCTCGGCCACC
>JBBRGF010000151.1:0-8318 GCA_038240975.1 Gemmatimonadales bacterium
GACCCGGCGATGCGGCTCGCGGCGGTGCTCGCGCTTTCCGACATCGGCTCTCCTGGAGCGCTGCAGATGCTGGAGAAGTGCGTCGAGGACACGGAGCGCGACGTGCGCGTTGCCGCCGCGCGCGCACTTGGCGGGCGCGCGTACCGCCCCGCGCTACCCCGCGTGGAGAAGGCGCTCAAGGGCAAGCCGCTGCGTGAGAGCAACCTGACCGAGAAGATGGCGTTCTTCGAGGCATACGGCGCCATCGCCGGGGCGGCGGCGCTCAAGCCGATGAGCGCGATCCTTCTTCCGCGCGGGCTGCTGCGAATGAAGGAGCCCTCGGAGACGCGCGCCTGCGCCGCGATCGCGCTCGGGAGGGTCCGCACGGCGGAGGCGCGCGACGTGCTCCAGCGCGCCGCCGACGACAAGGACCTCGTGGTCCGGAGCGCGGTGAGCCGCGCGCTCAAGGGCGCGGCGCCGTGAGCCATGCCGATGTGGGCGCACGCGCCTCCGAGGGGCAGCTCCGCCAGGGCGGGCGCGGTCTCCTGCTCGCGCTGTACACCGCGCTCCGGAGCCTCAAGCTCTATCCGGTGGAGAACGCCACGGTGCAGAAGGCGCTCGACGAGCTCGACGCCGCGGCCAAGTCGCTCCTGGCTGTCGAATCCGACCTCGAGCTCCGTCTGGCCGGCGATTTCATCTTCGTGAATGCCGTCCGCCTCCGGCTCGAGCTCGATAACTACGCCTCGTTCAGCCACATCCTCACTATGCTCCGCGCGTTCGAGATCGGCGGCCTCCGCATCCTTCCGTCGGTGTCCCGCCGGGAGTGGCAGATATTTCTGAGCGTGCTCCTGAGTCTCTCGGAGCGTGCCGAAGCGGAGAATCGCTTCGACGATCTCGAGGAGCGGTTACAGCAGGGACGCGTTGAGGGGATCGGCATCGACCGCGTCACGCACCACGATCACGAGGCCGGCTCCGAGGAGCAGCGTCAGGCGGCCAAGCGGGTGTATTCGCAGGGCGTCGCGGTCACCAAGGATGTCATCACCGGAGTCCGACTCGGTCGCACGGGAAGTGTGAAGAGGGTCAAGCGCGCGGTCCAGCTCATCGTCGACCAGGTGCTCACCAACGAAACCTCGCTGGTCGGCCTCACCACGATCCGAGACTACGACGAATACACGTTCACCCACTCCGTCAACGTGTGCATCTTCTCGGTCGCCCTCGGCAAAAAGCTCGGGCTCTCACGGCTTCAGCTGTACGATCTGGGCATGACCGCGCTGCTGCACGACGTCGGCAAGGCGAGGGTGCCGCTGCCGATCCTCCACAAGGCCACCGGCCTCGACGACCGGGAATGGCGGGTCATGCAGGGACACCCGTGGCTCGGGGCCCTCACGCTCTTCCATCTCAAGTCCCAGGACGAGATGCCCTTCCGTACGATCCTGGTGGCGCACGAGCATCACATGAAGACCGACCTGACGGGGTACCCGAAATCCATCCGGCCGCGAAAGCTTCACATCTTTTCCCGCATCGTCTCCGTCGCCGACGGCTTCGACGCCGCGACCACGCGGCGCACCTACCAGACCGTCCCGATCGAGCCCGACCAGGTACTCCGCGAGATGCTGGAGAATCCCAAGCGCGGATACGACCCGCTGCTCGTGAAGGCCTTGGTGAACCTGATCGGGATCTATCCGGTGGGCACGTGCGTCATTCTCGATACATTGGAGATCGGCATCGTCTCGGCTCCCGACCCCGAGGGCCAGCAGCTCAACCGGCCGCTCGTCAGGATCGCGGTGGACGTGAACGGCGGCACGGTGCCGCCGCCAGGCACGCTGGTGAGCCTCACCGAAAAGGACGAGTCGGGCGGCTTCCGCAGATCCATCGTCAAGGTCACCACTCCCTCCCGCTACGGTCTGACGGTTGGCGACTATTTTGTCTGAATCACGGCTGGCCGCCGTGTGGGGAGGGCTCGATGCGGGCCGGCGCACGGCCCTGATCCCCTACCTGACCGCGGGCTACCCCTCTCCGCAAGCCAGTCTCGACGCCCTCCGCGCCGCCGACGAGTTCGCCGACATCATCGAGGTAGGCGTGCCGTTCAGCGACCCGCTCGCCGACGGCCCTACCATCCAGCGCTCGACCTTCGAAGCGCTCCAGGCGGGAATGACCCTCGCAGGAACCCTCAAGCTCATCGAACGCGCTCGACTCACGCGGCCGGTCGTAGTCTTCAGCTACGTCAATCCGATTCTCCGGTACGGCGTCGACCGGTTCCTGCGCGAGGCCGACGTGCTGGAGGTCGGCGGCCTGCTGCTCACCGACCTGCCGGCAGGCAGCGACCCGGCCGTCGAATCCGCGGTGCAGGCGAGCCCCATCGACCTCATCCGTCTCGTGGCCCCGACCACCCGGTCCGATCGGCTGGCCGCGTCGGTGGCTGGCGCGCAGGGATTCGTCTATCTCGTCGCCCGGCTCGGCGTCACCGGGATAACCGCGTCGCTCGCCGGGGGACTCGGAGAATCGATCGCCAGGCTCCGCCAGGCCACGAGCCTGCCCATCGCGGTGGGCTTTGGAATCAGCACTCCCGCTCAAGCGGCCGACGTCGCGCGCCTGGCGGACGGGGTCGTGGTGGGCAGCGCGCTCGTCGACATCCTGGGGCGCGACGGGGTCGAAGGAGCACGGCGGTTTCTCGCATCGCTGCGCGAGGCACTCGATCGCGGAGCCGGCCGATGAGCATCGAGCTGCGGCGACTGATCGACCGGTACGCGCTCGCGCTCTGGGCCGGCGGCCTGGTCCTCGGCGTCGGGGCTTTGGCGACCGACCCGCGCTGGCTCGTGCAGCCGATCACCACGGTGGTGCTCGCCGGCGCGGTCATTGCGCTCCGCTCGGCTCCGGTCCGGCTGAGCAAGTATTCCTTTCTGACGCAATCCGGCATTCCAGCGCTGGTCGGCGCCGTCTGCATCGGGCCCGCGCCAGTGGTCATCGCGCTCTGGTCCGGAGTCTTCGTCTCCGACGTGGTCTGGCTGCGCAAGCTTCCGAGGGCAGGGCTCGTGAACGCGGGGCGCGAGGTGCTCGCCTTCGTCGCCGCGTACGGACCGTACGCGGCGGTGCTCGCGATGACCGGCCGCGCCGAGCTGTCGCTCGACTTCCTTCCGGCCGCGGCGATTCTTGTATGCCTGTATTTCTTCATCGGCCGCGCGCTTTTCTACTTTACCCTGCTCGTGCGAGACAAACTGGAGTACGTGGAGAAGATCCTGATCCTCCGGTGGGAGATCATCTCCTACCTGCTCACGCTCATCGCCACGGTCATCATCGTCGCCGCCATCCGGGTGCTGTCTCCGGTCGGCTGGATCGCGGTGAGCCTCGCGCTCGGCGTACTCGGCGTGCTTGCCCAGCGAATTCTCGAGGAGGCGATCGGCGTGGAGGACCTCAACAAGGTCCACCTCATGGAGGGGTCGATCGCGAGCAACGCCACGCTGCAGGGGTCGTTCGGCCAGATCGAGCGGCTGGCGTACCGCCTTCTCGATTGGGCCGATTTCCGCATCTATCGCGTGACTCCCGCCGGCCCGGCGCTCGTCTACCGGGGCACGCTGGCCCGAACCGGTGGCGGCGATCCGCCGGCCGGCGCTGCGCCCTTTCGCGCCGAGGCGCTCGAGCGTGGGGCAACGGTGGTCGTGAAGGACGTGCGCCGGGACGTGCGGGTCAAATCGCCGATGCCGGATGTGGGGAGCCTGGTCATCCATCCGATCCGATTCGGCGGCGACGTGCTTGGCACGGTGGAAGTCGAGCACCCCAAGCGGCACGCCTACGGCGCCAAGGACCTGCTCGCGCTCACCACGCTCGCGAACCAGATGGCCACGGCGATTCACATCGCCGAATTGCGCCGGCCGCTGCTCCACACGGTCGACCAGATCGGCCTCCAGGTGACGGCCCTGGCCAAGGTGACTGAATCGCTTCGCGCTTCGGCGCTCGCCCTGGCCGATGCCTCCGAGGGCATGCGCCAGGGGGCCGCCGAGCTGGAGAGCTTCGTCACCGGCGGCCTCCGCGCCACCGACGTCCTGTCCGCCGCCAGCCGCGCCATGGCCTCGCAGGGGGCGCAGGCCGCCCTCGCGAGCGGGACAGCGGCCGAAGTCGCGGGCAAGAATCGCGTGGTGATCGGCCAGGCGATCGACCGCCTCGTGGGACTCAAGGGTTTCGTCTCCGCCAGCGCCGGACAGGTCGCGGCGCTCGGTGCGCTCACCGCGCGCATCACCGGGTTCATCGGGACCATCAGAGAGATCGCCGATCTGACCAATCTCATTGCGCTCAATGCCGCCATCGAGGCCGCCCGCGCCGGCGCCGAGGGGCGGGGGTTTGCGGTCGTGGCCGATGAGGTGCGTGACCTGGCCGCGCAGAGCCTCCACGCCGCGGGCGAAGCGCGCGCGCTTCTCGAAGAGATCGGGGGGCAGGTGTCGACCGTGTCGCTGACGATGGATCGGGGAAGGGACGCGGTGGCCGGAGTCGAGGAGCTGAGCGCCGATGCGGCGCGGGCGCTCGATGCGATCGTGGGGACCACCGGAGAGGCGGGAAGGTACGCCCAGGCGATCGCGACGACGGCCGCGGAGCAGCTCGACGCGGTGGGCGGGCTGACCGGCCAGATCGAGCGCGTGGCCGCCGGCTCGACGCGTACGCGCGCCGACACCGACGCCCTTGCACTGCGGGCCGCCGAAGCCGCTTCGGGCCAGTCCGACCTGGAGCGCGCCATTCAGGAGCTCGGCGATGTCGCCGCCGACCTGCACCGCATCGCGCGCCACTTCGCCGTCGAGACCTGAGTTGGGCCCCGTCCGACGCGAGCGCGCCTATATCGCGCTCGGCAGCAATCTGGGCGATCGCGCCGCGCATCTGCGAAACGCGCGCGCCGCGCTGGCCCGGCTCCCGGGAACCGTGCTGATGGGCGCGACCTCAGTGGAGGAGACCGCGCCGCTCGGCGGGATGACGCAGCCGCCCTATCTCAACCAGATGGTGGCTATCGAGACCGAGCTGCAGCCCCGACCGCTGCTCGAAGCGCTCCATGCGATCGAGCGCGAGGCAGGGCGCGTTCGCGCCGGGCGCTGGTCGGCCCGTACGCTCGACCTCGACATCGTCCGCTACGGCGATCAGCGCGTCTCCGACCCCGACCTTATCATTCCCCATCCCGAGCTGGCCAACCGCGACTTCTGGCTACGTGAGCTGGCGGAGCTGCAACGCATGAATGCCGATGACCGCTGATCCGCGTCCTCTGACGGTTCTGGACCTCCCCGCGATGAAGGCCGGGGGCCGCCGGATCGTGGTGCTGACTTGTTACGACGCCGCCTTCGCCCGGCTGCTGGAAGAGTCCGACGTCGACGTGCTGCTCGTGGGCGATTCGGTCAACCAGGTGCTGGCGGGGCACGAGACCACGCTCAGCGCCACCCTCGACCAGATGATCTACCACGCCGCGTCGGTGAAGCGCGGCTCGAAGCGCGCGCTGATCTTCGTCGACCTTCCGTTCCTCACCTACCAGATCTCGGTTCCCGACGCGATCCGAAATGCCGGGAGAGTGCTGCGCGAGAGCGGCGCTCACGGGGTGAAGCTGGAGGGAGGGCGCCCGATGGCCGAAACGGTGCGCGCCCTTGTCGATCGCGGCATTCCGGTGATGGGGCACCTGGGTCTCACGCCTCAGTCGGTGAACACGCTCGGCGGGTATCGGGTTCAGGGGCGCGACGCTTTGGCCGCCGAGCGCCTGACTGCCGACGCGAAAGCGCTGGAGGAGGCCGGTGCCTGCGCCATAGTGCTCGAGCTGCTGCCGGCCGAGCTTGCCGCGCGCATCTCCGCCGGCCTGACCATTCCGACCATAGGAATCGGCGCAGGAGCCGGGTGCGACGGCCAGGTGCTCGTGCTCCACGACATGCTCGGCCTCAACGACCAGTTCAATCCGAAATTCCTGAAGCGCTTTGCCGAGCTCGGCGATGCGGTGCGGTCGGCGGTGCGGGAGTACGCTGCGGAGGTGCGCGACGGCCGATACCCTGGCGCCGAGCATAGCTTCTAGCCGTCGGATGGTCGATCTCGAAGCGATTCCCGATCTGCGCCGCTGGCTCCGCGACCAGCGCGACGGCGGCCGGAGCATCGGCCTGGTGCCGACCATGGGATATCTGCATGAGGGGCACCTCAGGCTGGTGGACGTGGCGCGCCGCCGCGCCGACGTCGTGGTCATGAGCATCTTCGTCAACCCTCTCCAGTTCGGACCCAACGAAGACTTCGCGAAGTATCCGCGCGACCTCGGCCGCGATCGGACCCTCGCGTCGGATCGAGGCGTGGATGTGCTGTTCGTTCCGGCGGTCAAGGCGATGTACCCGCCCGGAGCCGAGACCCGGGTCGTGCCGGGGCCGACGGCCGACAGGTGGGAGGGCGCGGCGCGCCCGGGTCACTTCGCCGGGGTCCTCACCGTGGTGGCGAAGCTGCTTCACCTCGTCGAGCCCGACGTCGCGTGTTTCGGAAGAAAGGATGTGCAACAAGCAGTACTGATCGGGCAGATGGTCCGCGATCTCGACTGGCCGGTGGAGATCGTGGTCGCGCCGACGGTGCGGGAACCCGATGGGCTGGCGCTGAGCAGCCGCAATGCCTACCTCGATCCTGAGGAGCGGCGCCAGGCGATCGGATTGAGCGCCGCATTGCGCGCGGTGCACGAGGCGTGGCGGGATGGGCAGTCGAGCGCCGAGGCGCTGGACTCAACCATTCGACGCCGGCTCGCGATGTCTCCGGGATTCCGCGTGGAGTACATCGCGATCGTGGAGCCGTCCACGCTGGCGCCGGTGACGACGGCGGAACCCGATACCATCGTGGCGATCGCGGCCCGGCTCGGCCGCACGAGACTCATCGACAACATCGTTCTCGGAGAAGGGCTGGGTTGATGCGCGAAACGCCGTCGCCCACTGCGGGCCTGCGTCCCGCGCTCCCGGCATGGGCCATCGTCACGCCGGATCGGCGGGCCCACATCGAGCGGGTGGCCGAGCTGGTCTCGTCATGGGCCGAGGAGATGCTCGTCCCTCCCAACGAGCGGCACCGTTGGCTGCGCGCCGTCTGGCTGCACGATGCACTCCGCGACGCCCCCACGGCTGAGCTCGAGCGTTGGGCGTCGAGCACTCCGGGTCCGGCCGAGTTGCGACACGGCCCGGCTGCCGCGGCGCGGGCCAAAACGGAAGGCGAGGTCGACCGCGGCCTGCTCGACGCGGTCCGGTATCACTCGGTGGGACTCGCCGAATGGGACATGGTGGGGAGGAGCCTCTACTGCGCCGACTATCTCGAGCCGGGGCGGCGCCGCGATCGGGAGCGCCGGGCGGCGCTGGCACGCAGCTTTCCGGCCGATCCGGGCACCGTGCTTCGCGAGGTCGCCCGTGAACGTGTCTCGCGCCTTGTGCAGTCGGGATGGACGCTGTCGGAACCCACGGTCCGATTCTGGAACAGCCTGGTCGCCTCGCGCTCCGCATCGCGCTAGGAGCGGCGGTGGTGACTCTGGCAGGCGCCGGCGCGTGGTGGCTCCGGCCGGCGCCGCGCGAGCGCGTACAGGGACACGCCTACGCGCTGCCCTCGCCAGCCCGCCGCATCGCGGTGGAGGTGCTGAACGGCACCCGGCGTCAGGGGCTGGCTCGCGTGGCGACGCGGGCGCTGCGGGCGCGGGGCATCGACGTCGTGTTCTTCGGCAACGCCGACACGGTATCCGACTCGACTCGGGTGTTGGTGCGCCGAGGAGACCCGGGGCGGGGAAAGGACGTCATTGCGGCGCTCGGCGCGGGGAGGCTTCGCGTCGAACCCGACACGCTGCGGCGGGTGGATGTCACGGTGATCGTGGGCGCCGACTATCGGCCCAAACTACCGCTGCATCCGTGACAGCGGAGAACGGGGAACGGGGCAGGCTTCATACCATCTCCCTTCTCCGTTTTCTGCCGTTCAGCAAATCCCAACCACCACGTCCATCACGTTCGTTCCGGTGAGCCCCGGGCGGAGCAGAGCGCGCGCCGCATCCAGCGCGCGGTAGGCATCGTGCGCGGCGAGATCGCGGGCGGGGTCGCGACCCGCGGCGACGACCACCCGCCACGTGGAGCCGTCCACGATGGCCCCGGCGGCATCGGTGGGTCCGTCGCGGCCGTCGGTGCCGGCGGCGAGCAGCATCACGGCCGGCCCCGCACCGTCGAGCGCCCGCGCGGCGGCGAGCGCCAGCTCCTGGCACCTGCCGCCGAGGCCGGCGGTCGAGTCTCCCAACGTCACCGTCGTTTCTCCTCCCCAGATGAAGCAGCGCCGCACCGCTCCTTCCTCAGGTTGCGGTACCCTGGAAGCGCCGCAATGTTGTAGAAGGTGAGCGG
>JBBRGF010000152.1:0-8266 GCA_038240975.1 Gemmatimonadales bacterium
GGCCGGCGGAAGAGGTGGGCAGTGACGGCAGTGGCCGCAGGGGCGATCACGGCGCTTGCACTCTATGGAACGGGACGCACGTCGCTCGACCCGCGGCGTGTCGTTGTCGCCCGACTCAGCAACGAGACGGGCGATTCAACGCTGGCCTACCTCGCCAACCTCGCGACCGACCGTCTGACCGCGTCGCTGGCCGGAGACTCGGGGATCGAGGTCGTCACCTCGGCCACGGTCATACCATCTCGCATCACGACTGGACTCCAGATGGATTCGCTCGATGACCCCGCGCGCCTGCACCGGCTGGCCGAGGAGACAGCCGCCGGGACCCTGATCTCCGGATCGTTTTTCCGGATGGGCGGCAGCATCTCATTTCAGGCGGAGATCACGAACGCCAACGACGGTACTCTCCTCGCGGCGGTGGGGCCGGTGGCCGCGTCCGTGGGCGGCACCGAGGCCGCCGTCGACTCCCTGAGCCGGAGCGTGGTCGCAGCGGTTCGAAAGAGCGTGCGCCCGCATGCGTGAAGGCCATCGCTCCGCAACGATTCCGCCGGCCGTCAGAGGGTTGTCGCTGGTCTCGCTCTTCAACGACTTCGCCAGCGAGATGGTCTACCCGCTTCTTCCGGCGTTCGTCACCGGGACACTGGGCGGCGGCGCTCTGTCGCTGGGCGCCCTCGATGGGGCCGCCGATCTCGCGTCTGCCGCCGTCAAGGCCGTGAGCGGACGACTCGCCGACCGCAGGGGATGGCGCAAGCCGCTCATTCTGGCCGGGTACGCTACGGCCATTCTCGTGCGACCGCTGGTAGCGGTGGCCGGTGCGGCCTGGCAGGTCATCGGGTTCCGGGTGGTCGACAGAGTGGGCAAAGGCCTCCGCACTCCAGCGAGAGACGCCCTCATCGCTGCCGTCACTCCGGATCAGGTGCGGGGACGCGCTTTCGGCTTCCATCGGGCCGCCGATCATCTAGGCGCCGTGCTGGGGTCGCTCGCCGCCTGGTACCTCTTGTCGCGAGGAGCGGAGGTGCGGCATGTGATCGGCTGGAGTGTCGTGCCGGGAATCGTTGCCTTTGCCGTCCTCACGGTCGTGCTCGGGACAAGTCGCGAGAACGCGGGCGGGCGTGCTCTCGCACCCGAGACGGCCGCGGCCGATGCGGTTGGGAAAACATTCTGGGGCCCGGTTATCATCCTGGCAGCGTTGACGTTCTTTCGCCTGCCCGAGACGCTGTTCCTGCTCTACCTGCAGAACCGCGGAGTGCCGGTCTCCATCATTCCACTGG
The DNA here is from genome assembly GCA_038240975.1 of Gemmatimonadales bacterium. GTDB lineage: Bacteria > Gemmatimonadota > Gemmatimonadetes > Gemmatimonadales > GWC2-71-9 > CAVVWJ01. The sequence continues at coordinate 1,269 of JBBRGF010000152.1, forward strand.
TCTGGGCCGGGCTCCACGTGACGCGAAGTGCCAGTTCGTACCCGGGTGGCCGGCTGTCCGACCGCATCGGGCCGCGCGGCGCCGTCGCCGCGGGGGGAGCGGTCTTCTGCGCCACTGTGATTGCGCTGGCCGCCGTCCACTCAGCGGCGGCGGCGGTGGCGATTTTTCTGGTCCTCGGTCTCGCCACTGGACTGACGGAGTCGGCCGAGCGGGCGCTGGTAGCCGGGCTTGCGCCCGTGAAGACGGGCCGGCGCTTCGGATTTTATCACGCGCTCGTCGGCATCGCCGCCCTTCCCGCCGGTCTCATCTTCGGCTTGCTCTACGAGTCGGTGGGCGGACCAGGCGCACTTCTCGCATCGGCGGTCGGCACCGGCGTCACCGTTCCCGTCTGGCTCATCGTATCGCGAAGCACCCGGGGAGGAATTCGGGCATGAGATTGCCGTTCGTTCTCTGCGGTTGGCTGCTGGCGCTCACGACCGCCGCCGCGGGTCAGGTGCAGGTTCGCGTCGGCGATCCGCGGCGGGCGACCTACTCCGAGCTCCACGAGGGGCTCCGCGAGGGAACACCCGCCGCCGATTCGGTCCTGAAAATCATGCGCATACGCCGGCCGGCATCGCTCTGGCGTCACCTGAGCGCCGCGTTGGGCGGGGCGGGAGATTGGAACAGCGGCCTCATCGCCGCGACCCGCCTGGCCGAGCTGAGGAGCCGTGCGTATGCCGACAGCGCCGAACGTCTCCGGCGCCGGCTCGAGGACGCCGAGGGCATTCCGTTTCCGCAGAACCCCGGCCTCAAGGCGGAAGACGTGGACCCGTCGCTTCACGCGATCATCCTGGAGCGTCGCCGGGCTATGGCCGGCGACTCGGTGGTGCTTGCCGACATCCTGGCGCGCATCCCGGCCCGCAAGTACGATCACGGCGACGCGTGGGTGCTCGGACGCCTTGGCGCCGGCGCCGCCGACTCGGTGTCGGGGCGGTTTCTCTCCGCGAAAGACGAGGAGTTCAAGGTCCGCTACCTCACGCTGCTCTCGTATTTCACCGACACCACGCTCATCTCGCTGATGTCCCGGGTGTACGCGGCGCCCGACAGCTTCGGTATCCCGCCACGAATGGCGATACGCGCGTCCGACGGGCTGCTCTGGATGGGCACCGCCTCGAGCCTGCAGGCGCTGCTCGACGCGCGGCAGAAGGCGCGAGCACGGAAGGTCTACGCCGATCCGGCTCTTCAGCGCGGCGGCTACGACTTTCTGGCCAACGACAGCTCGTCGGTCATCTCGCGGACTGGAAAGTGGCTTACGGAATGGGTGAAGACGCTGCGTCAGCAGCAGCGGGTGGGGCCGTCTCCATAGCGGCTTTGCAGATACGACTCGAAGAACTCGCGCTCGGTGGGCACCGGGCGCTCGGGGTGACAGACTCGCAAATGCTCGGTATATGCGTCGTAGTCGGGCATCCCCGCGACGCGGCGGACGACATCGAGCACCGATCGCAGGCTAACCCGCATAGGCCGTCTCCACGAAGGGCGATTCCTTGGCCGCCGCCGGCTTCTGCCGGGTGAGGACCAGCACCCACTCACGTGCCGATGCGGCCAGGACAAGCAGCGTGGCGATCATGAAAGCGGCGGTGACGGTGGCGTCGAGTCCGTCGTTGAACGTAAGCCTCGCCCCGCGCGCCGCCGACATTGCCCCCGATGCGATCTGCTCTCCCACCAACGCCCGATGAGCCAGGAAGCCGAGTCGCGGGTCGGCGGCAAAGATCTTCTGCCAACCGGCGGTCAGCGTCGTGGCCAGAACCCATGCAAGGGGCACCAGCGTCACCCAGGCGTAACGCGCCTTGCCGCTCTTGATGATGATCGTGGTTCCTACGCTCAGCGCCACCGCCGCGAGGAGCTGGTTGCTGATGCCGAAGAGCGGCCAAAGCGAGTTGATCCCGCCGAGCGGATCGAGCACACCCTGGACGAGGAAGTAGCCCCAGGCGGCAACCACGAGCCCCGACGCGAGCAGCGTGCTCGGGTACCATGACGTGCGACCAAGCGGTCGCCAGACGTGACCGGCCAGCTCCTGGAGCATGAAGCGGCCGACGCGGGTGCCCGTGTCCACGGTAGTCAGGATGAACAGCGCCTCGAACATGATGGCGAAGTGATACCAGAGGGCCATCAGGCCACGGCCGAAGGCGCCGCTCAGGATCTGCGCCATGCCGACAGCCAGACTCGGCGCTCCTCCCGACCGGCCGAGCAGCGTCGTTTCTCCCACCTCGGCCGCGAGTGAGGTGATCGTCGCTGGCGTAACGGTGAATCCCCAGCCGCGGATCACCTCGGCCGCCGCCTGTGCGTTCCCGCCGAGGGGGGCGTGGGGGGCGTTGATCGCTAAGTACACGCCGGGGTCGAGCTGGGCGGCAGCGCAGAGCGCCATGAGGGCCACGAACGACTCCATCAGCATTCCGCCGTAGCCGATGAAACGGGCGTCGCTCTCCCTGACCAGCATCTTGGGCGTCGTCCCCGAGGCCACGAGGGCGTGAAAGCCGCTGATGGCCCCGCAGGCGATAGTGATGAAGGCGAAGGGGAAGAGCTTGCCGGCGAAGACGGGGCCCGTCCCGTCGACGAAGCGGGTGAATGCCGGCATCTGCAGGGCGGGCATTACCAGCAGGATGCCGAGAGCGAGAAGGAGGATGGTCCCGACCTTCATGAAGGTCGAGAGGTAGTCGCGCGGACAGAGCAGCATCCACACCGGCAGGACGCTCGCGACGAAGCCGTACGCGATTACGGCGTAGGCGATGGTGAGACCCGACCAGGTGAAGTACGGGGCGATAGACGGTGACTCCGCCACGTGCCGACCGGCGACGAGCGCCAGCATGAGCAGGGCGACTCCGCCGAGCGATGCCTCGACGGTTTTTCCAGGCCGCCAGACCTTCATCCAGAAGCCCATCAGCACGGCGATCGGAATGGTGCAGAGGATGGTGAACACGCCCCACGGGCTGTCCTTGAGCGCGTTCACGACCACGAGGGCGAGCACGGCGAGGAGGATCACCATGATGGCCAGGACCGCCACCATGGCGAGGAGCCCGGCGAACGGTCCGGTCTCCTCCTTGGCCATCTGTCCCAGCGACTTGCCGTCCCGCCGCATCGAGGCAAAGAGGATCACGAAGTCCTGCACTGCTCCGGCCACGACCACCCCGAAGACGATCCAGATGGTTCCGGGGAGGTAGCCGAATTGAGCGGCGAGCACCGGGCCTACCAGGGGGCCCGCGCCCGCTATGGCCGCGAAATGGTGGCCGAACAGCACCCACCGGGGTGTCGGAACGAAGTCCCTGCCGTTGGTGAGCCGCTCGGCGGGGGTTGCACGCCGGTCGTTGACGCCCATGACGCGATCGGCGAGAAAGCGACTATAAAAACGGAAGGCGACCAGATAGGTGCCGACGGCGGCGAGGACGAGCCAGGCTGCGTTGATGGTTTCGCCGCGATGGAGCGCCAGGACTCCCCATGCCGCGGCACCGGCGAGGGCGATGAGGGCCCAGGCGAGTCTGGAAAGCATGAGCCAAAGTAAGCGAGGACCGGGGAACGGTAAACGGTGTACGGGTTCTTGCCGTCGCTCCGGCCGCGCCGTACCTTCGAAGTCCATGCCATTGCCATCCTTCGGGTTCGGCCACCGGCCGTCCTGGGAATTCGAGACCACTGAGGGCACCGGGGCCACCCTGGAAGAGCCGCTTCCCCAGCCGGTAAGGAAGGGTTGGCGCGCCAAGGTCGCCATCGTGACCGGTGGGGCCACCGGTCTGGGTCGCGCCATCGCGATGGAGTTCGGCAAGCTGGGGTGTCATGTCGCGATCTGCTTCGTGAACATGCCGGGGCGCGATGTGGCCGAGCAGGCGCTGCTGACCGAGGCGGCACTCACCGCGATGGGTGTAGGGGTGCTGGCTGTCCGGTGTGACGTGCGCGACCGCGGGGCGGTGGAGCGCTTCATCGAGGAGGCCCGCCAGAAGCTGGGCGGCGTCCACTTCCTCATCAACAACGCCGGGATCGCCAACGACGGCGCCCTGTGGCGGCTGAGCGAAGAGGCGTGGAGCGAGGTGCTCGACACCAACGTCACCGGCGCATTCAATTGTATGCGCGCCGTGGCGCCGATCTTCCGATCGCAGCACTTCGGCAAGATCGTGAGCGTCAGTGCGCACCAGGCCGAACGGCCGGGTTTCGGGGTCGCGAACTACGCCGCGAGCAAGGCCGCGCTCAACGGGCTCACCCGTGCCGCCGCGGTGGAGCTGGGCCCAGCCAACGTCAACGTCAACGCCATTGCGCCGGGTTTCATCCGCACCGAGCGGATGGCGATGCTGCCGTCGGAGGTCATCGAGCGGGCGCAGAAGAGCTCGATCCTCGGGAGGGTGGCCGAGCCCGACGACGTGGCCCACGTCATTTCCTTCCTCTGCTCCGAATCCGCCAGGCATATCACCGGACAGACCATCGTCGTCGATGGCGGGCTCTCGCTGGAGTAGCTCCTACCGCTTTTCGACCTCCACCCTGAGCCTGAGCAACGCATCTTCCGTGGCGACCAGCTCCCCGCGCGCGTCCGTGAGCTGTTGCTGCTGGTTCTCCACGAAGCGGCGGTACGGTGCGATCGCCTCGTTGATTCGCCCGCTCGACTGCCCAAGCTCGAGATGCACCTGCCGGGTGAGGACTTCGGTCAGCCGGCTCCGCAGCGCTTCGATGCGGCCCTGAAAGTCGCGCTGCGCCTGCCGCCGCTTTCGCGGGATCACGTAGAATCCCCCTATCGCCAGCGCCGCCGCCAGCAGGAGGCCCGTCACGTCGGCCGCGACTCCGGTGATCACGGTGGCTACGAGCGTGCCGATGCCGAGCGCGCCGGCTTGAGCGAGAGCCGTGGTGGCGAAAGTGCCCTGGATCTCGTTGGCGATGGACCGGGACTCCGATTCGCGGTCGTAGGTGGCGATGACCTCTCGCGAGACCCGCCCGATCGAATCCAGCAGCGCCTGCCGGTTGTATGTGAAGCTCGAGCCAACGTCGCCGATCATCCCCTCGCGGTGCCGCGAGATCTGGCGACGATCGATGTACTCGCTGATGTCCTGCCAGGTTTTGAGATTCCGCTCGACCATCCAGTCGATCACCCGTCCGACTTCTTCCTCCACCTGCCGGGGGGTATCCATGATCACGTCCCGCTCGAAGGCGCGCTTCACACCCTCGCTGTCCATCAGGGTGCGGATACGTCCCAGCCGGATGTTCTGCTCGAAGAATCCCATTCCGCGCCGCTCCATCTCGCCCAGTAGCACGTCGAGTCGGGCGAGGCGCGGCTCGAAGTCGCGCAGCATCTCCTGGTGGAAGAGGGCGAGCTGCTGATCGATATTCTGGATGGCCTCGACGTCGTGGGCCAGGAGCTTGAGCCTGTCGAACGCGATCTCCTTGTAGCGTGAGGCGAGCCGCAGCCCCACGTTGAGCGGATTGAGCAGCTTGAGGCGCACCCGTTCCTTCTGATCGAGAGTATGGAGGAGGTAATCCTCCATCGCGCCGAAGCCGCTCTCCTTCCAGAGGCGGTCATCGTTGGAGTCGCGTGCCTCCATCGCCTGGCGCGCCGAGAGTCCGAAGGTCTGCGGTGTTTCGCCGAGGAGGGTGGCCGCGTTGGTGCGGACGTAGCTGAGGACTTCCTCCCGGTCGGCCGGGCGAAGGATATCGAGCTTGTTGACCACGAAGACGAGCTTCTTGCCCCACTCCTTTATCTGCTCGAGAAACGTGCGCTCGCTCTCGGTGAAGGGACGGTCGGCGGAGGTCACGAAGATCACGAGATCGGAGCGCGGCAGGAAATCGCGAGTCAGCTCCTCGTGCTTGCGGATGATCGCGTTGGTGCCTGGCGTATCGACCACGTTGAGCTCACGGAGCACTTCGGCGGGATGGGTGCGCTCGAGGAGGTAGGCTTCGCGCAGCTGCTCGGTGATCTCGGGGCCGTGCCGGAGGAGGTTGACGCGGTCGGTCGTCGGGGTGACGCCCTCGGGCAGGACTCGCTCGCCGATCAGGGCGTTGATGAAGCTCGACTTGCCCGAATTGAATTCTCCGGCGACGACGAGGAGGAAGAGTCCGGCAAGCTGCGCGCGCGCCTCGCCGAACCGCCGCATGTCGTCGGCCGCCACATCGGTGCCGAACCGATCGAGTGCGGTGGCCAGACGCGCGAGGAGCTCCTGCTCCCGAACGAGGAGCTCCTGTTCCCGCTTGGACATGATGCCCTTGCGGGCGACGAGGTTGCCGATCACGCTCATGCGCGAGTCTACTTCGCCCCGGCAGCGCGCACCAGTCCCTCTCCGTGTTCTCGTCGCGCTCGGACATCTCCTAGGGGCCCGACACGCTGGTTCAGCCCGAAGTGTTCGTGGTTCCACTCGACCAGGCCCGATCTCTCGAATGGGAGCAGATGAAAGATCTGGCGCGTCTCGTCTGGCATCCACAGGGTGCCAGTCGGCCACTCGGCCTCGACCTCGTTGAACTGTTCCGCCCGATCTGACGGTTCGAGCGGCCGCATGCAGTGCCTTGACCAACGCGCTGTCGGATCACTGCTACGGTGTGTTGCGAGTGCGCGCATCTTTCACGAGCATCAAGAATCCGAGCACCACCAAAGCGAGACTGGCCGCTCCACCGATGGTGCCCTTCCATACGTTGCCCAAGAAGATGCCTGCGAGCATGATTAACACTGCTGTCGTGTTCATCTTAGTACCCTCCTCCACCGTTCTGCCATTGAAGTGGACCAGTGGTAGGGGCAACGTAGGGCTTGTAGCAATGCGATCCACAGTCAGGCATGTTGATGAAGTTCGTGGCCTGATCTTCAAAGCCAAGAACTAGTTACCACATGCTACTGCGGCCACGCCAGTCATGCTAGCACTACAAGTGCCTGCAATCGTACCTGCCGTCACCAGCAGCTTCGCGAACTGCATCGCACACTCCATTGACGGCTGTGGGCGACGAGCAAGCGGGAATATAGGTCGATCCACCCCCACCCCCCCCTCCTCCCGCCTCCGCCACCA
>JBBRGF010000153.1:0-8229 GCA_038240975.1 Gemmatimonadales bacterium
CCTCCAGCGCTACCCAGAGCGACAGCTTGCCGTGAATTCCCAGGGCGAGTGCTTCGAGCGCCTCGAACAGCCGGAACTTGCCCCCGCCCGAATCGTCCATCTCCAGTTTTACTTCCGCGACCTTTTCCGTGATCCACGCGCCCGCCTTGCGAAGCCCGCTCTGCTTTCCGCCCACCTGCCGCAACAGATCTTCCAGACTCTGCTTGTCGGCATCGATCTCACGCCGAAGCTCGGTGAAGAACTGCTCCGCGTCGGGCTCAACCGGGATTTTCACGAGATGGTCGAGAAGCTCGATGGCCACTACCGAGCCGGCCAGGTGGTCGTTCAGGTAGGTATGAAGGGCCGTGCGACTCATACTGTGCTCCGTGTGACGAGACCAGTGCCGTGGACGAGGACTGAAACGTACTTCGGCTGGAAGGATCAGGTAGTTTGGAGACTTCCCGGCGGAGGCGCCATGTCCGCATACGACGTCATCGTGCTTGGCCTGGGCGGCATGGGAAGCGCCACCCTGTTCCACCTCGCACGCCGCAAAGTCCGAGTGCTCGGGCTCGAGCGCTTCGAGCTGATCCACGAATTCGGATCATCTCACGGCCTGACGCGCATCATAAGGCTGGCCTATTGGGAGCATCCGACGTACGTCGCGCTCCTGCGGCGCGCGTACGAGCTGTGGCGCGAGCTGGAGACTCTCTCTCGCGACCGGTTGCTGCACGTCACCGGTAGCATCGACGCCGGGCCCGCCGGTGGCCCGATCTTTCAGGGTGCGCTGCGTTCCTGCCAGGTGCACGGGCTCCCCCACGAGGTGATGAACGGCGCCGAGCTCCACAGGCGCTTTCCTGGATACGCGCTGCCGCCCGAGACGCAGTGTCTGTACCAGCCTGACGGTGGCTTTCTCCTTCCGGAACGCTGCAACGCGGCGCACGTAGCCCTGGCGGAAGCCGGCGGCGCGGAGGTGCGTTGCCGGGAGCCCGCACTGGAGTGGGGGGCCGGCGGCGGGCGGGTATGGGTGCGTACCGCGGCAGGGAGATACGAGGCGGGCAGCCTCGTGATCTGCGCGGGAGCATGGGCCTCGAAGCTCGTTCCGGAGCTCACCGCGCTGGCCGTTCCCGAGCGCCAGGTGCTTGCGTGGCTGGAGCCGGAGCGGCCGGAGCGATTTCAGCCGGACACGTTCCCGGTATTCAACCTGGAAGTGGAGGAGGGACGATACTACGGCTTTCCCCGTGTTCTGGCGCCCGGATTCAAGTTCGGGAAGTATCACCACCGCGGAGGAGTGGCCGATCCCGATGCGATGAACCGCGAGCCGGAGCCGGAGGACGAGGCGCTGCTCCGCGCCTTTGCCCGGCGCTACTTTCCCGAGGGCGCGGGCCGCACGCTGATGCTCAAGACCTGTCTCTTCACCAACAGCCCGGACCGCCACTTCATCCTGGACCGGCACCCCGATCACCCCGAGGTCGCCATCGCCGCTGGATTTTCAGGTCATGGCTACAAGTTCTGCAGCGTGGTCGGCGAGATCATGGCTGACCTGGCGCAGCGCGGCGAGTCACGGCACGATATCGAGTTCTTCGGGCTCAGCCGTTTCGGCGTCCGATGATCCGAGCCGGTGCCGAATCAGTGCGCCCGCCACGCGACACCAACCAGCAACGCAAACTCTTTCCTGAAGCGGCTCCCGGCCGGCTGGATGGCGTCCGCCAGATTCATCGGCGTGTAGGTCGAGGAGAACCGGCTGCTAAACAGATACTCCTGCGCATCGAGCGTGAGCGCCAAGCGCGGGTGGACGCGCACGCTTCCGCCGGCGGTCAGGAGCGCGCCCACGTCGGTGTTTCGTCTCAGCAGAGACGTTCCGCTGCCGGTGTGGAAGATGACCGCCGGGCCGGCGCCCGCCGTCAGACCCCAGCGTGCACCTACCGGGGTGAGGCGGGCCCGTGCCGCCACGCTGGTGAAGATCGTCTGCGTCTCAAACTTGGGGCGCGCGGAACCAAAGCCTCCCTGCCAGCTCTTGTTGCTCGACCAGGCCAGGCCACCGTCGAGACTCCAACGCCGTGACATCGGCGCGCTGACTCGGAGCCCGAACGTCCTGGCCTCGCCCCGCGCCCCTTCGATGTCGATGTCCCGCGCCGGCTGCAGCAGCATCCGCTCGGGGCGGTCGAGCCGCGCGGCGTGCACACCGGTCTGAAGCGACACGGTAACCTGTGCCACGGTCGGTATTGCCGAGATGGCGATCAACAGGAGAGTGAAAACGGTGGAGCGGCGAATCATCGAGGCCGACTGCATGCGTGACTTTCGCATGACCGAGCTCCGGGAAGGAGGTTCAGTCTGAATCGTGAAGGGTGGCTTCTGAATCTACCGCCGAAAACCGAGCAGCAGAACTCCCGCCACACTTGCAACGGCCAGCACCCGCAACAGCAGAATCAGCGCCGGTGGGGCCTCCAGTACAGCCGCGAACACAAGTGCCGTCATCGCCACGACGCCCGCTACCATGAGGACCAGACGCCCTCGTTCGACTCGCCACCGACGGGCAAGGGTGTTTCGCTCCGAGCCGCTCAGCTTCTGCAGCGCTCGGCCGGCCGTTCGCCACCGCCTGTACCGGTGCTGGATGGCGAGCAGACTCAGGACCGCGAAGAACACGAACAGCGCCCACCAGACCCGATAGTCGTGCATCACCGTCTCTCGACTACCTCTACCCGCGCAATACGGTCGCCTTCGAGAATGTGCTCGGCGACCTCGCGCCCGCTGTCGATCAGACCGAAGATCGTATACTCGTGGTCGAGCAGGGGATTGTCCACGAGGTTGAGGAACCACTGGCCGTCGCCCGTGTCACGGCCGCGCGCCGAGATCCCCACGGTGCCACGAGCATGGGTTCGGCGGAGCAGCTCGTCGCGCATGAACGCCACGTCGCCGACATATTCGTTCGCGTCGGGGCCCCCGCCCTGCACCACGAAATTGGGCTCCACCCGCTGAAAGACCTTTCCGTCATAGAATTTCTCGCGAGCCAGACGCAGTACTCTCGCGACCGTCGCCGGCGCCTCATCGGATAAGAGGCGCAACGTAAAAGTGCCGCCGCCGGCCTGCGGCACCATGGTCACCCGCAATCGCGCCGCGTGGTCGAGGAACACCGCTGCCAGCGGTTCCGGATGCAGGGGCAGCGGCACGGGCCTCGCCTCGACGGGCGCGCCGGTCCAACCGGTGAGCGTCGTCGCGACCATGGTGGCGACAGTGGTATCGTAATCGGCAAGATAGGTATTCAGCCGGGGGGCGCTGGCAGCCGTTCCGACCTCGGCGATGCGCTCGAGCATGGCGATACGGGGATCGCGCGCGTTCTCGCTTCGTCCGGCGCTCAGCGCATCGAAGGCGCCGAGCAGCGCGGGGAGCGCGCGTGGATCTTGTGAGCCCTTGAGCGCCTGCGCGGCCGCGAGCGATACCTGATGGCCGCTGGAGGCGAGGGCGCGGAGGTAGACGCTGTCGGCCTCGTGCGCTGCGGTGGCCGCGAGTCCGGCGATGGCCGCCTCCTGCACATTGTGATCCCGGTCGGCAGAGAGACGAAGGAGCACGGCCCGCGCACCGACCAGCGCCGCCGCGCGCGCTGCATACTGCCTGATTTCCCATCGCTCCGATTCGGCCATTCGCGGGACGAGCCCGGCCGCGGCCGCGGTGTCCAGGCGCGCGAGCGTGAGCAGAGCATGCGCGCCCATCTGCCAACGATGGTCCGCCGGCCCCATCGTGTCCGTCGCCGTGGCCAGCCGGCGCGCTGCGGCGGCCGCCGCACCTGGATCGGCGCAGCCGATTCCGAGTGAATCAATCGCCGTGAGGGCGACGTAAGGGTCGAGGTCGCGGGTGGCCGTGAGGATGGCAGCGCAGTCGGGGGGGCTGTCGCCCAGGCGCGCCGCCGCGATAGCTTCGACCCGGACGATCGTGCTCCGGTCGGACATCGCCCGCCTCACCAGAACCGCGCGATACCCGGCCGGCAGAGTGCCGGCGCCCCGAAGCGTCATCCGGCGCACCTCATCATCGCGGTCGCCGGCTGACCGCGCGGCAGTGGCGCTGTCGAGACCGCCGGCCGCCGCCAGGGTCAACAAGGCGAGCCGCCGAACGACCGTATCCCGCGAGGTGATGGCCGCCCGCCGCAATACGGTGACGCTTGCATGGGTCAGGTTCCCGGTCGCCTTGCGCACCCGCGCCAGGGTATACAGGCCGTGCACCAGGCCGGGCGTCTGCCCGACGGCGAGCCTCGCCCGGATTGCCCCTTCGGCCTTGCGGGCCGCCGCGCTGTCGGGCAGCGCAAGGCGGCCGAGGGACTGCCCGAGGGCGTCGGCGACCTCCGCGTCCCGTTCGCGTGCGAGCCTCCGCGTCAGCGCTGCCGCGGCCTCGCGCACGGTGAGCTGGGTGGTGTCGGACGAGGCCGCGCCGCGCTTGACGCGGCGCAGCGATTGGGTGACGGCGTTGGCCGCCTCGGCGCGCACGGAGGCCAGCGGGTCGTCGAGCGACGAGAGCAAAAGCCGTCCGAGCTCCGGCCGCTGGAACCGACCGAGGCCACGGACTGCCACCCGGCGGAGGAGCGTATCGGCGCCGCCCCGCGCCTGCAGAAGCGGGGTCATGCCGTGGGCGCCCGTTCCTCGGGCGTCCTCCGCGGCCAGCAGGCGGTCCAAGGAAGCGGTGTCCACAGCACCGGGGCGTCCCTGGCCGGCCCCGGGCCGGGGCGTCAGTGCCAGGGCGAGCGCGAGGGCAGCAGCGAGTCGGCGGCGGTGTGCGGGCATCGCGAATTCCATAGGTTTGGGCTCGGGGTACTACGGCAGGGGCGTAGCAGAGTTCCAGCCGTGATATCTTCAAGGCAGGAGGACATCGACACGAATGAGACCATCGCTCCCTCGTCTGATCGCCGCCGCTCTGGCCGGCGCATTGCTGGCCGCGTGCAACACGACCACGCGAGAAGCCGCCAGCACCAGCCCACAACCGGCCCGGGCTTCCCAGAGCGACTCCGCCGGCATAGCCAGAGCCAGCGCCGACAGCGCCCGCCATCCCTATACCGAAGCCGACCTTCACTTCATGTCCGCCATGATCGGGCATCATGCCCAGGCCCTCGTCATGGCCGGCTGGGTTCCCACGCACGGCGCCAGCTCTTCGGTGCGCATCCTGGCAGAACGGATCATCAACTCCCAGCAGGACGAAATCGCGACGATGCAGCAGTGGCTCCGCGACCGCCGGCAGCCGGTGCCGGAGAGCGCCACCGGTACGAAAATGAACATGGCAGGCGGCGATCACGCGATGCTGATGCCCGGAATGCTCACCGAGGCCCAGATGAAACAGTTGGATGAGGCGAAGGGCCCGCAATTCGACCGGCTCTTCCTGACGTTCATGATTCAGCATCACCGTGGGGCCGTCACCATGGTAAAGGGCCTGTTCGGAACGTACGGCGCGGCCCAGGACGAGCTGGTGTTCAAGTTCGCCTCCGACGTAAACGTCGATCAGTCCACCGAGATCGCCCGAATGGAGCGGATGCTGGCGACGCTTCCCGCCGAGAAGAGCTCCTCGTGATCCGCCTCGAACTCCAACGTCCGCACGCACACCTCAGCCCCACCAAAGGAAGAGCAATGGCATCCGCCCAGTTCCTGCCTCTGTCGCTCGCCGCCGGTCTCCTGACCATGGCGGCGTGCGCCCACTCGACCTCCACCTCGGGCGCCGACGGCGCTTCGCCCAAGCCCAACATGTCGACCACTGCGCCGAGCCCCGATCCGCGTGTGGGCCTTCGCGCCGGTAAGATGGACGCCGCCGAGGCGGTCTGGAATCTCCGCGTGCTCTCGAAGACCCCGCCGTCCGAGAAGTTCGTCGACGTCACCAACTCCGACCTCAGCTTCACCGGTCACTACGCCATCCAGGGCAGCTACAACGGTTATCAGGTGTGGGACATCTCGAAGCCGAGCGCGCCCCGGCTCGAAACCGCGTATGTCTGCCCCGCATCACAGAGCGACGTGTCGGTCTACAAGAACCTTCTCTTCGTTTCCGGCGAGGGTCTCTCCGGCCGCCTCGACTGCGGAACCGAAGGGGTTCAAGATACGGTCAGCACGGAGCGGCTCCGCGGGCTCCGGATCTTCGACATCAGCGATATCACCAAGCCCAGAAACGTCGGCAACGTGCAGACCTGCCGCGGCTCTCACACGCACACGGTGCTGGTCGATCCGAAGGATACCGAGAACGTCTACGTCTACATCTCGGGCTCCTCGGTGGTCCGGTCGTCAACGGAGCTGCCCGGCTGCGTGAACGCGATGCCCGAGACCGACTCCACCTCGTCGCTCTTCCGCATCGAAGTCATCAAGGTGCCCCTGGCTCATCCCGAGAAGGCGGCAATCGTGAGCTCGCCACGGATCTTCAACGACCTGGTGGCGCCCCCGAAGCATGGCGAGACACCCGAGGACAGCGCCGCCGCCGCGAAAGAAGTGGCCGAAGCCCGCGCCTCGGGCGGATTCGTTGCGACGATCCGTGGACAGGAGATGGCCCTCCCTTCCCGATTCACCGAGCCGATGCTCGACAGCATAGTCGCGGCCCGGAAAGGAACAGGCGCCCCGACCGCCGCCGACAGCGCGGCGCTGCGCGAGGCCATTCCCGGCATGGTCGCGGCGATGATGGGCAAGCCGCCCGAGGGCTCCAACGGCGGTCCGACCGGCCCGACGCAGTGTCACGACATCACCGTGTATCCGGCCATCGGCCTGGCAGGCGGCGCCTGCGAAGGGTATGGCCTCCTGCTCGACATCCACGATCCCGAGCACCCGACGCGGATCGGCGCGGTGTCCGACTCGAATTTCTCCTATTGGCACTCGGCGACGTTCAACAACGACGGCACCAAGATCCTCTTCTCCGATGAATGGGGTGGCGGCGGTCAGCCCAAGTGCCGCGCCACCGACAAGCACGAGTGGGGAGCGGACGCCATCTTCACGCTGACCGATCGGAAGAAGATGCAGTTCCAGAGCTACTACAAGATGCCGGCGCCGCAGACGGCGCAGGAAAATTGCGTCGCCCACAACGGCTCGCTCATTCCGATTCCTGGACGAGACGTGATGGTGCAGTCGTGGTATCAGGGAGGTATCTCGGTGTTCGACTGGACCGATGCCGCGCACCCCAAAGAGATCGCCTTCTTCGATCGCGGTCCGGTAGACTCGACCAGGCTCGCCGGCGGCGGATCGTGGTCGGTGTACTGGTACAACGGCGTCATGGTAAGCTCCGAGATCTCGCGCGGACTCGACATCTTCGAGCTGGTGCCCAGCGGCTTGATCTCGCAGAACGAGATCGACGCGGCCAAGTCGGTGCATCTCGACTACCTGAACACGCAGGGCCAGCCCAAGCTGGTCTGGCCGGCCAGCCTCTCGCTGGCCCGCGCCTACGTCGATCAGCTCGAGCGCGCCAAGGCGCTCGGCCCCGACAAGGTCGCCGCGATACGGCAGAGTCTGGCTAGCGCCGAAAAGGGATCGGCTACGGAGCGCCGGAACGCGCTGACGCAGCTCGAGGCACAACTGGAGAGCGACAAGCGGGGCGCCGCCGACACGTCCAAGATGCAGATGCTGGCGGGAACGGTGAAGCAGCTCGCGGAGGCGCCGAGCCTGGCAGGACGGTAACACGCACCGCCGATCACCGGTGAGGCAGGTGGCAACTCCGTGTCACCTGCCTTGCTTGGGTGCGGTCCGCGGCGCCCGCGACGGTGTTGAGGGCAGCCGACTACGCCAGCGGCCCCGCGCCGGCAATGTGAACGAGGGTGGCTTCGGGGGTGCGGCTGTCGAAGTGCGTTTCACTCACTCTCGCACTCCCTTTTTGACCGGTATCGAATGTGAGGGATAACCGTTCGTTTGGCAGGATTCCATCGGAACTGCGCGATGTGAAATCGCCCTTCCAGGATTGCCGGCCCTCACTCAAGTCAGTGATGGTAACGTGCACCTCCACCTTATCGAGGGGTTTCCGGTTCGAACGCTCGATGAGTGCCATGTGCGACGTCATATTATGCCTGCTTTCGTGCCGGCGAGGAAAGCTGCCCCGGGGACTGGAGCCGACGATCCCGGTTCTCTAATGGTAACCCCCCTGGCCGTCGCCGTGCTCCGGGGCCCCGGAACCAGCCGGCCCCGGGTGCAATGACGGCCCGAAAGACGCCGGCCCTGCTCTAACCGCGCCGCTTGAAGAATTGCACCGCCCGTTCGTGCTTCTCGGCCGCCGCTCGGGTCCTGAAGGTGCCGAGATTGCGGCGCTTCCCGGTCT
>JBBRGF010000154.1:0-8227 GCA_038240975.1 Gemmatimonadales bacterium
GCTGTGCGACAGCAGGACCACAACGAGCTGAATCCCAGCCGTGATGCCGAGCAGCACGAAGCTCCATTTGATCGCCCAAAGACCTCGCTCGCTCGTCGTGATCGAGGGATCGACCATCCCATGGGCATGTCCATGGCCGCCGAGGTCGTGCTCCTGGGTACTCTCCCGCTTGCTCGGGTCATTCATCTGCCGCGGCCCCCGTCAAACCCCGCTCCGATGCCCGGTGCCGGCGGTTCCGATGACGTCGGTGATGATACGCTTGGGCCCACTCGGGCCAACGTTCCTCCAGCCACTGGTACACCACGGGCAGCACGATCAGGGTCAGCGCCGTCGAGCTGATCAGGCCGCCGATCACCACGGTGGCGAGCGGGCGCTGGATTTCCGAGCCGGGACTGGTCGAGATCGCCATGGGGATGAATCCGAATGCGGCGACGAGGCCGGTCAGCAGGTTGGCGCGGAGCCGGTCGTCCGAGCCTTCGCGGACCGCGTCGTTCAGCGGCCGGCCCCGATCACGCAGGCGGTTGATGTACGAGACCAGGACCACACCGTTGAGGACCGCCACCCCGAAGAGGGCGATGAACCCGACCGAGGCGCTCAGGTTGAGGTTGAGTCCCCGCACCCAGAGCGCTGCGACTCCGCCGACCAGGGCGAACGGGACGTTGAGCATGACGAGCAGGCCTGCCTGGCGTTGCCGAAGCTGGCGTACAGGGATGCCACGATGAGCAACAGCACCAGGGGAACAATCAACGCGAGCCGTTTCATGGCTCGCTCCTGGTTCTCGAACTGGCCACCATAGGCCAGAAAGTACCCCGGGGGGAGCTGCACTCGCCGACCCACCTCTTGCTGCTGGACGTCGGCGGCGAACCCCCCGAGGTCCCGCCCCCACGATTGGAGGCCCAACTCGTCTGGTTTCACAGAGGCTCCGCCCAATTCGAACGCCGGGTGAACGCTTCCGGTTGAGGGGAATAAGGGATCAATCTTCCCACCAATCTTGGCCACGAATTGCTAAGTCTATGAGGGCGGTGGGACTCGAACCCACGACCTAGGGATTAAAAGTCCCTTGCTCTACCAACTGAGCTACGCCCCCTCGGAGAGAGAAACATCTTTCAACGGAAACGCTTAGACAAGGACCACTCTTAACCCATCCCTATTAGAGCTCGTCCATGGGCATAAACGGAGGCAGTCTTTTCGGTCAATCGACACCTAGGCCCGTCGCGCCCCGCCTACCCGTGCGGTGGCTTCACGATCGAAATCCCGGCCATATGGGCCTCCACCTTGTCGGCATCCTCGTTATGTCGGTCAAGCTGTCCGGCGACCAAACCCCACCACCGAGCTGCGAGATTCGCGGCACCGCGACCTTCGGTACAAAGACGGCCATGGCAGCCTCGATACGCTAGTACATCCTCGGCTTCTCAGGACCTCGCCCTTGCCTCCATTAGCAGCCTTGAGCCACGACACTAAGCCAGCGCGGGCCGGTATTTGCCCCATCGCCGTGGTGAAATTGGGGACCACTTCGCACGCACGTAGGAGAACACCTTGGCAGCGTCGGCGAACTTGCGGCACACCCGACATGATCGTCCCCCCACCGCATTTCCCTAGATAGCTATTCGTCAATCGTGTATTATAAGACAACTACAGGTATAATAAGACATATAGTTGTATAATAAATCTAACCTTCGGTAACCATGTACCTTAGAAGCGGTGGCACCGCCCGGAGATTGCCATGAGACCCCCGAAACACAAGCAAAGCGCACTCCGCGCGCCACTGAACAGACTCTTTGGCGCGGAGGCGAATGTCAGAATTCTAAGAGCGGCCTCCCTGGAACCATTTCCAATGAGCAGGACAGAGCTGGGTAGAGTAGCGGACCTAGGAGCGAAAGGCGCCTACCTAGCTGCGAATCGGCTCCTGGAAGAGGGGGTCCTGAGGCTAGTTGGAAAAGGTACACGACAGCAAGTAGAGCTTAGCGCGAACCACCCATTGGCGGGGGCCATCCAAGCGCTCTTTCGTGCGGAGCAGGCAAGTGGGGAGGAGTTGATCGCCTCCCTCAAGCGAGTGGTTCGCGCTCAGTCCTCAGACCTGATAGCGGCCTGGATACAGGGACCGTTTGCAAAAGGCGAAGACCGTCCGGGAGACCCCATCGTGCTCGGTGTGTTAGGAAGTAGCAAGGCGCTCAGCGCAGTATTGAAGCGGCTACGGAAAGACTTGAGCAAGGTAGAAGCATCTCATGACACAACTGTCGAGCTCGTTGGGTATACAAGACCCGACTTAGCGGTAGCCAAGCCAGCTGAACGTCGGCGGCTCTCAGACGCGATGCCTCTTTTCGGCTTACCACCGAGTGCATTACGTCCGCATAGCGAAGATGAGTACTACAAGCTTCGGAACGCCGTAGTACATGGTGACCGGGACAAGGAGCACCTTGTATTTGCTCACTTCATCGCCGACAGGATTCTGCGCGATCCGACAAGGCTTCGTGCAGCAAAGGATTTCCTCACGAAGCGCCTAGAGGTAGCCTCCGAACATGAACGTTATGCCCTAGAAGAGTGGACAGCGATTCTCGATGACATGTCGACCACGCGGTTGAGGAGATTCCTCCTGGATGAGGGTGAGCGCGCCACTCGACTCCGGCAGACCCTTCCTTTTCTCGACATACTGACTCCCAAGGAGCGAGAAGAACTCCTCCACATGGCGAGGCGCAAATGACACGAGAGGAGTTGGAGCATGCCATCCGTGCTGCGTGCGATGTCGCAGATGATACAGAGGTCTACGTGTTCGGGTCTCAGGCAATTCTAGGACACTATCCCGATGCACCTGCACAATTGAGGCAATCGGCCGAAGTGGATATCGCACCAAAGAACAAGCCCGACCGCGCAGATAGAATAGACGGCGCGCTTGGCGAGCTCTCCACGTTTCATAAGACGCATGGATTCTACGTGCATGGACTCACTATTGCGGCGGCGACGTTGCCAGGCGGGTGGGAGAATCGCGCAAGACTCGTTCAGAATGAGAATACAGGTGGATCCAAAGGCATCTGCGTCGAGGCGCATGATTTGGCTGCGAGCAAGCTAAAAGCATATCGAGAAAAGGATCGGGAGTTCGTGAGAACCCTACTAGACGAAGGTCTCGTACTGCCCAACAAGGTGATTAGATCGATTAACCTACTGCCAATTGATCAGGCGGAGCGTGCGCGCCTCATCGAATGGGTCGACCTCACCGTTCGGGACCTAGCCTCGTAAGCGGCCTGCACGGCGACCCTTCATGGTTGCTGTTGCCTAGTTATCCCGCTAGAGTGTGACCGCCTCAGAATTTTGCCTCGCGGGTTTCTGTAACCGATACGCGTCCAAGCTCGGGTGGCCTGGGGAGGCTGGCGGATAGGGGGGGCCAACTTTGCGGTCAGAAGTCAGGGAAAGACTAACTCCACCGGACCAACGAGGAATCGGGCAGAGGCCCTTAGAAGTCCCTTGCTCTACCAACTGAGCTACGCCCCCTCGGGCTACCAAACATAAGGGGTTCCACAAGCAGCCGTCGCCGCGGGGCCATGCCGGTTCGATCGTCCGACCGGCATGGCTCCTCGACTGCACGATTCAGATTCTGGCTATGCAGGCGTGCTTGAAATTCGAATACTCCGATTGCACGAAGTAGTCATGGGCGCCGATGCGCTGGTTGCTTCCGAACGAAGAGCAGGTGTCGGCATTCTCGAATCCAAAGAGACCGTTGAACCAGGCATTGCCATCGGGATCGGTGATGGTCTCGAGCAGCTCGTGCGAAAGCGTAGACGCGGTGGCGTCGATGGTGCCGTGCGGCGTCTGCCCTGGGAGCTCGCAGCCCGGAGTCGCCTGGAATGGCTCGACGGAGAAGAGTACGTGCCTGTTGCCGCCGAAGTCGACGCTGCTGTGAAACGCGCAAAATGCGAACGTGTCGAAGTTGTCCGGCGAGTAGCAGGTCGTCGCATCGATGCACATGTCGGTGCCCTCGGGCAGGAACACGTGATAGACGGCCGTGTAGCCGGTCTCGCGCGTGTGATTCACGGCGGAGAGCACGATGCCGAGCACGTCATTGATGGTGGCGGTGTTGTGAGCGAAGGTGGCGGTCGTGCTCATCTCGGCCACCGGAAACTGTCCTCGGGCGTCGGAGTTGATGAACTCGTTGACGAGCTGGATGAAGTTGTCGTGGTCGAGGTCGCGCAGGAACGTGCCGGGCGTCAGCGATTGACTTCCCCAGCACGCCAGCGGCCCATCGGCGCAGTTGACGTAGAGATTGAAGGACTTGGCGCTGTTGAGCACCGGCCCTCCAAAGTAGGTGAGATCGAACGGAGAGTTGACGGGGTTCGTGCCCGGCGCACTGAACGATATGGGAGACACCCTTCGCTCGACCGTGGGGAGGTTGTGGGACACCCGCATCGCCACGGTGCCGGCCTCGGCCACGGCTTCGGGCGTCGTCACGAATGCCTCGATCGGCTCGTCGACGGCGGGATTGGTTCCGGTATTGGTCGGCCCATCCGAACATGCTGCAGCGAACAGCGTGGCGGCCGCCAGAAGCGGCGTGGCCGACACAATAGGATTCCAACACCGTGAGAACTTCCCAGACGTGAAGCCCATTGGTGCCCCTTTCCGGTCTACGCCGGACTGACGGATTGATGTACTGTCCAGACAGGTAATACGGGGAGTGGATGCGCGCGTGCGGATCTCGAGTGCTGCCCTTGAGCGCAGTCGTACCGGGACATCGGGCTCATGCAACGTCCTGACGGGCGATAAGTTGTTGGAGGATTGGGACGAAGGGCGTCATCCGAGACGAGGGAGGTTACGGCTGACCAACCGAGCCGTCAAGGAGGCGCCACAGCGCGGTGGTTCCCCGGGTGTTTCATGCAAGAAACTTGCGTGGTGGCACGCGATGGTAACGATTCCGTTTGGAGCGTACAGCTTGTTTTTATCTGCAAGCAGGTCCCACACACGCCGTGAAGGCCCCCGGTGAAGCGCGCGGCCACCCTGTTGGTGGTGGACGACGAGGTCCAGCACCGCTTCATGGTTGCTCGGCTCCTGACCGACGCGGGCTTTCAAGTGGTGGAGGCCGAGAATGGCTTGGAGGCGCTGCGACTCGTCGAGGAGCCGGGAAACGACATCCGCCTCGTCGTCACGGATATTCGTATGCCGGTGATGAATGGCTACGAACTGGCCGACCGGCTCACCAGGCGGCCCGTTCCCATGCCCATGATTTTCCTGACCGGGTACCGGCAGTCCAGCGTTGCGCTACCGGGGCCGGTGTTCATGAAGCCTTTCAGTACCGCTCACCTGCTGGAAGAGATCCGGAGGCTGCTGGCCAAGACTTCCGGCAAACCTTGACCGAGAATTTCGCGTGCGCCGACGCGCAAAGGAGTAACAATGGACGAGGAAGTGTTCAATCTCGAGCTTCGGAAATTCCTCAAGCATTTCGGGGTGACGGCCCAGCGCGAGGTCGAGAAGGCCGTGGACGCGGCCGCCAAGCGCGGCACTCTGTCGACCGATGGAGTCTTGCCCGTTCACGCCACGCTGGCGATTCCCGGTGTGCTTGCCGAGCTGCACATCGATGGCGAGATCGCGCTCACCGGGAACCCGCCCTCTACATCCCATCCGCCGCCACCAGGACGCTGATCGGGTGCGTGGTGGGCAAGTCATTGCCGATCGTCGTCGCCGTCGCCGAGCACTCCGGATGCCCCCAGCCGCTCGGGCTGGTGCCATCGGACTGGATATCGTAGACGATGTTGTCGGTGCCGCTCACCGGATCGACGCCCGCCGGGACGAAATCGAGTACCAGCCCGTCACGGACCTTCCACGCGATGTTGTGATCGGCACACGACGCATCGCCGCTGACGCCCACGCCGCCGATCACGGCGCCCGTGGCATCGTACAAAGCAAGCCCGCCGCCAAACACGTTTACCCCGCCGATGCGCTTGCCGACCATGAAGTCACTGGTCGTCCCGTAATCGTCGGCATTTCCTCCGTACGCAACATCGGGATCGACGGGGTTGCTCTCCTGCAGCCCGAACAGCGAGCCGCCCGGCTGCGTGGCGCTGTAGAGATTGGCGGTCGAGAGCGCGAGCGCCGGCAGACTGAAGTCGTTCGCCGTGTTCGCCTTCTGAGCCGAGATCACCCGTGACCCCAGCCACTGGTCGCCAACCTTGGCGCCGGTGAACGCCACGGCCCGGACGATACCGCTCCGGTCTACGACCGTCGCCCACATGTTGAGGGCGAAACCCCCGTTCGCGTCGGCCTGCGCGGCCTTGAGGGCCGCGAGGAGTTGGGCTTGTGTCGGCAGATTGGAGCTGCCCGACGGGCCGACCCCGCCATTGTCATCGCTGTTGTTGTTATCGCCGCAGGCGAAAGCGAGCGGGATCAACGCTGCGAACAATGCGACGGTGCCCGCCTTCCGGCGAAAGACGCGGTTGGGTGTCATGCAGGGATCCCTTTTTTTGACGAGCGAGGGCACGACGGGAGGGGAACACATGGGTGCCAACCTACGGCGGCCCCAAGGCGCGGTCAACAGGCTCCGCACAAAGCTCGACCAGACTCACTCCAGCCTCCCGATCGCTTCCTCGACGGCCACCCGGGCAGCATCGCCGCGCATGGCCGGGAGGGCGGCCCGGAGCACCGCAAGAGCATCCGGTCGATCGAGCTGCTCCTCCACGGCCCGAACCGCCGTCTCGCGGACCCACCGCCGACGGTCGTCGAGCGCTCTGGCCAAGGCCGCCTTCGAGCCCGGTGCGCCGCGTGAGGCGAGGAGGGCGAGCGCAATCGTGGGCAGCGGCTGCGCGCCGGTCTGGCGAGACACCGCTTCGACGAGTCCGGAGTCAGGATGCTGGAGCACCGCGACCACGGCGGCGCTCTGGATGACGTCGCGGTATGATGGTGTCGAGAGCCCCTGGAGAATGTCCGTGCGGGCGCCGGCGTGGTCGAGCCGGCTCAGTGCGCCCAGTGCCGCGGCGCGCACTTCGTAGCTCGGGTCGCTCGCCCACGCCTTCCGAGTCAAGCCTACCGCATTCGACCCACCCAGCGCGCTGAGCGATGTGATCGCGGCCTTACGGACTTGAGACGACGTGTCGCTCGCGGCAGCCTCGAGCGCGGGCGCGGCCACCGCTGCCGGGAACTCACCGAGCGCCGTGGCGGCCAGCGCCCGGATGGCGTAGTAGTCGGCCTCGCGGGCCGTGCGTGCCAGCGCTGCCGCGGCCGTGGAGTCGCCGCGACGCTCGCGGAACTGATCGATGGCCCAGGCTCGGTTCCAGAGGCCTGTTTCGCGCTCGAGAAGAGTGGCCAGCCAGGCGCTGGGCTGCTCGAAGTCGAGAGTCTTGACCGTCGCGGCGTCGGCGTCGAAGACCACCATCGTCGGTGCGGAGCGGAGACCGTCGATCCTGACGTCCTGCTCGCGGCGGTCGATCTGAACCCGCGAGACGACGTCTCCCGACGAGGTTCCGACGCGGATGACCATCGGAGCACGAAAGACCAGCGGCGTCTCGAATCGAAGGCCCGTGCTGTCGGCTGAGGCGGTGTCCACCTGCGTCTGTCCCACGTGCAGCGTGAGCGAGCCGGCGGCCGAGTCGTACGCGGCGGTCACGTGGAACGCCGGATAGCCGGCACGATAGATCCACTGAGCCCAGAACCAGTCGAGGCTCTCGCCGGTGGCATCGAGCACCGCCTGCCTGAGGTCGTCGCTCGTGGCGGCGCCGTAGGCGTGATCGGTGAGATAGCGATTGATCGACGCCCAGAAGCGCTTGTCGCCGAGCTGCTTCTTGAGCATCTCGAGAACGAGCGCGCCCTTGTGGTAGACGTTGTTCGAGTTCCAGGTGGCGAGCGGCATCCGGCGCCGCTTGTCGGCGGCCATGAAGTCGCGGTACTCGCCGAGGTAGTAGTCCTCCTCCACCCTCGGGCCCAGCTTGTCACCCCAGTATTGCCCCGGCATGAACTCGGCCATGCCTTCGTTGAGCCAGTAGTTGGCCCAGTTCTCCGCGGTGACCAGGTCGCCGAACCACTGGTGCGCCAGCTCGTGGGGAATCAGCGCCCACTGATACCACAGCCGATCACGATAGGCGATGGAGTCGGGCAGCCAGTCGACGAGCGTCGTGGCGGTGACGTTCTCCATCCCGCCGACGAAGTCGGCAACGGTGGTCTGCGCGTACTTGTTCCACGGATAGCGCACACCGGTGAGCCGCGAGTACGTCTCCAGCATGTTCGGAGTGACGCCGAAGAGCGCGCGGGCCCT
>JBBRGF010000155.1:0-8192 GCA_038240975.1 Gemmatimonadales bacterium
CACGAGCGCTCGACGTCCTCTGGATCCTGCACGCCGACCACGAGCAGAACTGCTCGACCACAGCGGTCCGGACGGTCGGCTCCTCCCATGTAGATCCCTTCTCCGCCATCTCCACCGGCATCGCCGCCCTGTACGGTCCGCTCCACGGCGGGGCCAATGAAGCGGTGCTGCAGATGCTCGACGAGATTGGCGAAAAGAAGAACATCCCGAAGTTCATCGACGAGGTGAAGGCCGGGCGCGGGCGGCTCATGGGATTCGGCCACAGGGTTTACAAGTCGTACGATCCGCGCGCCAAGCTCATCAAGCGAGTGGCGGACGAAGTCTTCGCCGAAACCGGGCTCAACCCGAAGCTCGACATCGCGCTCGAGCTGGAGCGAATCGCGCTGGAGGACGAGTACTTCGCCAAGCGGAAGCTCTATCCGAACGTCGACTTCTACTCGGGCCTCATCTACCAGGCGATGGGCTATCCCACGGAATTCTTCACCGTCCTCTTCGCGCTGGGACGGATGCCCGGATGGCTGGCGCAGTGGGAAGAGATGCTCCTCGACAAGGATCAGAAGATCGCACGCCCCCGGCAGATTTTCACGGGCCACGCGGAGCGGCCGTTTGTGCCGATCGAGAAGCGCTGAGGCCGATGACCGACCAACTCGACACCCTCCTCTCCGAGCAACGGCGATTCCCGCCCCCTGACCGCTTCATCTCCGAAGCGAAAGGGACGGAGGCTCTCTACGAGGCGGCTACGCGCGACCGCGAGGAATTCTGGGCCGAACAGGCCCGCATGCTCGACTGGATCCGACCATGGGACCGGGTACTGGAGTGGACGCTGCCCCACGCCAAATGGTTCGTCGGCGGAAAGCTCAATGCTTCCGCCAACTGTCTCGACCGGCACCTCGACGGGCCCACCCGGAACAAGGCCGCGCTCGTCTGGGAGGGCGAGCCCGGCGACCGCCGGGTGCTCACCTATTGGGATCTCGCCTGGGAAGTGCGGCGGGCCGCGAACGGGCTCAAGAAGCTGGGCGTTCGAAAGGGCGACCGGGTGGCCATCTATCTCCCGATGATCCCCGAGGCGGCGATCGCCATGCTGGCCTGCGCGCGAATCGGCGCCGTCCATTCAGTAATCTTCGGCGGATTTTCGGCGGAATCGGTTCGCGATCGCGTCAACGATGCCCGCGCCAAGGTGCTCATCACCGCCGATGGCGGATATCGGCGCGGCCAGGTCGTTCCGCTCAAGCGGATGGCCGATCAGGCCTTGGCCGAGACGCCGTCGATCGAACACTGCGTGGTCGTGCGCCGTCGGCCGGGCAGCGAGGGTGACGAGTCGTTCGCCTTGATGACGGAGGGTCGCGACCACTGGTGGCACCGGCTGCTCGACAGCGTCTCGAGCGACTGCGAGGCCGAGCCGATGGACGCCGAGGACCTGCTCTTCATCCTCTACACGTCGGGCACAACGGGAAAGCCGAAGGGGATCGTGCACACCACAGGCGGCTACATGACTCACGTGGCCGCCACCACGAAATACGTCTTCGATCTCAAGCCCGAGGATGTGTTCTGGTGCACCGCCGACATCGGCTGGGTCACCGGTCACTCGTACGTCGTGTACGGTCCGCTCGCCAACGGAGCCACGGTGCTCATGTACGAGGGCGCGCCCGACTGGCCGGAGCGCGATCGCTTCTGGAATATCATCGAGCGATACGGGGTCACGATACTCTATACCGCCCCGACGGCCATCCGTGCCTTCATGAAGTGGGGAACCGCGCACCCCGAGAGCCATGACCTCTCGAGCCTCCGGCTTCTGGGATCGGTCGGCGAGCCCATCAATCCGGAGGCGTGGATCTGGTATCACACCCACATCGGAGGCGGGCGTTGCCCGATCGTG
This sequence comes from Gemmatimonadales bacterium, assembly GCA_038240975.1. GTDB lineage: Bacteria > Gemmatimonadota > Gemmatimonadetes > Gemmatimonadales > GWC2-71-9 > CAVVWJ01. The sequence continues at coordinate 1,877 of JBBRGF010000155.1, forward strand.
GACACCTGGTGGCAGACCGAAACCGGTGGGATCATGATCACACCCCTGCCCGGCATCACGACCACCAAGCCGGGCTCGGCCACGACGCCGTTCCCGGGCATCGTCGCAGATCTCGTGGACACCACCGGCAAAGTGCTGCGGGTGGGGGGAGGCTTCCTCACCCTCGGCGCACCCTGGCCCGGGATGCTGCGTACGATCTACGGTGACGACAAACGTTACCAGGACACGTACTGGTCGCGTTTCCCCGGACGCTACTTCGCCGGCGACGGTGCCAAACTTGATGACGACGGGTACTGGTGGCTCCTCGGCCGGGTCGACGACGTCCTCAATGTCGCCGGGCATCGTATCGGCACGATGGAGGTGGAGAGCGCGCTCGTGGAGCACCCCGCGGTGGCGGAGGCGGCGGTGGTGGGCAAGGCCCACGAGCTCAAGGGCCACGCGCTCGCGGCCTTCGTGACACTGAAGGACGGCCACGCCGCCACCTCGACACTGAAGGACGATCTCAAGGCCCATGTGACCAAGAAGATCGGCCCCATCGCCCGCCCGGACGACATCTTCTTCTCAGCCGACCTCCCCAAGACCCGGAGCGGCAAGATCATGAGGCGGCTGCTCCAGGACATCGCCGAAGGCAGGGCCCTGGGTGATACGACCACCCTCGCCGATGCGGCCGTGGTCGGCCGCCTCAAGGACCTTTACGAATCCAAGGAGGGGTAGCGCTTTAGCACCGGCGCTCGATGTTGCGGCGCAACATTCCGCTCGATATATTGTCGCAACGCGCAGGCGTACGCCCGCGCACATCCCCCCACAGAGAGTCGCGATGGCCGAGGCACCCAAGACCCCTCCATGGGGCGATGACTGGATGGAGGCGAACAGGCGGTATTGGGACGCCTGGACTCACTTCGGGGAGCAGCCCGCCGAGCGGGCGGCTCCCGGCAAGCCGCCGGAGCCAGGGTGGGCAGAGGCAGCCGATCGCTGGTGGAAGGTCATGACTCCACCGGTGCCGCCAGGTTCTCGCGAGCTCTTCGACCGACTCATGGAGCAGGGCAAGACCTTTTTCCGCTTCGGCGAAGCATTCGCCGCGTCGGCCACCAAGGGTGGTGGCGCCTTTCAGTCGCAGAACGTGTGGCAGCAGGGACTTCGTGCCATCGCCGAGCAATGGGGAAAGGCGCCATTCGATTTCTTCCAGAACCAGAACCAGAACCCCATGGAGCGATTCTTTTCTGCTCCAGCGCTCGGGTTCACTCGTGAGTCACAGGAGCAGGGACAGGAGATGGTCCGCCTGACCCTCGCGTACCAGCAGGCCCTGCAGGCGTACGAGATGGTATTCCAGAATCTGGGAACCGAGACGTTCAGCCGGCTTCAGCATCGCCTCGGAGAGCGAGCCGAGCGCCAGGAGCCCGTGATGACTCTTCGCGCTCTCTACGATGTGTGGGTGGACTCCAGCGAAGAGGCCTATCTCGAGCTCGTCAGTACCGAGTCCTATGCCGAGACATACGGCAAGATGGTGAACGCGCTCATGGCGCTCAAGCATCACGGCCGCGCGGTGATGGACCAGGCTGTCGGTGCCGTTGGACTGCCCACGCGCGACGGCCTGGCGACCCTGCAGAAACGTCAGCAGGAGCTCCGGCGCGAGACGGTCGCGTTGCGCCGCGAGCTCGCCGAGCTCCGCGCCCAGCTCGACGGTCTCAAGGGCAAGCCACGGCGGCCGGCTACTCCGCGTCCGCGAGGCGCCAGGAAGAAGTCACGCTCCCGTTCGAAGGAGGCGTAACGGTGGTGCCGCTCCAGATCAGCCCGGATCGCATCCTCGAGGAGATGCGTGATTTCGGCATAAGGTTGAATCAAGGATTGAGAACTCTCGGCGAGCTCGGCGACGTCGAGGTCGGTGCGTCCGCCAAGGAGGCGATCTATGAAGAGGACAAGCTCGTCCTCTACCGCTTCCGTCCCCAGGCCAAGGTCACCAATCCGATCCCCGTGCTCATCGTGTATGCACTGGTCAATCGCCCATACATGCTCGACCTGCAAGAAGACCGGTCGATCATACGGAGTCTGCTGCGGGGCGGGCTCGACGTCTATCTGATCGACTGGGGCTATCCGGACTCCGCCGACCGATACCTCACGCTCAATGATTATATCAACGGGTACATCGACCGCTGCGTCGATGTCATCCGGGACCGTCACGGCGTCGAAGCCATCAACGTGATGGGAGTGTGTCAGGGCGGCACCTTCAGTCTTTGCTACGCCGCCCTCCATCCCAAGAAGGTGCAGAACCTCATCACGACCGTCACCCCGGTCGACTTTCACGCCGGCACCAACCTGCTGAGCCAGTGGGCGCGGCACGTGGACGTCGATCTGGTCGTGGACACGCTGGGCAACGTTCCTGGCGAGATGCTCAACTGGACCTACCTGACGCTCAAGCCGTTCCGGCTCACCGGGCAGAAGTACCTCGATCTGGTGAACATTCTGGACGACCCCATCCAGGCACGAAACTTCGTGCGGATGGAAAAGTGGGTGTTCGACAGTCCCGATCAGGCGGGCGAGGCATTCCGCCAGTTCATGAAGGACTTCTATCAGCGCAACGGGCTCATCAAGGGAGAGGTGCGGCTCGGCAACAAGACAGTCGATCTCGGTCAGGTCAGCATGCCCGTGCTGAACATTTTCGCCGCACAAGACCATCTGGTTCCGCCGGCCGCGTCGCAAGCCCTCAAACGGCACGTAGGCAGCAAGGACTACAAGGCGATCGAGTTTCCCGGCGGACACATCGGGATCTACGTCAGCGGCAAGTCCCAGAAGCTGATTCCGCCAGCCATCTGCGGCTGGCTGGCGGATCGGAGCTGATGCCGGCGGAAACGACGACCCCGAGGCTCGCCCTGGTCACCGGTGGAACCGGCGGGATCGGTACCGAGGTCTGCCGCCGGCTGGCTGCCGCAGGCCACCGTGTGCTCTCGACGCACATCGCTGGCGAGGCCGATCTCGCCGCGACGTGGAAGCAGGACCGTGCCGCCGAGGGCCACGACATCGGGCTCGTCGAGTGCGACGTCGCCTCCTTCGAGAGCTGCGCCACGATGGCACGGCGGCTCGAGGCCGACTTCGGAACGGTCGAGATTCTGGTGAATGGCGCCGGGATCACGCGGGACAAGACCCTGGCGAAGATGGACCGGGCGCAGTGGGACGCCGTTCTCGACACCAATCTGAACGGCGCATTCAATGTCACACGCCATCTGATCGATGGCATGATCGGGCGCGGGTTCGGCCGGATCGTCAGCATCTCGTCGGTGAACGGGCAGAAGGGCCAGTTCGGCCAGACCAACTATTCAGCCGCCAAGGCCGGCCTGCTCGGGTTTACCCGGGCGCTGGCCCTGGAGGTGGCGGCCAAAGGCATCACGGTCAACACGGTGTCTCCGGGCTACGTCGACACGAGCATGGTCGGCGCGATGAAACCCGAGATCCGGGACGCGACGGTAGCCGCGATTCCGATGGGTCGTCTGGCCGAGCCGAGGGAGATCGCCTGGGCGATCGGGTTCCTGGTGGCGGAGGAGAGTGCCTATATCACGGGAGCCAATCTGGCGGTAAACGGGGGGCTGTACATGAGCTGAGGGCCGGCGGCCCAGGCTTGACATGGGTGCCGGGGATGGCTATGTTGCACCGCAGCAATTGGTGCAGTGCAGCAACCCCATCTCCTGGAAGGAGTGCAAGGCCATGTCAACCGAGATTCTCGATCAGTGGAGCAAGTTTGCCAGCGCCGGTCTGGACACCATCAGGGAGCTGGGTGACCTCAACACCCGTCTCTTCGAGCGCGCCACCCAACAGCATCTGGAGCTTGCTCAGGCGTCGGTCGACCTGAGCGTCCGGGGTGCCCAGCTCGCCGGCGAGTCCCGCAACTACAGGGAATTCGTGTCCGGCCAGGCCGCTCTCGCCACCGAGTACGGCGACCGTGTGCTCAAGACGGTGCGCAAGGGTAACGAGGCGGCCACGGAGTTGCGCGACGAGTACAGCGCCTTTGTAGAGGGCAAGGTCCGCGAAGCGGTGGCGCCGATCGTGAAGGCGACCGGACCGACGTCGGGCAAGAAGGCCGCCTAAGCGCCGCTGAGACTCCCGGGATCGGCTGCGGACGGCACGTGCCTCACCGCCGCGGCCGCGATCCCTTTCCCTTCCGACTCGGCTTCCTGCCCGGGTCGGCCGGCTCGTCCGCCTTCTCGGCAGGCTTTGCCCCTCCCGTTCCGAACCAGGCTCCCTGGGCGTCTTTCCACATCGCGAGATTCTGTCGAGTGAGATCGCCCACCCGGCTGAGATCGTCCATTGCCCCGAGCGCGTCCTCGGCCATGACGTCGTCGAGGTGGCGGCGGAAGAGTCGCTGCTGCTCCCCGAACGCGGCGAGGCTTCGCTGCAGGAACTCGGAGGCGAGGCCCTGGACGGCGTCACCGTAGAAGCGAATGACCTGGGTGAGGATCGGGATGGTGAAGATGGGCTGGCCCGCTTCCTCCTGCTCCGCGATGATCTGAAGCAGCACGCTGCGGGTGATATCCTGGTCGGTCTTGGCGTCGCGGACCACGAAAGCTACGTCGTCGAGCACCAGCCGGCGAACATCCTCGAGCGTGATGTACTTGCTCGTGGCGGTGTCGTACAGGCGCCGGTTGGGATACTTCTTGAGAACGCGCGGATCGCTCATTAGCCTCGTCCGGGCCCCGGCGCCCGCCGAAGCCTCACATCATATGTTGTCCGCCGTTGCACGAGAGGTTGGAGCCGGTAAAGAACCCCGCGGACCCTGAGGCCAGGAACGCTACCGCGTCGGCGACCTCGTCCGGCGTTCCCATGCGGCCGACCGGAATCTGTTCCACGATTTTCTTGCGGATCTCTTCCGGCACGCCGAGGACCATGTCGGTAGCAATATATCCCGGTGAGACGGTATTGACGGTCACGCCTTTCCGCGCCACCTCCTGAGCAAGAGCCATGGTGAACCCGTGCATACCCGCCTTGGCGGCTGAGTAGTTCACCTGGCCGAACTGCCCCTTCTCGCCGTTGATCGACGAGATGTTGATGATCCGGCCGTATCCCCGCTCGACCATGCCCGGCGCAACGTGCCGAGTCACGTTGAACACGCTGTTCAGGTTGGTGGAAAGCACACAGTCCCACATGTCTTTCGACATCTTCCGGAACGTCGAGTCACGAGTCACTCCCGCGCAGTTCACCAGGATGTCGATGGGCCCCGCCTCGCGCTCCGCCTGCGCCACCATGGCCTGGCATGAGTCGAACGCCGTCACGTCGGCCTCGATCAGCACGAAGTCATAGCCTTCGCCGCTACGCTCCGCCTTCCACCGCTCCCCTTTGTCCGAATTGCGGTACGTGGTGGCCACCCGGGCGCCCGCGTCGGCGAGGCGCTTGCAGATGGCCGTTCCGATGCCGCCGGTTCCACCCGTAACCAGGGCCACGCGGCCTTTCAGTGTCGTCGTCATAATCGTCACCTCGTATACGGCCAGGGCAGATCCTGACCTCCGCCTATAGTAACCCGTACGATCTCGTCGCGGAAATGCCCCTTGGAGACATGCTATCCGATCGGGAGGTCTTCACCCTCCAGGTATGTGTAGCCTTCGAGGCCGGCCACGAAATCGGCGATGAAGCTGTTGGCCTCCTGCCTCGTCAGATCCTTTGCGTTCGACACCTTCCGCCGGAACGTCGCCAGCAGATCCGAGCCGTGGAACTGCACGTAGTTCAGCACCTCGGTCACCGTATCGCCGTGCACGAGATCGGTCACCTCGTACCCCTGCTCGGTGAGCCGCACGTGAACCGCGTTCGTGTCGCCGAAGAGATTGTGCATGTCGCCCAGGATCTCCTGGTACGCCCCCGTCAGGAAGATGCCGAGGATATAGGGCTCTCCTTCGCGCACCGCGTGCAGCTCCAGAGACGGCTTTCCCTTGCGTCCTCCGGTGAACCGGTCGATGACGCCGTCGGAGTCGCAGGTGACGTCCTGCAGCGTTCCCCGCCGGTTAGGCTGCGTGTCGAGGCGGTGAATCGGCATGATGGGAAAGAGCTGATCGATGGCCCAGTGGTCGGGCAGCGACTGAAACACAGAGAAGTTGCAGAAGTAGCGGTCGACCAGGCTGGATTCGATGTGCGAGGCGATCTCCGGAAATCCCGCCTTGTCGTCGCCGATGGCTCGCTGGAGCGCGTTGAGCGTCACGAGGTAGAGCTGGTCGGCATCGGCCTTGTCGCGAAGCGAGAACACACCGCTCGCGAAGTACTCCTGCGCCCGCTCCTTGGCGAATACCGCGTCGTGGAACACCTCCTCGATGCGGTCGGGAGCGATTCCCTCGAGGCTCTC
>JBBRGF010000156.1:0-8152 GCA_038240975.1 Gemmatimonadales bacterium
CCCGAATTCCCGGACCGAGCGGCGAGCGCTACGTCGAGCTGTTCCGGCACGGCACGCTCAGCGTCGAGATGTACGCCCCTCGCGGTGACGACCCGCAGTCGCCGCACACCCGCGACGAGGTCTACGTCGTCGTTACCGGACTGGGGCAGTTCAGGAATGGCGCCGAGCGCCATCCCTTTGGTCCTGGAGATGTCCTGTTCGTTCCTGCCGGGGTCGCCCACCGCTTCGAGGAATTCAGCGACGACCTCGCCGTCTGGGTCTTCTTCTATGGACCGGAGGGCGGGGACGCGCCCGCATGACCGACGACGCGGGCACGCATGGCCTCGAGCGCACGCTCGACAAGTCGCACTACCAGTCGGACGAGATCTTCTCGCGTGAGCGCGAGCGCATCTTCTTCTCGGAATGGTTTTGTGTGGGCCGGGAGGAGGAGGTCTCCGGCCCCGGCGACTTCGTGGTCAAGCGAATTGCCGGCGAGAGCGTCATCGTCGTCCGCACGAAAGACGGCAGCCTGGCGGCGCATTATAACGTCTGCCGCCACCGCGGCTCCCAGCTCGTTCCCGACCGCGAGACGGGTACCTTCGCCGCCGGTATCCGATGCCCCTATCACTCCTGGACGTACGCGCTCGACGGCTCTCTTCGCACGGCTCCGTTTCTCGAAGAGGCCGACGGCCTCTCCAAGGCCGGCCTCTCGCTGCACCCCGTTGGCGTGGACGCCTGGGGCGGATTCGTCTTCCTGAACCTCACGCCGGCCGCGGCGGCCGAACGGGGATACATCCTCGCGGCGCAGCTCGGCGCCGTGCCCGACCGCCTATGCAGGTATCCGCTTGGCGAGCTTCGTGCCGCACGGCACATCCGCTACGAGGTCCAGGCGAACTGGAAGGTGATCCTGGAGAACTACAACGAGTGCTATCACTGTGCCGGTGTGCATCCGGAGCTGTGCCGGCTCGTGCCGGCCTTCAAGCATCGCGGCGGGTCCGGCCTGGACTGGGACCGCGGCATTCCCCACCGCGACGGAGCGTGGACCTTCACGGCGACCGGCACGACCGACCGCTCACCGTTTCCTGGCCTGAACGACGACGAGCGCGTGCGACACAAGGGCGAGCTCCTCTATCCCAACTTCATGCTCAGCTTGTCCGCGGAGCACGTGGCAGCGTTTTATCTCTGGCCCGAGGGGCCGGATCGCACGACGATCGTGAACGAGTTCCTCTTTCATCCAGAGGAAATGGCCAAGCCGGCGTTCGACCCGGTTGATGCCGTGGAGTTCTGGGACTTGGTAAACCGTCAGGATTGGGCGATCTGCGAGTCGGTACAGCGGGGAATGCGCTCGCGGGTGTTTCAATCGGGCTACTACGCCCCGATGGAGAGCGCGAGTCTGGACATCAGGCGGTACGTGGGGGAGCGGAGAACGGAGAAGGGTGAACGGTGAACTTCTCCCTTCTCCCTTCTCTCTTCTCCCTTCTCCGTTACCCGCTTCGCTCGTGAAGACCGACTTCGAATACATCGTCCTCGGCCTCGGTGGGTTCGGGAGCGCGGCGGCCTACTGGCTCGCTCGCCGAGCCGGCCGTGACGTCCTCGGCCTCGAGCAGTTCGAGCTCGGTCACGTACGCGGCGAGTCGCAGGATCACTCGCGCATCATCCGTCTCTCCTATCACACTCCCGGCTACGTCGAGCTGGCTAAACATGCATATCGCGCGTGGGCGGAGGTCGAGCGCGATGCCGGCGAGCAGCTCGTCCTCAAGACCGGTGGTCTCGATTTCGGCCCGCCGGACAGCGTCATTCCGCTCAGCAACTACACCGACAGCATGGACGCGGCCGGTGTGCCGTACGAGCGGCTCGATGCGCGCGAGATCATGCGGCGGTGGCCCCAGTTTTCTCTCTCCGACGAGATTCAGGGCGTCTACCAGGCGGAGAGCGGCATCGCGATGGCGGCGAAAGGCAACGCGGCACACCTGCGGATGGCGCGCGAGCATGGGGCCACCATTCGCGAACATGCCCCGGTCGAGGGACTCCGTCCGTCGGGCGAGGCGATCGAGGTCACCGCCGGGGGTACGGTCTACCGGTGCCGCCGCCTGGTCATTACGGCCGGCGCCTGGTCCAACCGCGCGCTGGCTCCGCTGGGCACCAAGCTTCCGCTGACGGTCACCAAGGAACAGGTGACCTACTTCGCCACACCGCACCAGGCCGCCTTTGCCCCCGAGCGGTTTCCGATCTGGATCTGGATGGACGATCCCTGTTTCTATGGATTTCCCACCTTCGGCGAGGCGGGACCGAAGGCGGGACAGGACGCTGGAGGCCTCGAGGTCACGGCCGACACGCGCACCTACGACGTCGATCAAGCCGCGCTGCAGCGGGTGGTGGATTTTCTCGACCGATACCTTCCCACGGCGCTCGGCCCCATCATCTACACCAAGACCTGTCTCTACACGCTCACTCCCGACCGCGACTTTGTGATCGACACGGTTCCGGAGCACCCGGAAGCGACGATCGCCATCGGGGGTGGGCACGGCTTCAAGTTTGCCTCGCTCGTCGGGCGGATCCTGTCGGATCTCGCGATCGACGGACGGACCGACCACGACCTCTCGCCATTCCGCATCGACCGGCCGATTCTTCGGCTCGACAATCCTCCGCGCAACTACATGGTCTGAACCGCGGGGAACGGGAACGGCGAACGGTCAACGGGGAGGGGTATGACTGAATCACAGCGGCCTGCACGGGTGGCACTGCTCGGCGTGGCCTACGACGGGAGCTCCTCCTATCGGCGGGGGCCAGCCGGCGCGCCTCCCCTCATCCGCGAGGCGCTATGGTCGGAGGCGGGCAACTCGTGGTCGGAAGGGGGCCTGGACCTTCGCTCCGCCAACGTCGAAGACGATGGCGATCTCGTGTTCGGCATCGGCGAGAGCCCGGAGCGGGTCCGCGAGATGATCGAGGCGGCGCTCGACCTGATCGGACACTCGGGGCGCCACCCTCTCGTGCTGGGCGGCGACCACTCCATTACCTACCCCGCGCTGCGTGGCTTTCGTCGACACCATCCGCGGCTCTCGATTCTACATCTCGACGCGCATTCCGACCTGTACGACGAATTCGAGGGAGACCGCTACTCCCACGCCTGTCCCTTCGCGCGAATTATGGAGGAAGGTCTGGCCGACCGCCTGGTACAGGTCGGCATCCGCACGATGAACGGCCACCAGCGCGATCAGGCGCGGCGCTTCGGGGTCGAAGTCATCGAGATGCGTGATTGGGATGGCCGCCGGCTCGCCTTCGACACGCCGGTGTACATCTCGCTCGATCTGGACGGACTGGAGCCGGGACTCGCACCGGGTGTCTCCCATCGCGAGCCCGGCGGCCTGTCGGTGCGCGAGGTGCTCGCCATCATTCGATCGCTCGAGGCGCCGCTCGCCGGCGCCGACCTCGTCGAGTTCAACCCGGACATGGACCCATCGGGCCTCACGGCGGCGGTCTGCGGGAAGCTGGTGCGGGAGCTGGCGGCGAAGATGCTGATGGGGAACGGCGCGTAGATGACAACCGTCTATCATCCCAGGATCCTTCGCTCCTACTTCAGGCTCCGCAGCACCTCGCGATCGATCTGCACCGAGATCGCCTCACGCTTCGAATACGGCCCCGGACGGTAGGCGGGAGATTCCACCCCAAGCTGGCTCTGCTCGCAGATGTGCCAGTCCTGCCGATTCGTCATATCCCAGAACTCCACCCCGTCATCGGGATTGAACGTCGGATCGCTCAGCGTGGCCGGATGGAACAGCCAGGAACAGAAGATCCGGGTGCGGTCGGTGCCCTCTGGCCAGAGCGTGTGGAACATCACGTAGTCGGGGTGAAGACTCAGCAGCATGTTCGGGAAGATCGCGTAGTAGTACACCCGGGTCATGTCTTCTTCGGGCAGCTCCCCGACCGGTACGCCGCACGCCTTCCCACTCATCGTCAGGCTCTCGGCGCCGCGTCCGATGATCATGTACCCGCCGGTGAACGGCCCCTCGGTCAGATCGTTCTCGCCGCTCGTGGGCGGAGTGATCCTGGCCAGGGCCGGGTGCACTGGCCCGCAGTGGTAGCACTCGGAATAGTTCTGCAGCAGCAGCTTCCAGTTGGCCTTGACGTCGTATTCGATCGTTCGGCCGACCTTGAGGTTCGGCATGTTGAACCGCGAAAACTTGCCAAGCAGCGGCGCCCAAGCGTGCTCGAACGCCTCGGGCTCGTCGGAGAGGTTGATGAAGAGATATCCTTCCCAGACGGCGGTCGCCACGGAAAAGAGGGGGTAATCGGCCTTGTCGAAGCCATCGAGGTCGTTGGTGGACGGCGCGCCGATCAGCCGGCCGTCGAGCGAGTAGGTCCAGGCGTGGTAGGGACACTGAATCGTCTCGGAGAATCGCCCGGTGTGCTCCTCGCAGAGCCGGGTGCCACGGTGGCGGCAGACATTGTGGTACGCCCGCACCCCTCCGCTCTTGTCCCGGAGCACGATGACGTTGTCCTTGCCCACGGCCTGGAGGACGTAGTCGCCCGGATTGGGGATCTGGTCTTCGCGGCCGATACAGAGCCAGCGCCGGCGAAAGATGCGACCCATCTCCTGGGCCAGTATGTCCGGCGAGGTGTAATACTCACTCGGCAGCGTACGGGCGCCGTCGGTCGAAAGCTCTGTAGTCTTGAGAAAGGTGGCCACAGCGGAAATGCTCCAGCGAAGGTCCGGGAAATATGCCATCGGTCGCGACGGCCCGGAAGGCGCGGGCATCCAGACAGTATCCTAGGGGCTGAGGGCGTCTCGTCCGACTGCTTGCTCTCACCGAAGGGGGTACATTCGATTCGTCGGCACCACTCTAAGGGAGAGGAAAATGCTTAAGCATTCGGCAGTTCGGCTCGTGACGGTCATTGCGCTGAGCCTTGTCGCCGCAAGGGGTCTCGTGGCTCAGGCGACGGCCGCAAGCGACACCGCAAACGACACCAGCGGCACCTATCTGACTCTGGCCGGAAACGGGGTCGGCAGGATCGTTCCAGGCTCGGTTTCCGACGTGACCGTCAGGGTCCGGACCGTGCTCATCAAGATGAAGATCGTTCAGGAGCGAGACCGTCCCCTCCGCCAGGGGGGACGGGAGCTGCGCGGAAAGAAGGGCCTCGTCGACGTAAGCGTTCGGCTCAGGTCCGAGAGCACCAGCAGCACTCGCGTCGAGGTGACGGCCCTGCGCGGTCCGGCAAACCCCGACGAAGAATTGGCGCGGCAGGTCATCGACGAGATCCAGAAGGCGAAGTAGGCCGGTCCGCGGCACGGGGCCGGTCGCGCAATTGCACCCGGGTAATCTCCTCGACCGCGCGCATCACGGCGTGGAACCCTGCCACGTCCCGGGCGCTTACCCGATTCCGGATCTCGCTTTCCAGAGTCTCGAGCCCCAGGTTCATGCGCTCCGCCAAGGCCATGCCCTCGGCGGTGACGTGAATGAGAAACGAACGCCGGTCGTCCCGATTGATTTCCCGCCTCACGAAGCCGGCCCTCTCCAGGCGGTCGAGCGTGCTCGTCAGGGTCGACTGCTTGATTCCGAACACCCGGACGAGCTCGCCTACCGGCGCCGGCGCGTAGCTGCGCAGATAGCTCAGGATATGGCCCTCCACCGGGCTCACTCCACCCGCCTCCCTCGTACGAACCTCCAGATACACGGAAAGCTGTCTGGACGCCTTGTGGAGCGGCGACAGAAACTCCAGGGCCACGGGGGTCTCCATCTGTCAAGAAGGCAGCGAGGTTGACGAGTGCTCGATTCTCGATAATATATTGAAATGGAATTATACGAAAGCGTACTATCTTTCGGGAGAATGACATGACCGCTGCACCACATGACACTGTGATCGAAAGGGAAGTCTTCCGTCAGCAGGCCCAGATGGTCCGCCATGTTGTAGGGGTCAGCATCGCGGGTCTGACTCACCAGGACAGTCTCATCCAGCCCCATCCGGGCGGTAACTGCCTGAACTGGGTTATGGGCCACCTGCTCTGGGCTTACCAGGGAGTGCTGGAGTTACTCGGACAGGAACCGCCAATGAAGCAAGAGACGCTGGGCCGCTATGCCCGCGGAGCAGCTCCGATGAAGGACCCCGCGGAAGCCGTGGATTTCGACCAGCTCACGAAGGCATGGAACGAGTCGACCGAGCGCGTCGATACCGGTCTCGCAAGCCTCAGCTCGGAAGTCCTTGACCGCCCGGCCCCGAACAGCCCAACCGGCAACCCCGACGAAACCGTTCGCTCACTCCTGGCCACGGTCTTCTTCCATCAGGCCTATCACGCCGGCCAGACCGGTCTCCTCCGGAGACTCGCCGGAAGGGAAGGCGCGATCCGCTGACCCGCCCTTACGGTGCCGGCTCCACGATTCCCCGGCACTCGCCGAAGCCGATGGAAGCCGCGCCAGCGCGCTCACAGCGGCCGCGCATGATGACTTCGTCGCCATCCTCGAGAAAGGTGCGCGTCTCGCCGCTCGGAAGTGTGAGCGGCTCCGATCCGCGCCAGGTGAGCTCGAGCAGGCAGCCTCTCGCGTCGCGCCCCGGGCCCGAGACTGTGCCGCTGGCAAAGAGATCTCCCGGTGACATGTTGCAGCCGCCGCTCGTGTGGTGGGCCAGCATCTGCGCAAAGGTCCAGTACAGATCGGCCACGCGGCCGCGGCTCAGCCGCTCGGCCGGAATGGCCCGCGCCCGCATCTGGGCGGTCGAGAGATGGACCTCGACGACGATGTCGATCGCGCCGCGGGCGCGGTCGGTCTCGCCGGTGAGGTAGGGAAGCGGTTTCGGATCGCCTTCGGGACGCGCGGCAGGCGCAACGCGAAACGGTTCGAGCGCCTCGAGTGTCACCACCCACGGCGACACGGTCGTCGCGAAGTTCTTCGACAGGAACGGGCCGAGCGGCTGGTACTCCCAGCTTTGGATGTCGCGCGCCGACCAGTCGTTCACGAGGCACAGGCCGAAGAGGTGCGATTCGGCGCCGCCGATGGGCACCGGCTCGCCCAGGGCATTGCCGACGCCGACGAAGCATCCCACCTCCATTTCGTAATCGAGCGAGCGGCTCGGGCCGAACAGCGGCACGTCGGCGCCCTGCGGCTTGATCTGCCCATGAGGCCTTCGCACCGTCGTTCCGCTTGCCACCACCGAGGACGCCCGCCCGTGATAACCGATCGGCACCCATTTGTAGTTGGGCAGAAGAGGATTGTCGGGGCGGAACATGCTGCCGACGTTGGTGGCGTGGTGGACCGAAGCGTAGAAGTCCGTGTAATCCCCGATCTTCGAAGGGACGAGCATCTCGGCCTGGGCCATCGGCACCAGCATACGGTCGCCGAGCCGGTGATTGGCGCGCCATGCGGCGGAGCCTTCGGCGAGCAGCGCGCTCGCCTGACGGCGAAGGTCGGCGCGATGTTCCCGCCCGAGCGCCATGAGTCCGTTGAGCGACGCCGCAGCGCAGGCCTCTGCGGCGGCCTCCGCCAGACCGTTGAAGCGCCCCTCGTCGTGGGCGGCGGTGATGTCGAGGATCTCGCTGCCGATGGCGATGCCGACGCCGGCGGGCTCATCCTCGTCGGACCGGCGGCGGAAAACGCCGAACGGCAGATTCTGAATGGGAAAGTCGGTGGCTCCGCGCGCCGACTCCACCCACGTCTTGAGCTCAGGGTCGTGTGTCTCGTCCACTAAGCCGCCGTCGTCTGAAGCCAACCGAGTGCGGCGAGGTCGTCGATGGGCTCGGTAAAGGAGCACGAGCCGAACGATACGAGCGCTCGCCCGCGGGCGGCCTCGATCGTCGCGATGCCCACCCGGCGGCCCCGCCACTCGATCGCGTCGGGCGTCAGATGAAGCGCCGCCGGCGACGTCTCCTCGAGTAGCCGCTCAGCCGATCCCGAGTCCATGCCCTCCGCGATGAGCGCGGCCGCGAGGAAGACATTGAGAAAGCCGAACATCGTGCCGCGCGCGCTGCCGCCGGCGTAGGTGAGCGGATAGTGCCCGCGCAGTGGATGGTGCAGGCCGGCGGTGGCCTTGAAGGGCACGCCCGACTCGGCGCAGGCGGCGATGAATCGCGCGACCGACCGTGCGGAGGGAAACGCCTCGACCGTCACGCCCCCAGTGCGGATCTTGCCCCTGCCGCCGCCTGCCGTGACCGCCGCTATTAGCGGGGCGGGGTCGGTGTCTGCTG
>JBBRGF010000157.1:0-8132 GCA_038240975.1 Gemmatimonadales bacterium
CCTGGGGCGTGCCGCCCGCGGGCTGCCGGGCGGCGAGCTGGGCGGCGTAGGCCTGGCTGTCCCGCTCGAGGCCCGGCGGCTGGAAGTCCTGCGCGTGGGCTGTGGTTGCAAGCTGGGCCGCGCTGGAGAGCAGGACGAGGACGAGGACCAGCCAGCGCATGAGGAGCCCTTATGGTTTGAAGGCGGGCGGTTTGGGAGCGGAGGACGCGAGTAGATCACGGATCTCGATCAGCGTCGCCTCGCTTTGCGTGAGTGCTGCGGGCGACTCGGCCTCCTTGGCCTTGAAGCGGCTGAGCGCCTTCACGACCCAGAAGATGGCGAAGCTCACGATGATGAAGCTGATGCAGGCATTCAGGAACAGCCCGACGTTCAGTGTCACGGCGCCGGCCCGCTGGGCGGCTTCGAGCGTGGGAAAGGTCTCGCCCCTGAGGGTGATGAACACGTTGGTGAAATCGACCCCGCCGAGCAGGAGGCCGAGGAGCGGCGTGAACACGTCCTTGACCAGACTGTTGACGATCGCCGTGAAGGCCGCGCCGATGATGATGCCGACGGCGAGGTCCACGACGTTGCCGCGCAGGATGAACGCCTTGAACTCCCCCACCCAGCCGGGCGGTGTGGGAAGGCGGATCGGTGCTTGCATGGCTTTCTCCGGGTTGACCCGAAAAGCCTAGCGCGCCCGCAACGATCCATTCCAGTCTCAATGCACTGCGGAATGCTCCGCGAACACGCAGTCTGACGGCGCCCGAGCCACCCTTGCGACACGGTCGATCAGTGTCGGAATGCTTCTGCCGGCTCCAAGCGGGCAGCGCGCAGCGCCGGGTAGAAGCCCGAGAGCAGCCCTATCACGCCGCCCACGATCGGCGCGAGGATGGGTGCCGCAGGGTCCAGTACCGGAGTCCAGACCTGATAGGCAGACACGCCGACCACGATGAGAACGCCGAGGCTGGCGCCGATGATCCCACCGACGATACCCGTCGAGGCGCTCTCGAGCAGGAATTGCGCAGCAATATGCCCACGCGTTGCCCCGATCGCGCGGCGGAGACCGATCTCGCCGGTCCGCTCCATCACGCCTACGAGGGTGATGTTGGCGATGCCGAGGGCGCCCACGATCAAGGACAACCCGCCGAGCAGCAGGAACATCATGTTCAGGTCGGTCTGCACCTCATCGCGCACACGCTTGGGTTCCTGCGGAAGCTGGACCCGCAAGGCACGCGGGTCGTCGGGCCGCAGCGCCGCGCGCGCTTGCTCGGCAATGAGGGACGCGGCGCCTATCCTCGTCTCGATGATCACTGTGCCAGGCCCGGCCAGGCCGAAATACCGGTGCGCGGTCCCTTCAGGCATGATGACGGAGCCGAGCAGCTCGGGCTTGCGGGCGACATCGCGCAGGATGCCGATCACAAGGTAGATCTGATCTCCGATGAAGATGGCTGGGAGCCGTTCGAGGCCGGCGATGCCGAGGCGGATAGCGGCATCAGGACCGAGGACGACGACCCGGTCGGCCCGGCTTGAATGCCCCTCATCCGGCAAGCGCCCGGTCTCCAGCACGGCCCTGACCGCCCGGAACATGTCGGGGGACGCAGCGCGCACCGCGAGCTTGAAGGCGCTCTGATTGAGGGGATCCCTTACGGGTGATGCGCTGACCAGCGCGTTGCCGACGTCGACCTCGCTCATTGTTCCGGCGGCGACCACGCCGTTCAGGCGGCGGAGGCGCGCCGGTGCATCCCAGGGGATGGCCCTGGGATCAATGATGCCCGTGGTCGCGCCGGGCCTGGCGTTGACGAAGAGCTCGGTGGCGGCGAGCTGGTCGAACTGGCTGATGATGCGGTTGCTGGCGGTGCGGGTCAGGCCCATCGTCGCTACCAACGCGGCCATGCCGATGACCACGCCCAGCACGGTGAGCGCCATGCGGCCGGGCCTGGCGAATATCCCCGCGAGCGCCTCGTTCAGGAGGTCGCGGACCGTGATCCCCGACCGGGACACCGCCGTATCCACGGGTGCCGGCGGGAAATTTGTCGCAGCCCTCCGGGGCGTCTCCTTCGTGCGATCCACCACTGAGCCATCGACGATGTGCACGCAGCGGGACGCCCGGCTGGCGACGGTCTCGTCGTGAGTGACGACGGCCAGCGTGAGTCCGTCCTGGTTCAGGTCCTCGAAGAAATCGAGGATGGCTGCCGAGTTCTTCGAATCCAGGTTCCCCGTCGGCTCGTCGCACAGCAGCAGGCTGGGAGAGCCGACGAGCGCGCGTGCGATGGCAACCCTCTGCCGTTCGCCTCCCGACAGCTTCGTTGGCAGGAAGTCGGCCCGGTGCGCGAGGCCGACCCGCTCGATCGCTTGCATGGCGCGCTCCCGCCGGCCGCGGAACGGCCGACGGCGGTACACCTCCGCCAGCATCACGTTCTCAAGGACGGTCCGGTAGGGCAGCAGGTGGAACGACTGGAATACGAACCCGATGCGTTGGCTGCGCAATCCCGCCCGCTGATTGTCGGTCAGCGCCGTCGTTTCTATACCGTCGAGGCGATAGCTGCCGCTGCTCGGGCGGTCCAGGCAGCCGATGACGTTGAGCAGCGTCGATTTCCCGGCGCCGGACGGGCCGGTGATGGACAGCCAGTCACCGCGATCCAGCGAGAGGTCGATGTCGACGAGGGCGTGTACTGCAGGGTCGCTGCCGTACTGCCGACTCACCGTCTTCAGCTCGAGCACCTTGGTGAGTGGTTCGAGCCCGTGCACGGCTACTTCGGCTCCCGGTCCGCTGAAATTTTGTAGCCGACGACCACGAGCTGACCCGGTGCGAGCTTCGCGTCCACCGGGGTCACCTCGACGTATCCGGTCGCGGACAAGCCCGGCTTGACGACGACGTATTCGAGTACGCCGTCGTTCTCCACCTGAACTCTCGATGTCCCGTCAGCGGCGAGGGAGAGTGCGCTGACCGGGACCGCAGTCACGGCGCCCTTGGTCGACTCCGTCGGGATCGTGAGGCGCACGGAAAAGCCTTCGAGCTGGACTGGCGTGCTATCAACCCGGACTTCGAGGTAGAAGTGGAAGCCATCGACCCCGCGCGTGCCGGGGGTGCCGGCCACCATCTCGACGGTGCCCGTGGCCCTTACGCCTAGGGCCTGCTCGTCGATGGCCACGGGCATGCCCGGCTTGACCAGCGGCGCCGCGTCGAGCGGGAGGGAGGAGTCGATCGCCAGTTGATTGTTCGTGACTTTCATCACGGCGCCCGTCCCCACGGCGCCGACTGCGGCCGTGACCTCCTCGACGCGGACGGGGAGTGCGCGGAGGAAGACGACCTCGTCGGCCGGCACTCCCTCGCCGAGCTTGCTCCTGGCCAGCTCTAGGTCCGCGGCGAGCTGGTTTGCCCGGTCGGTCGCCATCTTGGCGTCGAACGCCGCGAGCTTCCTGGCGTCGAGCGCGGCCCGGACCGCCTTCGCTCCTTCGAGCCGGGCCGACCTCTCGGCCGCCTTGGCCAGCTCGGTCCGCTCGCCCGTCATCATGGCTTCGCGCTCCGCGGCTTGGACCGCAAGCTCGCCCTCGAGCCTGATCCTCTCCCGGGCAGCCCGCGCCAGCTCGAGCTTGGACTCGGCGGCCATGCGGGCCGTTTCCGTCGTCCGCGGGTCCAGCACGATGAATGCCCGCTCGGCGATCTGGGCCGCAAGGTCCGCGTCGGCGGCCGTGTTGGCATGCACGGCCTTGGCACGCTCGTTCTCGACCGTCAGGGACATGCCCGCCCGGTCCGTTTCCGCCATCCTGCTTTGGGCGGCCATCCTGGTCGCACTCTCGAAGGCTGCTACCCTGCTGCTGTGCGCCGCAGCAGCATTGGCTGCTTCCACGGCCGGCCCGGCCGCCTCGACCGCGGCAAGAGCCGCCATCTTGGCCTTCATCGCGTCGCCCCACTCCCGCTCGAGGGCGCGGACGTTCGTAATCTGATCCCGCGTGGGCCCGAACGGCTCCCATCCCTTCGACCGATACCATTTCGCGACGGCGGCGCTGGTCTGCCGGTCGAAGGTCCCGTCGATGGGGCCGGGATCGAACCCAAGCCGCGCGAGTCCTCGTTCCAACTGCAGAACGTCGTCGCCAACCAGGCCGGGCACGAGATCGCGGTAGGCCGGGAGCTCTCCCTGGAGCACGAACACGGGGCGCCCGGACGCGGTGAGCAGCACGCCGCCTTCCCCGATCTGAGTGTTCCGCACGGGCAGTGTCGTGATCAACCCGGCGCTCGCCTTCAAGGCGGACGGCGCCACGGAAACCGGCTGGGGCAAGCCGAACCGGACCGTGCCGCGCGTCACAACGTCGGAGCTCAGGACGCGCCGCTCAACCGGAACGAGGACCGGCGACGGCGCCGGAGCCGCGGTCCGCGCCGCCACTTCCGCCGGGGACTCGATCCGCGAGCCGGCCCACCACGCCCCCGCCGCGGCCGCAGCGACAGCCGCCAGGGCAGCATACAGGACGTTGACTCGTTTGGCAGCCATGACTACTTACGCATCCGTTCCGGAACGCGAATTTGGCAGCTCCGGCGCTGCAAACGATTGTACCATGGGCGACGCCATCGCTGGTGAGCTGTTTATTGAACCTTCCGTGAGAACAGTTCCTGCTGGATCCGTTCCTCGATTGGACCGAGAAGCTCGTCCTGCAGCTTGAAGGTCGTCAGGGCGACCCGGCGCTCATAGTCCTGGAGCTTCCTCAGATTGGCTCGTTGTTCGGCCGACATCTTCTCGACGGGGAGCGTGCCCCCGTTGGTCAAGGCAGCGAGCCGCGCCCTGACATCGGGCTCGACCTCGTCCGGATGGTTGTACTCGAAGCCGGATTTCCTCATCTCCGCGGCGTATTGCCGCAAGGCGGCCTTCATGCGCGGGTCATTGTTGATCAGTGCATCTTGCGGATTATAGAACGTCGCTTTCAATTGCTCGGGCTTGAAGATCTGCTCTATCGCCTTACGCGTGCAGCCGCCGCACTGGGACAGGTTCTCCGTCTCGAGCGCGACCGCGAACGTCGTGCCGGTATTTTCACCGAGGAGGGCACGATTATACGCGACCTGGTCGGCGGGAGAGAGATTCTTGAAGGCTTGCACGTTCCGCTCACCCAAGCCCACCTTGGCCGGGCTGTAGCCGGTGGCGAGCTGCGGCGCCTGGCCGGTGTACATCGTCGAGACCCCGAACCCGTGCCGGCTGATGAACTCCTCCTCGCTGAGCCCAGGCAGCTTCTTGTCGGCGGTCATCCCCGCGCGCACCGTGTTGTAATCGGCGGCGATGTACTGGAAGCCCTCGTCGCGCATGCACTTCGCGATCAGCTCCTCGACCCGCTCGATGGCCTGAACGAGCTGCCGCGGGCTCATGCCGAACTCCTCGGTACCCAGGCCAGACGGGGCCTGGGCGCCCGCAGCGCTGGATATCAGGAGGATGGCCGTCACTCCCGCCGAAAGCATGCCTCTCATCCCAGCCCTCCTTCGTTGTCGTCGCCATCGTCATGCCGGGCACACGCGACGCGGCGCGCGTCCGTGAGGGCTGCGCCTCGTCCTACTTCTCCATTCCCAGGACCTGCCCTGACTCGGGATCAACGAGCACGTCGATTTCCTCCCCGTCCTTGTCGGCGATGATCTCCACGACGTACACGTTCTTTCCGCGCTTCTTCTCGATGGAGACCTCGCCGACCTTGCCGGACAGGGCCTTCAGCGCGGCTTGGACCGCCTGCTCCTGGCTGATCCTCGCGACAGGAGCTTTGTCTTGCGCCGCCGCGTCGATGCCGGCCAAGCCGAGCCCGGCGAACGTCAGGGCGGCCGCCAAGAACACCGGCGCGGCGGCAAGCGGCGTCCGACCGGAGGCTCTGCGCATCAATACCATAATGACTCCTTTCAGGATTGTGAACGTTGAAGCATCGGTGAGCGCCCGCGTGGTCCGGACGTCGGTCACTTCCTCGCCGCCGTCGTGAATTCCATCTCCACGAACGACCTGTTGCCGTCCTTGGACACGGTGCCGATGGCCAGCTTGTATGCCGTGCCGGGAAGCAGGAAGCCGTCGGGTACGGCGAACGCGGTCGCGGCGCCGGACAGGTCCGCCCTGATTTCCCGGCCTGTCCTCTCCTGCTCGATGACAACGAGGCACGCGGCCAGGTCCTTGACCGGACTCCACTTGAGCTGCAGGCCCGTGACGGGCACGTTCTTCTCGTCGGGACGGGGGCGGACGAACGTCGTCGGGTCCGGGAACTTGTGGCTCAGCACGGCCTGGCCCGCCAGCTTGGCGCCGCCCACGGTGCTGCCGGTGAAGACGTAGGTTCCCGCCGGGAAGTCCGCCTGGAGCCTGCCGTCATTCTTCGGCTCCGGGGATTCGAGTGTGATGTGCTTGAGACCCAGCTTGGAGTCGGAAGCCCTGAAGTCGACGACTGTCCGGCCGTCCGGAGCGACGACCTGCAGGGTCGCAAGCCCCGTGTTGCCGCCGATGACCTCGAACTTGATCTCTGCGTCCTCGTCCTGGACGGTCTGCTCCAGGTAGACCGCGGTGCGTTCAAACCTCTCCTCCGCGGGCGCGAGGCCGTGGGACGCGAGGAGCAGGACTGCCGCAGGCAGAAGTGTTCGCATCGTGGCATTCGCCTTTCTGTGCATGGTTCGATCGACCAACGGCCGCTCTCTGTAGCGGGAAAGGCAGCCGTTCATGACTTAGCCTGGGCTCGGTGCGAGGGTCGGCGCCGTGGGATGCCCTTCCGCCTCAACGGTCCCGGCGCCGTAGCGGAGATAGAGCGCCGGCACGACGAACAGGTTGAGCAGGGTCGAGGTCACCAATCCGCCCAGAATAACAACGGCCATTGGGTATTCGATCTCGTGGCCGGGCAGATCGCCGTAGATCACCAGGGGCAGGATCGCCAGGCCCGTCGCGCCCGTCGTCATCAGGATCGGCGTGAGGCGCTCGCGCGCCCCGCGCAGCACCAGCGCCAGGCCGAACTTCTCGCCCTCGAAGCGTTCAAGATGCTGGAAATGATTGATCATCATGATCCCGTTGCGCGCGGCGATGCCCAGCACCGTGAGGAAGCCGACGAGCGATCCCAAGGAGACAACGCCGCCGGCGGCGTTCGCCGCCAGCACCCCGCCGACCAGGGCCGAGGGCAGCGTCAGGAAGCTGAGCGTCGCGAGGCGCCAGCTCCGGAACGAGAGCTGCAGGAGCAGGAAGATGGCGACCGCCGAGAGGACCGCGAACAGGGAGAGGCTCTTCTGGGCCGCGCGGAGCTCGCGGTACTCGCCCTGCAGCACCGCGCGGTAGCCGAGCGGGAAATCGACCTGGTCCAGCCGCCGCTGCACCTCCTGCGCCACTGTGGCCAGGTCCTGGCCCTTGACATTGGCTTGCACGTCGATCCGCCGGGAGCCCCCCTCGCGCCTGATGACGTTCGGGGTCGGCAGGACCTGCACGTCGGCCACCTCCTGCAGCCGCACCTGCCCTCCGAAGGGGGTGTCGATCAGCATGTTCCGGACGGTATCCACGCTGTGGCGCCACTTGGGCTTGGTCCAGACGTGCACATCGTGGGTTCGGCCTCCGGTGAAGATGTCGCCGACCTCCTCGCCCGCCATCAAGGTGGCCGACGCCCGACGGACGTCGCCGGGCTTCAGCCCGTGGCGGAGCGCGTCCGCCAGCCGCACCTTGACCTGGATGTGGGGGACCTCGACGATCAGCTCCTTCTTCAGCTCGGCGATGCCGTCGATCCCGGACATCGCCTGGCGCACGTCCTCCGCCTTGGTGCGCAGCACGTCGAGGTCGGGGCCGAAGATGCGGACGACGATGGCCTCGCCGGAGCCGGTCAGCACTTCACGGATGCGCTCCTTGAGGTAGGTCTGCAGGTCGCGGTAAAGTCCGGGGTAGCCCTCGACCAGCTCGTCCAAGGCGGCCAGCGTCTTGTCGTAGTCGGCGTCGGGGCTGACGCTGATCCAGTTCTCGCCGAAGTTGACGCCGACCACCTCGTCGGCCAGGAAGGCCTGGCCGATATGGGCGCCGAAGTTGCGGACGCCTGGGATGGACCGCAGCTCCCGGCTCGCCCGGGTCGTGATCCGGACCATCTCGGGATGCGACGTGGCCGGTTCCGTGACCCAGTGCATCAGGAAGTCCCGCTCCTTGAACGAGGGGAGCAGCGATTGCCCGAGCAACGGCCATACT
>JBBRGF010000158.1:0-8006 GCA_038240975.1 Gemmatimonadales bacterium
TCGTCGCGACCGGCAAGGCGCTACGACTCGCCCGCAGCGAGGGAGTGCAGGGAGTGACCGATCGGCTCCGACACCGGCTCGAACGGAGCCGGGACAATCGGGCGTACCGCATCTGGGCCGAACGTCACGCGACGCCAACCGAGGCCGACCGCCTGGAGATCCGCTCCCGGGTTCTCGAGTTGCCGTATCAGCCGCGCATCTCGGTCATCATGCCCGTCTACAATACGCACGAGGCATGGCTCCGGCGGGCGATCGGCTCGGTGCTTGGGCAGCTCTATCCACACTGGGAGCTGTGTCTGGCCGACGATCACTCGTCCCAGCCACACGTGCGAGCCGTCCTTGAAGAATACGCGGGCCGCGACGCGCGCATCAAGTTTGTCCTCCGCGACCGCAACGGCCACATCTCGGCGGCATCGAACAGCGCGCTCGCGCTGGCGACCGCCGACTTCGTCGCGCTGCTCGACCATGACGACGAGCTGGCGGAACACGCCCTCTCCATGGTCGTGGAGGAGCTGAACCGGCATCCCGACGCCGATCTCCTCTACAGCGACGAGGACAAGATCGACAATCGGGGGCGGCGGTACGAGCCTCACTTCAAGCCGGACTGGAACCCCGACCTGTTCTATTCGATGAACCTGGTGACGCACCTGGCAGTGTACCGTAGGTCGGTGCTCGAGGCGGTTGGCGGCTTCCGGGAGGGTGTCGAAGGGAGCCAGGACTACGACCTGACGCTGCGGGTCGTCGAGCGGATTCCGGCAGCCGCCATCCGGCATATCCCGCAGGTTCTGTATCATTGGCGGGCGATACCCGGATCGGTTGCGCTGGCGCCTGGCGAGAAGGCGTACGCACACGAAGCGGCGCGCCGAGCTATTCGCGCTCACCTCGAGCGGCGCGGCGTAAGCGCCGAGGTCGTCAGCGCTCCCGGCACCCCGACGCTGCACCGCGTCGTCTATCCGGTACCGAGCCCGTCGCCGATGGTGAGTTTGATTCTTCCAGTGACGAATCGCCCCGAGCTCCTCGGGATCGCGGTGTCGAGCCTACTCGCTAACACGGATTACGCTCCTTTCGAATTGCTGCTCGCCGGGGACCGCATCGCCGATGCGGCGCCGCTTCTGCAGGGCCTCCGTAACGACTCGCGGGTCCGAGTGTTGGACGTTCACGCCAGTACTCCCGCCGCCGCGCTGGCCGGGGCCGTGCCGTGCGCCCGAGGCGAGGTCGTAGGCCTGCTCGGTTTCGTAGAACCGATCACCGGCTCATGGTTACGGGAGATGGTGAGCCACGCGGTCCGGTCCGAAATCGGGGCGGTGGGGGCCAAGCTCTACGATCAGGCCGGCGTGATTGCGCACGCCGGGATTGTCCTGGGCGTTGGTGGGATGGCCGGCCGGCTCTATCGCGGGGTGGGGGTAAACCAGGCCCGCCGAATCGCCCGGCTCTGGACGATCCAGAACTACACGGCCGTTGCGGGCTCGTGTCTGGTCGTTCGGCGGGAGCTTCTTGAGCTGGTCGGGGGCATCGATGCGGCGAGCTTTCCATTCGCCTATTTCGACGTCGATCTCTGCCTGCGGCTGAGCGAGGCGGGCTTTCGTACGATCTGGACACCCTACGCCGAGCTGCGCTGGCTCGACTCCGGCTCGCCCGGCTCGCCCGGCCCGCCGGTCGAAGAGAGCACCAGTGACTTCGCCGAGGAGGAGCGCACGATGGCTTCGCGCTGGGGGCGTATGCTGAGCCGCGATCCGAACTACAATCCGAATCTCAGCACGGAACGGGAAGACGGCGCTCTTCTATGACCGACGTCTTCATCGTCCTGAGCAGCTACAACGGCGCCAGGTATATCGGCGACCAGATCGAGAGCATCCGCGGGCAGACCTACCGGGACTGGACTCTGCTGGTTCGCGACGACGGTTCTTCCGACTCCACACGCGAGGTGGTGCAACGCTTCGCCGGTATCGACGCCCGCATCAGCCTGGTCGAGGATGGGCGCGGTAATCTCGGCCCCGCCGCGAGCTTCGGAGCGCTTCTGGAACACGCGCTCGAGCTCGGGCCAGCCTACGTCTCCCTCTCCGACCAAGATGACGTCTGGCGCGATGACAAGCTGGAACGGGAGCTGGATCTGCTCCGGGCGCACGAGGCGTCGAAGGGCGCTGGCCATCCAACACTCGTCCACTCGGATCTTGCCGTCGTGGACACCGACCTGCGCCCGATTCATCCGTCCTTCTTTCGCTATCAGCGCCTGGAGGAGATGTGCGCCGATCCACTCCGCCGTCTTCTCCTGCAGAACTTCGTCACCGGCTGCACGGTCGTGCTCAACGCCGCGCTCCTCCGACTGGCGGTGCCGGTCCCACGAGTGGTGATGCACGACTGGTGGTTGGCCCAGTGCGCGGCGGCACTCGGGAGCATTCTCGTTCTTCCGGAATCGACCGTTCTGTACCGGCAGCATGGCGCCAATGCGATAGGGACCCGCGGGGTAACGCAGCTCTACCTCGACGCATTCCGCAGTCCGTTGGAGTGGTGGGACCGCGGCGGCCGAAATCTCGCAGCCGCCAGCATGCAGCTCGGCGAGCTTGCCACCCGCCTGGAGGCGCTCTCGGTGGAGACCGATGTCGATCCCAGAGCGCGCTGGCTGGTGCAGCGGACGTGCGCGGCGCTTCGCGGCGGGCTCGGTCCGCTTCGTCGCTGCCGGGAGGTCAGCCGTCTGAGGATTCGGCCCCGAAGCCTGACGGTGCCACTCTTTTTCTATCTCCGTATGCTCGTCGGTCTGCCGGGGAAGCTCGACGGTACGGCCAGCTAGGGTGAGCCTCCTGGCGGTCGTTATCGTGAACTGGAACGGACGGCGCTTCCTCGACGCCTGTCTCACATCTGTTCTCGGACAGCGCCCCGCTCCCGATCGCGTCATTGTCGTGGACAACGGCTCGACCGACGATTCCCTGGCGTATTTGCGGACAAACTGGCCCCAGGTAGTGGTGCTGGATGCCGGCACGAACCTGGGGTTCTCGGGCGGAAACAACCTCGGGATCCGCGACGCTCTTGGAGCCGGAGCGGAGTATGTTCTCCTGTTGAACAACGACGCCGAGCTACTCCCGGGCGCGCTTGGCGAACTGCTCGCCGCTCTCCATGAGGTGGGGCCGGCGGCCTGGGCGGCGGCTCCGAAAATCCTTTACCGGGCCAAACCGGATGTTATCTGGTCGGCGGGCGGGCGATTCGACTGGTGGCGCGGCCTCTCGATAGACCGGGGGTGGAATGAGCGCGACACCGGGCAGTACGACAGGCCCGAGCTGATGGAGTTCGCCAACGCCTGCTGCCTCCTGGTGCGGGAGGGGGTCTTCCGCGACGTGGGCCTGCTTGACGACATGTATTTCATGTATTTCGAGGACTCGGACCTCGCCGCGCGCGCGGGCCGTTCCGGTGCGCGCGTCGCCTACCGGCCGGCCGCACGAGTGCATCATGACGTACAGGGGAGCACCCGCGAGCCGACCGGCGGCGCATCTCCGGTCGCGCTGTATTACTGGACCCGGAATCGCAGCCGGTTCATCTCTCGCAACGTCCGCGGACCCGTGCGGCGGTTCGGGGCTCATGCATACGTCGTCGGCACTCGGCTCGTCAGGATGGCGCAGGCGGCATTCGTCGGCCGAGGCGACGAGGCCAGCCTGATCGGCCGGGCGCTGGTAGACGGCTACCTTCGACGCTTGACGGGCCCCACTTACCCTGTTTCGCAGGCCGGCGCCGGCGCCAGGGCTTCGTGAGCTCGCCGGAAGTCCGGGTGGTCGATCCGCGCCTGCAGTTCTACCAGAAGGTCGTCTCAGGCTTCGTACCTGACACGAACGCTTCCGTACTGGTAGTGGGAGGCGGACTCCGGGACAAAGAAGTGTTCGAGCGACTCCGATTTCGAAACGTGGTCTTCTCGAATCTGGACCCACGCGCGACGGTGTCGTCCTTTGCGCCATACGAATGGAGCTCGCAGGACGCGGAGAGCCTGTCCTTCGACGACGAGAGTTTCGACTATGTGGTCGCCCACGCGGTATTGCATCACTGCAACTCCCCGCACCGTGCGCTCCTCGAGATGTATCGTGTGGCCCGGAAGGGCGTCGTCGGAATCGAGTCGCGCGACAGCACGCTGATGCGGCTGTTCGAGCGATTCCGGCTGACTCAGGTCTATGAGCATACAGCGGTATTCATGAACGGTGGCCAGTACGGGGGAGTTCGAAACAGCGCCATCCCGAATTTCATCTTTCGATGGACCGAGCGAGAAGTCCAGAAGACCATCAACACCTATGCCCCGCACGCTCGACACCGGTTCGAGTACCACTACGGCCACGATGCACCGGTCACCCCCCGGTTCGAGTCCGGCCGAGCCAGGCGCGCTCTCATCGCGCTTGCGGCGCCCGGGTATCGCGCGTTCGTAGCGCTCTTTCCAAAGCAACAGAACCTCTTCGCCTTCTGTCTCCCAAAGCCGGAGCTGCCCCACGATCTCCATCCCTGGCTGAATTGGGAGGCCGGCGCCCTGTCTTTCAATACCGCTTGGGCCGAGCGTCGCTACAAGAAGGCGGAGCCCTGAGGCCCGTGGCGCTGGGCGCCGGCGAGCCCGCGGAGCGCCTGCCGGCGGCCGTGCTCTTCCTGCCGGCCTGCTTCGTCATCGAAGTCATCCTCGGCGGGCCCGCCGGTATCTACGGCGGGACTTCGGTCCGGTTCATTCTCCTCGCCGCGTCGTGCTGCGCCCTGATCTTCGCCGTGCTCATCCGGGGTCGCATGGTGCGCCAGCATCTCCTTCCCATGCTTTGTGTCGTCGGGTTCGTCATCCTGAACGGAATCTGGATCGTCATCGTCCCGGTCCTGACCGGGACCAGCATGCATTGGGCGTTGCGCGAGCCCCATGCCTTCATTGTTTTCGTTCCGGTCGTGTTTTTCCTCGCCGTGCTCCGGCGCGATCAGCTGGCCCAGGCGTCACTCGGCCTCCAGCGCATCGTGGTGGTGACGTCACTGATTCTGGCCGCTTTTCAGGTGGGACTGTGGGTGTTCGGGACGCTGTACACCGAGCTGAGGTGGGCGGTGCCCCTCGGCCTGAGGGTGATCTTCGGGGCGGCTGTCGATCAGGTCTACGTGGGACCCGCCCCCGACGGGTTTTTCCGGGTGTTCTGGATATCCACGCTTTGGTGCGTTCTCAGCTTTTTCTGGATTCCGGTCGCATTTCCGACAGCCCGCTTCCGTCGGGTGTTTCAGGGCCTTCTACTCTACGACATCCTCGTGGCCTACACGCGGGGCATCTGGATCGGTGTGATAGCCGGGATGATCGTAGCGTTTGCGGTGACCCTGACCCGTCACAACATCGCTCGGTCGCTGGCCCGGTCGCTTGCCGTCGGCGCTCTGGCCGCGGCGGTCCTCGGCGCAAATCTGACGATGCCTGGCACCCACGAGCGTGGGCTCAGCCGGGCGGAGTCCACCACGTCGCGCGAGGACGTCAGCATTAACGCTCGGTTGGAGCAGGCGCCTTACCTCCTCCGACTGTGGTACGAGCACCCCATCGTGGGCAATGGGTACGGAGCCTATTCGCCGATCCACCTCCGGTCGGACGAAGCGCCGTACAGCTACGAGCACATGCCCTTTGCGTTGCTCGCGAAGCTGGGTGTCATCGGCGTGCTGCTCAATGGTATTTTCCTCGCGGGCTTAGGGCTCGCGGCGTGGCAGACCCGCCAGCGCTCCCGGGCGCAGGCCGCGGCTTTCCTCGGAAGCTGTGTCGCACTGCTGATCGCCGAGATGACCAATCCGATGGTTCTCAACTTCGTGAGCATGAGCATCTTCGCGTGCCTCCTCGTGCAGTGGTCGAGCCTTGTTTCAGCGGCGGACCGCGCTGAGCCGTGGCAGGCCGGTTCGATACCTGGTAGGATGGAGTCGGACGGTGCCACGCGTGCGGAACGCTTTCCGAGAGAGTTGCCCCTATGAGCCACGCCCAGGGCACAGCTTCCACCGACGACATTACCATCGTCGGCATCCTCGGGTTCCTCTGGCTCAACCGGCGGCTGATCATGATCACCGGGCTGGCCGCCTTTCTCGTGGTCGGCGTCATCGTGTTCATGCGTGATCGCACCTACACCTCGACGGCGAAGTTCATGCCCCAATCGTCCGAGGGCACCCTCTCGCAACTCTCAGGGCTTGCGGCGTCCTTCGGCGTCTCGGTTCCCGCCGCGGACGCAGGCTCGTCACCCGCCTTCTATGCCGACCTGCTCAAGTCCCGAGACATTCTCAGGCGTACCGTTGAGACGCCGTACGCGTTCGTGGCGAAGGGTGACTCGATGCGTGGAACCCTCGTTCAGCTGTTCAAGGTGCGCGGAGACACGCCGGCGATTCGCCGCGATGCCGCGGCCAAGCAACTGCTGAAAAGCATTGATGTCCGGATCGGACGCGAAACGAACACGATAGACCTCGAAGTCTCCACGCCGTGGGCCGAGCTATCCCGGGAGGTCGCCACCCGGATGATCGAGCTGGTGAGCGACTTCAACCTTCACAGGCGACAGACCAAGGCCGGAGCCGAGCGCCGTTTCGTCGAGTCACGCCTCAGTGATGCGCGGGATAGCCTGCGGTCGGCCGAGGGGCGGCTCGAGGCCTTCCTTCAGCGCAACCGCGACTACCGGAATTCCCCGCAACTGCTGTTCTCGTTCGACCGCCTCGACCGAGAGGTTAACATGCAGCAGCAGGTGTACACGTCGCTTGCGCAGTCGTATGAGGGAGCGCGCATCGACGAGGTGCGGAATACGCCGGTGATCACCTTGATGGAGCCGCCCGACCTTCCCGCCAAACCCGACGCTCGGCTGGCGCTGGTGAAAGGCGTTCTCGCCGGCATTCTCGGACTGGCATTCGGCGCGTTCCTCGCCGCCGTTCGCCGGGCGTTCGGCGGGTTCCGGGCCGTGATGCGCCGCGGGCCGGCAACGGCGTGATCGTCGGGCTCAACCTGCTATACCTGTTGCCGGGTGTGGTGGGGGGCACCGAGACCTACGCGGCCGGTCTCATCCACGGCCTCTCAAGTATCGAGTCGCCGGACCGGTTCGTCGTCTACGTGAACGAGGAGGGCGCCAACTGGCCGCTGCCGAACGACGCCCGCTTCCGCCGGGTCGTTTGTCCGGTGCGAGCCATCTCCCGAATCGGACGGTACCGCTACGAGCAGTTCCGGCTGCCGGCCCGGGTTCGCGCCGACGGAGTCGACCTCCTCCATTCGCTCGGCTACGTCGCCCCGGTGCGCCTGCGGTGCCCGAGCGTGGTTACGGTTCACGACGTGCACCACCTTGCTCACGGAGGGTTGAGCGAATGGCCGCGGCGCTTCATCCTGGCGCAAGTGGTGCGCCGGTCCGTGCGCCGGGCGGCCGCGGTCATCGCCGACTCCCGGTACATGCGTGACGAGGTGGCTCGGGAGTACGACGTGCCGGCGAACACCATCGAAGTCGTGTGGTTGGCGCCGAACCCCCGACTGAACGGCGCCGCGGCGCCGGCGGCAGTTACGGCGGGGCCGCCGGTGCAGGGTCCCTATCTGCTGGCATTTGGAAGCATCACCCCCAACAAGAACATCTCACGGCTGCTCGAGGCCTTTGCCGTGGCGAAAGCGCGGCACGGCATCGCTCAGCGCCTCGTGGTTGTGGGACGCCTGCCGGGGTCGGTACGGCCTCAGCACACGGAGGGCGTCGTGGCCACCGGGTATTTGAACGAAGCCGAGCTCGGTGCCATTCTCCGGAGCGCTGACGCACTCGTCTTCCCCTCGCTCTACGAGGGCTTCGGACTGCCGGTGCTCGAGGCGATGGCGGCGGGAGTGCCGGTGGTCTGCTCGAATGCGACCGCGATTCCCGAGGTCGCCGGCGATGCCGCGATCTACTTCGATCCTTACGATGTCGAGGACATAGCTTCGAAGGTGGCCCTGGTTGCGTGCGATGCCGGCCTGCGAGGCGACCTGGCGGCAAGGGGGAGGGCTCGTGCCTCCACGTTCAGCTGGGAACGCGCGGCGCGGGAAACGCTCGCCATCTACCGGC
>JBBRGF010000159.1:0-7801 GCA_038240975.1 Gemmatimonadales bacterium
GGTCCACCCGTGGCGGTGGTCATCTCGCCACGGGCCCACCCAGATAGCTTCAGATTCTTACCCAGGACGACAAGGCTTGCTGGCTGCCGAGCATCACTGCATATTATGCAATCATTGGTGACAGGATGCCCATGGCGAGCATCACCATTCGAAACCTTGAGGACGCGCTGAAATCCCGCCTTCGCGTCCAAGCAGCCGTTCATGGCCGCTCAATGGAGGACGAAGCCCGCGACATCCTCTGCTCAGCGCTCAGCCGTGAACCGGCTCGGCCCGGCAACCTGGCCGCATCCATCCGCGCCCGCTTCGCGCCACTGGGCGGGGTGGAGTTGCCGACCATACCGCGAGAGCCCATGCGCGAGCCCCCGTCCTTCGACGAATGATCCTGCTAGTGGTCCGATCCTGACGCTTGGTTCCCAAGCGTCAGGTGAATCGGTCCACCAGACAACGCCTAGTGGTGCGATGGCGGCGCTGGGCTTCGAGGCGGCGCCGGCGGACGGCGTCGTGCGTGTCCGCAGCGATTACGGCTTCGCCGAGACGGCCAAGTAGCGCTTGCCGCCCCACCAAGGATGAGCCTTCGACCGAAATTCATCTCGTTGTCACTCCGTTGTCATGCCTCGGAAGGCGGCTGCCGGAGCCGGGGCGCGGTACGTCCTATGTCGCGGGCCCGCTACGATCAGAAAACAGCCAGTTCGGCGTTGAGCAGGTCGGTTATCAGCATGTGACTCGGCTTGTGCGTGATGCAGAACGGCGGCTTGGCGTGCGCCACCACCGACTGCGGTGTAACGCCGCATGCCCAGAACAGCGGGATGTCCCCCGGCTCCGGCACTGCCGCGTCGCCCCAGTCGGGGGTCTGCAGGTCATTGATTCCGATGTATTGGGGGTCGCCGAGGTGGACCGGTGCCCCGTGCACGTTGGGAAAGCGCGACGTGATCTGGATCGCCCGGATGGCGTCCGCGGGCCGGAACGGACGCATCGAGACGACCAGTGGGCCAGAGAAGCGGCCGGCGGGGGCGGTCGGGATGTTCGTGCGGTAGACCGCCACGTCGGTGCGAGCGTCAATGTGCCGCAGCCGTATGCCCGCCTCGATCAGTGCCTCCTCGAACGAGAACGAGCATCCCAGGACGAATGTCACGAGGTCGGGACGCCAGATGTCCCGTATGTCCGCTGTGTCCTCGGTAGCGGTCCCGTCCCTGAACACCCGATACATCGGGAGGTCGGTGCGGATGTCGATGTCCGCCCCCAGCCTCGGCAGAGCATGGCTTCCCGGCTCCGACACTGCCAAAAGTGGGCAGGGCTTGGGGTTGGCCTGGCAGAAGCGTAGGAAGTCGCCGGCCCAGTCGCTCGGAAGAATCACGACGTTGCCCTGGACGATGCCTGGCGCCTGACCGGACGTCTGCGTGCGGAACTCGCCGGCGCGGATCGCGAGACGAACCTCTCGGGCCCTGGCACGGAGTGCGGACTGCGCGGCGTCGGGTGGCGCCAGCGGGGTCATGCCCCTGCCTCCGTGGAAAGATCGCGCCGGAGCTTGCTTCGTGCATCGGCGGTGGGCCCTGGAAGGACTTCCTCCCCAGCCGTGTCGAGGACGACTCCATACAGCGCGCGCGATGCCTGTGCCGAGACATACCCATCCCGCACGTCGGCGAGCACCCGCTCGGCATCGCGCTCGGTTGCAGGCCCGTATCCACCGCCGCCGGGCAGCTCCAGCGTGACGACGGTTTCGGCGGGGAGCATGCCGCTCATCTTGGGCTCCAGCGCGGCGTCGTTGTCGAAGCTGAGGCGTCCGAGCGCTCCACTCCCTCCCGATGCCAACCCCGGGGCGGCAAACCGGGTCCGCTCATACAGGCCGGAGAAGAGGTATGGGCGGTCGGTCAGGACCTCGAACTCCATCGTCTGGCCGAGGCCACCCCGCCACTTGCCCGCGCCGCCGGAGTCCGGCCGCAGCTCGCGGCGCCGCATGACAATGGGTGCGATGGTCTCGATGACTTCGACGGGCACGCCGGCAATGCCGCTGGGGTAGGCCGTCGCCGAGAGGCCGTCCTTGTCCCCCAGCGCCCCGGTGCCCCCTGCGGAGAACCAGGTGAACGAGAAGCGGGCACCGTCAGGCCTCGCCTCGCCCGCGACGTGGGTGTCCCAAAGCCCGTCGAACCCGGGGGCCATCACGCGGTGCGGCAGTGCGTCGGCTAGGGCACCCATCACCGCCGACGGTAGGAAGTGGCCGACCAAGTGACGGCCTCCGACAGCCGCCGGATACTGCGCGTTCAGGAGGCTCCCGCTTGGCGCTAAGACCTGGACTGGACGGAAGCTGCCCTCGTTGTTGGGGACGTCCGGTGAGATGGCGCATTTGATGCCGTAGGTCGTGTAGGCGCGGGTGTAGTTCAGCGTGACATTGATCCCGAGCGGGACCGCCTCGCTCGAGCCGTCGAAGTCGACGGTCAGCGTGTCACCGACCACCGTCACGGCGGCGCGGATGAGTATGGGCTGCCCAAACCCGTCCAAGGTCAGCTCCGACGTGTAACGGCCATCCGGCAGTGCCCGGATACGGTCCCTCATCGCGCGTTCGGAGCGGTCGATGATCTCCTCCGACAGCTCCTCGATGGTCTCGAGCCCGAACTCCCGCATGAAGGCGAGCAACTGGCGTGCGCCGACCTCGTTGCCGATGATCTGCGAGTGGATGTCGCCCAGCACCTCCTCGGGCGTGCGGACGTTCGCGGCCAGCAGATCGAACACCGCCTGGACCGGCCGGCCGCGCTCGTGGAGCTTCATCACCGGGATGAAAAGGCCCTCCTCGTGGACGGACCGCGAGTCGGCGGACAGTCCCCTTCCTCCGATGTCCAGCGCATGGCAGCAATTGGCAAAAAGCGCGACCAGCCGCCCGTTCATAAAGACCGGGGTCGCGATCGTGATGTCGTTCAGCTGGGAGGCAGTTTTCCACGGGTCGTTCGTGATGAGGACGTCGCCTGGCTCCAGCGTGTCGACCGGGAACGCGGCCAGAAAGTGGACCATACCGGTTGCCATCGAGTTGATGTGGCCAGGTGTGCCGGTGACCGCCTGGGCGACCATGCGGCCCTGTCGGTCGAAGACGCCCGCGGAGAGGTCGCCGGCCTCGCGCACGATGGAGGTGAACGAGGAGCGGATCAGGGCCGCTGCCTGCTCGTTCACCGTGGCGATCAGCCGGCTCCAGAGGATGTCGAAGGTGATCTGATCGAGTTTCATGCGGCCCGCGCGAGATCGACGATGAGGTTGCCGAGGTCGTCGGCCGTGATGCGGGCGGGACCGTTCACCACCACCGTCGACTCCCGCTCCTCCACGACTGCGGGTCCGTCCTGCGACCACCCCGCCGGCAGGGCGTACCTGTCGAAAACCGGGACAGGGCCGTAATCGCGGAGATCCGGGAGGTAAATGCGTCGCTCCCCCTTCAGGACTCCGCGCCCGCCGCCGCGGGCCTTCGGCAGCGTCAGCTCGGGCTTCGGCCCGTGCGCGACGACGCGCCACGACACTGCCTCCACGGCCGTATTCTTCATCGTGTGCCCATAGAGCGCGGAGTACGCCGCCTCGAAGTTCTTCCGGATCTCGGGCAGCCGTGACCGGTCAAGGGACCCGTCCGGCAAGGGGACTCGAATCTCGTACCCCTGCTTTCGGTAACGGAGGTCCGCGAACCGGCGGAAGCGCACCTCGCCGGCCGGTATGGTGCGGGCCAGGGTGGAGCGGCCGCTTTCCTCCATCTCTGATACGATGGCCTGCACGCCCGCCCAGTCAAGGTTCTCCAGGTCGCCGGGGAGGCTCCGGACGAAGTCCAGCGCGAGCGGGGCGGTGAGGAACCCGATGGCAGATATCACCCCGGCGCCGAGCGGATAGACCACCCTCGGGCTGCGCAGGATCCGGGCGACCCCGAACGCGTGGACAGGTCCGGCTCCGCCGAACGCGAAGATCGGGAAGCTCTCGACGTTTTTCCCGCGCTCGATGGCGTGGATACGCGCCGCGGACGCCATGCTCTCGTTGGCCAGCTGGTGGATGCCCCAGGCCGCCTCGCCGACCTCGAGCCCGAGCGCCGCGCCGACGCGCGAGGCAACCGCGTCGCGCGCTGCAGACACGTCTAGCGCCATCCGGCCCCCCAGGAAGAAGGCCGGGTCGAGGTACCGGAGGATGAGGTCGGCGTCGGTCACCGTCGGCTCCGTGCCGCCCAGGCCGTAGCTGGCGGGGCCGGGATTTGCACCCGCGCTGTGTGGCCCGACCTGCAGGCGCCGCATCGCGTCCACCCGGGCGATGGAGCCTCCCCCGGTGCCGATCTCGATCATCTCGATCACAGGGACCTTCACCGGGAGGCCGCTGCCTTTCTTAAATTGGTAGCGCCGGTCCACCTCGAAATCAGGGGCGACGAGTGGCTCGCCGTCTGCGATCACACAGGCCTTGGCCGTCGTCCCGCCCATGTCGAACGACAGGATGTCCTTGTGGCCCAGGAGTCGGCCGTAGTAGGCAGCCGCGAGTGCCCCTGCCGCCGGGCCGGACTCGACCAGCCTGACCGGGTGCTGCTGAGCGGTGGCGACCTCGCAGACTCCGCCGTTGGACTGCATGACATAGAGACTGCAGCGTAATCCGAGCTGCTCTGCCAGCTTGGACTGCAGCCGGCCAAGGTAGTTCTCAGCGATCCGCTTGACGTAAACGTTGGCGAGCACGGTCGACGTCCGCTCGTACTCCCGGATCTCCGGGACGAGGTCGCAGGAGGCCGTCACGGCCAGCCCTGGCGCAGCCTCCGCCAGGATCTTCGCAATGCGCCGCTCGTGCGCGGGGTTCAGGTAGGAGTGAATCAGGCACACCGCCACCGCCTCTACCCCGGCGTCCAGCAGTCGGCGGCTGATCGCTAGGACCTCCTTGTCCGCCAGGGGCGTCCGGACTTTGCCGTCGGCCAGGACGCGCTCGGTCACCTCGAATCGGAGATAACGAGGCGCAAGGGGAACGGGGCGCTCCATACGGAGGTCGTACATGTCGTAGCGGTGCTCGCGGCCGATCTCGACCGCGTCCCGGAAGCCCTTCGTCGTGATGAGCGCGGTCTTGGCGCCCTTCCGCTCGATAAGGGCGTTAGCGAAGAGGGTGGTCCCGTGCAGCACGTGTGACACGTCCTCGGGACGCACCCCCGTTGACGCCAGGAGCTGGCCGGTACCGTGCACGACCGCTTCGTCCGGCGCCTCCGCGGTGGTGAGCACCTTCTCCATTCCGAACACGGCGCCATCGTCCGACACGAGGACAAGGTCTGTGAACGTCCCGCCGATATCGGCGCCGAGCCGTAAGGTCGTCAAAACATCCGTCTCCGCCTCAACGTCCACATGGCTAACATGCGTATTATGAGAATTGAAAGCTGAAGAACGCAAACGATCGAAGGTGGACTGATGCGGGCGGTTGTGAGAACCACCATCAACGCCGATGCCCGGCGCGCATGAAAGCGCAGCGGTGCCAACAGAGTAGGGAGGGAATTCCGATGACGACGCCTTTCGAGGCGCCGGCTACCACGGCCGAAGTGGTGCACGGATCCGAGCCCCTGCGGCGGGCATTCAGCGTGCTTGAGCTGATCGCGACCAAGCCGGACGGGCTCACAGCCTCGGTGATCGCTGACGACCTCGACCTGCCGCAGGCCTCCGCGTTCCGGCTTGTCAGACGCCTGGTCGAACTCGATCTGCTGACCGGCACGGGCCGCAACGGGACCTACACGATCGGTCCTCGCATGAATCATATCGCGCACCTCGTCGCAGGCGAGCGTTCCCTGGCCGAGATCGCCGGACCGATCGTGCAGCAGGTCGCGGATGAGCTGGGGGTAGCGGCCTACCTCGCAGGTCTCTACGAGCTTGAGGCGCTGCTCCTGCTAGTCCGCGTGCCCGTCGAGGTCCGGGCGCCGTTCGTCCATCCAGGCCGCCAGTTCCGCGTCCATGCCTCGGCAGGCGGGAAGGCTCTGATTGCGTTCCAACCGAAGCGCGCGATCGAGCAGTTCCTGCGGAAGCCGCTGGCTCGCCTCACCGACCGCACCATCACCGATCGCGAGGCATTCCGTCGTCACCTGGACGAGATACGGGTGGCTGGGTTCGCGGTTTCGAGTGGCGAGAGCGACCCCAACCTCTGGGGTATCGCCTTCCCCGTCCTCGACCAGGCTGGAACGGCCGTCTACTCGATCGGGTTCATCAGCTTCCATCTCCCGACGAAAGAGGAGGCAGCCTTCATTGGACAGGTGTCGGATCGGCTCGCGCGCGCCGCGAAGGATCTAGGCGAGTGGCTGAACCGTTAAGCGGGAAGCAGCAACGAGACGCGACGTCGCCTTGCTCCTGGTGAGCGAGTACACGGCACCGATCACCACGTCCTCTCCCGCTTCTACGCCGCAACGGTAGCTTCAGCCTGTCAACGGTCATAGCCGCATACGCTTCGCCATCGTAATGGCTTCAAGGAGCTACTGGAGGGCATAGCGTCGGCTGTTAGATAGACAATGCGAAGCCAGAGCCGAACGGGACCGGGGCGGCGGCGAACCCGATGTGCGTCGCGATTGACGGCGCGGGTCAATCGGGCCTTTGCGTGCTCGCCGCCTGTGGAGCAACTGACTGCTTCTACGATGCGGGCTTGGCAAACAGCTTCGCGAAAAGCCGTTCGCTCTCGGCCAGCCCCTCGTCGGTGAGCACGACCGACTTCACTTTGCCAACCGGGTCGTAGATCATTCCCTTACGGTACAAGCGGTCCATCGCATCCCAGTCATGGCCTTTCCAGGCCCTGATCTTGTCGTGCAGAGTGAGTTGAAGCAGCGCCAGCACCGCCTCGTCGATCTTGTCGGTGTCGATATCCACCCCGCTACCCTCCCGGTTTGGTACACTCGCAGACCTCTCAAGTCATTGTGCGACAGGGCTGCCCTCGATCATCGGTTCGAGCAGGTCGGGCCAGGTTTGCCATTTCAACTCCGGCCGGTTCTCGTAATTCTCCCCGTCGCGTCCGACCACGATCATGCCGGCGGTCATCGCAGGCTCATCACGGATGCGGAGACGAGACCGCCAATCTCGCGATAGAGCAAGTGTGTGTGGCCGGGGCCTAGCTGGACGTTTCGGACGTTGTTGTTCATGGGTTGTTCATGGCTGGATCTTCTCAGGCGTCCAACGCTCCCCAATGGCCGCTGCCCTGCAGCTATGGGGCGCGTTGGACGCCTGCCCGGCTGACTTCGCGATAGACGGTTGATCGCCCCAGCCCAAGCGGGCGTGCTGCGGCAGTCGGCGATGGCCCGGCGGTAACCAGCTTCAGGGCAGCGGCGATGCGGTCCGCCTCCAGCGGCTGGCGGCCCGGCCGCTTCCCCTTTGCTCGGGCTGCCGCGATACCGTCCTTCGTGCGTTCGGCGATGAGCCGGCGCTCGAAGTGCGCGATGGCTCCGAACACGTGAAAGATCAGTTCGCCGGCGGCGGACGACGTGTCGATCTTCTTCTCCAGGCTGAGCAGCGTGATGCCGTGCTCCTTCAGCATCGTCACCGTCGCGAGCAGCTCGGCAAGTGATCGGCCGAGGCGGTCGAGGCGCACGACGGCCAGCGTATCGCCGCGGCGCGCGTAGGCGAGCGGCTCCTGCAGTCCTGGCCGGTCCATCGAGCGGCCGGAGCGAACGTCGGTGAATACCTTGATGGCCCCGGCTTCGGTCAGCCGCATGGCCTGCCCGGCGACGTCCGACAGTATGGGTGCTGTCGCGGATGTGGTGGAAACGGGTGGTGGCGTAATCTCCGGCTTGTTCAACGAGCCATGACCGGCGTTTCAGCGCCGGCGGAGATCACGCCATGGAACAGGATAGCACGAC
>JBBRGF010000160.1:0-7801 GCA_038240975.1 Gemmatimonadales bacterium
GATCGACGTGAGACGGCCGGAACAGGTTACTCTCCCATGGTGAACGTCTTTCCTTCGCCGCTGTTGCGCTGGGTGGTGTCGCCCCAGCCCGATCCCGCCGTCGTCGAGCAGTTGGCGTCGGCGCTCTCACTGCCGCACGCCCTCGCGGCACTGCTGGTGCAGCGCGAGCATTCCGATGAGTCGGCCGCGCGCACGTACCTCCGGCCGGCCCTCGACGGACTGTCCGATCCCAGAAATCTGGCGGGCATGGCCGAAGCGGTCGACGCCATCGCCGCCACGGTTCGGGCGGGCGGCACCATCATGGTTCATGGCGACTACGACGTCGACGGGCAGTGCTCCACCGCTCTCCTCACGCGGGCGCTCCGTGTGGGGGGCGCCGACGTGCGGCCGTTCATCCCGCACCGGCTCCGCGATGGTTACGACTTCGGCGCCGCGGGGCTCGAGGCCGCCAGGCGTACCGGCGCCTCTCTGATCGTCACCGCCGACTGCGGCATCACCGCGGTCGATGCGGTGCGCGAGGCGCGGGCGGCCGGCATCGGCGTGGTCGTCACCGACCACCACCTTCCGGGGCCCGAGCTGCCACCGGCGCTTGCCATCGTCGATCCCCAGCGCGCCGACGACACGTCGGGCGCCAACGCGCTGTGCGGCACGGGGGTCGCGTTCAAGCTGGTTCAGGCGCTGGTGCCGGCCCTCAAGCTGCCGGCCAACCTTCCATATCACCTGCTCGATCTCGTTGCCCTGGCCACGGTCGCCGATGTCGTTCCGCTGGTCGGCGAGAACAGGATCCTGGTCAAGCACGGCCTTCGGCTCCTCGGCGAAAGCCGCTGGACGGGCATTCGCGCGCTGATTCAGTCCGGGGGCTTGTCCGAGCGGGAGCTTCGCGCCGGGCACCTCGGCTTCATCCTGGGGCCCCGCCTCAACGCGGCGGGAAGGATCGGCGATGCGGCCGACGGGCTGCGGCTGCTCCTCACCGACGACCCGGCGGAGGGCCAGGAGCTGGCGCGGCAGCTCGACGGACTCAACATCGAGCGCCAGGCGCTCGACCAGCGCATCCTCGATGAAGCGCTTTCCCAGCTCGAGCAGGACAACGGCGTCGAGCAGTGCGCGGGACTCATCATCGCGGGCGACAACTGGCATCCGGGCGTGGTGGGCATCGTGGCCTCCAGGGTCGTCGAGCGATACGGGCGGCCCACCTTTCTCATCGCGTTCGACGGCGACGTGGGCAAGGGGTCGGGCCGGAGCATCTCCCGGTTCGATCTTCACGCGGCGTTGATCTCCTGCGCCGATCTGCTCGAGCGCTTCGGCGGCCACCAGATGGCGGCAGGGCTCACCATCCGCCGCCACCATCTCGATGAATTTCGCGAGCGGTTCGGGGCCATCGCGCGCGAGTCGCTCGGACCCGACGATCTCGGCCCCGAGCAGCGCGTCGATCTCGAGATCACTCTCGCCGAGGCCACGCGAGATCTGGAACGGCTGTGCCGCTATCTCGAGCCGTGCGGCGCCGGCAACGCCAGCCCTGTGTTCGGCGTGCGCGGCGTGCGTTTTGCCGACCGCGCGACGGTGGGCAACGGGCACCTCAAGGGCGCACTGGACGATGGGAAAGCGCGCCTGCCGGTCATCGGCTTCCAGTGGGCCGACCGGGTAGCGTGGCTGGGCGATGGTCTCGTCGACGCTGCCTTCAGGCTCGAGTGCAACGAGTGGAAGGGCCACTCCACGCTCCAGGCGCGGCTCTGCGCGCTCTCGCCGCACGCGGCATGAGCGGGTGCGCATCGTCGGCGGCGAATTCGGCGGAAGGCGGCTCGTCATGCCTCGCGATGCGCGGGTCCGCCCCACCGCCGACCGTGTGCGCGAGGCGTGGATGAGCATCCTCGGCGATGTCCTCTCCGGCGCACGGGTCGCCGATCTCTACGCCGGCAGCGGCGCGCTCGGCCTCGAGGCCTTGTCGCGGGGCGCCGGGTCGGCGGCGTTCGTCGAGCTCAGCGCGCCGTCGCTCGCGGCTCTTCGGTCCAACATCGCATCGCTCGGTGTCGTGTCGCGCGCCACGGTCCACCAGGCCGACGCGCTGCGCTTCGCCGAGGCGCTCCACGCCGGTGAGTTCGACGTTGCGTTCGCCGACCCCCCGTACTCCGCAGGTGCCGCCGCCGGGCTCGTCGCTCTCTTTCGCCGTGTCCCCTTCGCGCGCATTCTTTCCGTCGAGCATCGAGCCGACCAGCGCATCGACGGCGACGACACTCGCCGGTACGGCGATACCGCCCTCACCTTCTGCCACGCCCCATGACGCGCATCGCGATCTACCCGGGGTCGTTCGATCCGCCCACCAAGGGCCACGAAGATCTCATCCGCCGCAGCCTCGCACTGGCCGACCGCGTCATCGTGGCGGTCGCGGTCAACGTCGCCAAGCAGGCGCTCTTTTCGGTGGAAGAGCGGCTCGACATGCTTCGAGGCGCGGTGGGCGACGACACGCGCGTGTCTTTCGAGTCGTTCGACGGGCTCCTCGCCGATTTCGCCCGCCGGGTCGAGGCCTCGGTGGTCGTCCGCGGCCTTCGCGCCGTGAGCGACTTCGAATACGAATTTCAGATGGCGCTCATGAATCGCCAACTCCACCCCGCTCTCGAGACGGTCTTCCTGGTGCCGGCCCTCGACCTCACCTACCTCAGCTCGAGTCTCGTGCGTGAAGTCGCCCGCTTCGGCGGAGACGTGAGCGCGCTCGTACATCCCTCCGTGGCCGCCGCGCTCGCTATCCGGTTCCCTCGGTGAGCTTTCGCGACACACTGCTCGCCCGCGCGGCGGCTCGCCGCAAGCGGGTCGTGCTCTGCGAGGGGTCCGACCCTCGGGTGCGCGAAGCCGCGGCGCGCCTCGAGCGCGACGCGATCGTCGAGCCGATCGTCCTGGGCGGCGAGTCGCCCGACCCGGCCGACGACCCCCGGCTCGGGCGCGTCGCTCAATTCCTCCGCGAGCGGAGGCCCGACCGGATCCAGGACGGCGTTCACGCCCTCGACGTCGCCTCGGTGCCCGCCAACTTCGGCGCGGCGCTCGTGGCACTCGGCGAGGCCGACGCCGCGGTGGCAGGCGCGGTCATCCCCACCGCCGACACGATCCGCTCGGCGCTCTGGGCCATCGGCACCGCTCCCGGAGTGCGCCTGGTGAGCTCGGCGTTCTACATGGTGCTTCCCGGTGACACCGTTCTCACCTTCACCGACTGCGCCGTCGTTCCCGATCCCTCTCCGGTCGAGCTGGCGGAGATTGCCCTCGCCGCGGCGCGCGACCGGCAGCGCCTGGCGGGCGACTCGCCCCGCGTCGCCTTTCTCTCCTACAGCACCAAGGGCAGCGCCGAAGGGCCCCGGGTCGCCAGGGTGCGCGAGGCGGCGGCACGCTTTCGCGAAATGGCGCCGAACATCCCGTCCGACGGCGAGATTCAGGTCGACGCGGTGCTCGATGCCGCGATCGGCGAGCTCAAGGCGCCGGGCTCTCCGGTGGCGGGCCGCGCCAACGTGCTCGTCTTTCCCGACCTCGACGCCGGAAACATCGGGTACAAGCTGGTGCAGCGGCTCGCCGGAGCCGTCGCGATCGGCCCCATTCTCCAGGGCCTCGCCCGCCCGATGGCCGACTTGTCGCGCGGGGCCACCGCCGACGATATTGTCGAGGTAGCGGCGATGGTGGCGCTGCAGTGCGATTCGACGAACTGAGGGAGATGACCGGATGGGCTTCAGCCATACCATTGATCCCAGTGGGGTAACGCTGGTGCAGGTCGAGGGACAATTGATCGTCGGAAACCGGCAGGAGCTCAAGGAGCTGGTGCAGGCCGCGGTCGATCGCGGCGAGCGCCGGATTCTGATCGACTTTTCCCGCACCGGCTACATCGATTCCTCGGGGCTGGGCGCGCTGGTGTCGATCTCCAAGCGGGTGCGCGAGACCGGCGGAGAGCTTCGGCTGTCTGGCCTCAACGAAGATCTCCGCTCGCTCTTCGAGCTCACCAAGCTCGACACCCTCTTCGCCATCGCCGAAACGCCGCAGCAGGCCCTGGCCAGCTTCTAGCCGGATCGTCGCAATGCCGTCGCCACTTCGCCTCTGCGTCCGCCGCTCTCCGGCGCCGGACGCCGGCCACGCTGCGACGCTCGTCACCCTTCGTCTTCCCAGCGACGTCGAGTGCATCGAAGAGGCGGTGGAGCTGGTCACCCGCCACTGCCTCGCGGGCCATCTTACGCTCGACCGCACCCGTTTCAGGCTTCAGGTCATCCTCTCCGAGGCGCTCAGCAACGCCATCGTGCGCGGCAACCGCGAGGAGCAGGAAAAGTGGGTCGAGATCCGCGCCGAGCTGATGCCCGATGCGATTCGCGTCTCGGTGACCGATGAAGGTCCGGGGTTCGATCCCGCGTCCGTGCCGGAGCCGATCCACCCCGACCAGCTCGACGAGGCCAACGGGCGCGGCCTCTTTCTCATCCGAAAGCTCGTGGACGCCGTCCATTTCAACGAGCAAGGAAACTCCATCTGCATGATCCTGCGCCGGCCATAGGGCGTTTGGACCGGGTGCTCGAAGGTCTTGGCGCGCTCGTCGGCGGACGGGTACGCCTCTGGCGCTTCGACGGCCGGGCGTTGCGCGTGGTGACCGGCTCCGAGCCCGGATGGTCGCCGCCGATGGATGGTCCGGGCCCGCTTACGACTCCGGAGGGTGAGGCGTGGCTGGAGCCGGTCGAGGGGATAGAGGGAGTCTGGCTGGAGGTGGGAGGGAAAGCGGAGCAAGCGCGCGCCGGAGCCTCGAGGGTCATGCCCGCACTCGCCGCGATCCTCGACGCCGAGCGCAACCGCGGGTTCCTTGCCGAGGAGCTGAGCAGCCGGTACGAGGAGATCGATCTTCTCTACGCCATCAGCGAGATCCTGGGGCAGACGGTGCGGCTCGAGGAGGCCACCCGGACAATCGTGCGCGAGGTCAGTACCGTGGTCGGGGCGCGGCGCGCGTCGATCATGGTGCACGACGAGGCCGCAGGCGTGTTGCGGACGGTGGCGGCCAAGGGTTTCGGCGTGGACGGACTCGCGCCGGTGAGCATCGACGACGACGACTCGATCGCCGCCCGGGTCTATCGCGAGCAGCGCGTCATCGCCCACGATCCTCCGGGATCCGAGGCGCCGGGCGCCGAAAGCGGAGACGTCCGCGGCTACCGCGGGCACGCATTCCTGAGCGTGCCCATCTGTTACGGCCCCACCGATGGTCCGCTGCGGTGCGTCGGCGTCATCAATCTCACCGACCGGATCGGGGGCGACCGCTTCACCGTCAGCGACCGCAAGCTCGTGGCCGCCGTCGCCAATCAGATCGGCGCCGCCGTGGAAAATTCCCGCCTGGTCGAGCGCGACATGCGGCAGCAGCGGCTGAGCCAGGAGCTGGAGCTGGCGCACGACCTCCAGCTCAAGCTGCTGCCGTCGCCGTCGGTGCTGGCCGGCGACGCCCAGGTGGCGGCGCGATGCATTCCGGCCGACTCGGTGGGGGGCGACTTCTACACGTTCACGAGGCTCGGCCGCGGGAGAGTGGGCGTCATGCTGGGCGACGTCTCCTCGCATGGC
Organism: Gemmatimonadales bacterium; assembly: GCA_038240975.1. Taxonomy (GTDB): domain Bacteria; phylum Gemmatimonadota; class Gemmatimonadetes; order Gemmatimonadales; family GWC2-71-9; genus CAVVWJ01. The sequence continues at coordinate 5,557 of JBBRGF010000160.1, forward strand.
TTCTCCGCCGCGCTCGTGATGGCGCTCGTGATGTCGGCCGCGGGAATCCACGCCGCCGCATCGCTCACCCCCGACGAGACGCTGGCGGCGCTGCAGGAGAGTCTCGACACCGAGCTCGCCACGACGGAGATGTACTTCAGCGTCTTCTACGGCGTGCTCGATCCGCTCACCGGCCGTCTCTCGTACGCCAGCGCCGGTCATCCGTACGCCTTCCGGGTTCCGCGCTTCGGCGCGCCCGAGCGGCTGGAGTCCACCTCGCCGCCGCTTGGCTTCGCGGCGCCCGGCTCGATCCACCGGGTGCAACTGCCATGGAGCGTCGGTGCCGATCTCCTCGTGTTGTGGACCGACGGCCTGGTGGACGCGAGAAACGACGCAGGCGAGCCCTTCGGCGAGACGCGGCTGCTCGACGAGGTGTGTGCGAGGCGGGGCGAGTCTCCCGATGCCATCGTGGAGGCCGTGCTGGCCAGCGCCGACGCGTTCGGCTCTCGTCCGATCGACGACCGCACGATTCTCGTGATGCGGATCTAGGGTGCAGGCCAGGCGGCGCTTCGGGCAGCACTTTCTCACCGATCCCCGCATCCTCGCCCGCATCGCCGACGCGCTCGCTCCGACCCTCGACGATACCGTGCTCGAGATCGGCCCCGGAGCGGGGACGCTCACCGCGGCGCTGGCGGAGCGGGCGGGCCGCATCGTCGCGATCGAGAAGGATCGCGATCTCGTTCCCGGACTGCGGGCCAGATTGCCGGGCATCACGGTCGTAGAGGCCGACGCGCTCGACTGCGACTGGCACGCCCTCGCCGGCCCGCGCTTCCTCGTGGCCGGCAACATTCCCTATAACATCACCTCGCCCCTTCTCGACAAGGCGATGGAGCCGCCGCGCCCGCTCCGGATCGTCTTCCTGGTGCAGCGCGAAGTGGCCGACCGCGTCGTGGCCGTGCCATCGACGGCGGACTACGGGGCGCTGACCGTCGGTGTGCAGGCGGTGGCCCGGGCGGAGCGTCTCTTCACTGTGCCCGCCGGCGCTTTTCGGCCGCGACCGAAAGTCGACTCCGCGCTCCTGCGTCTGGTACCGCTCGACAAGCCGCTGATCTCGGACGCGGAGCAGCGGCCGTTTCGAAGGCTCGTCGTGGGGCTCTTCGGATTTCGGAGGAAACAGATTCTCCGCGGACTGCGCGAGCTTACCGGCTGGGAAGCGCCAAGGGTCGAAGCGGCGCTCGGGAGTCTGCGGGTCGAGCCCGACCTGAGACCGGAGGCGCTGGCGCCCGAGGCGTTCGCCCGGCTGCTCCGTGCGCTCGTTGACGGAGGGTGGCAGCCCGCGTAGGTTTGTGAAATGTTTCACAAAAATGGGCTGGATGCGTAAGGTCGCCGAGTCCACCGTTCGCCGACTGTCGCTCTACCTGCGCTTTCTCGAGGAGTTCGAGGGGCAGGGGATCGCGACGGTCAGCTCCGGGGCACTGGCGTCCCGCGGAGGCACCACATCCGCGCAGGTCCGGAAGGACCTGTCGTTCTTCGGCTCGTTCGGGAAGCGGGGTCTGGGGTATCCGGTGCCGGAGCTGGCCGACCGGCTGCGTGAGATCCTGGGACTGAAGCGGCGCTATCTGGTGGGAATGATCGGGGCAGGGAAGATCGGCAGCGCGCTGGTGCAGTATCGCGGGTTCAAGCAGCGCGGATTCGACATCGTCGCGATCTTCGACGCCGATCCCGGAAAGATCGGCCGGCAGTGGAACGGGCTCACCGTGCTCGACATCTCGACGCTGGAGAAGGAGCTGCAGCGTCGCCCGATCGACATGGCGGTGCTCGTGACGCCGGCGGAGGCGGCGCAGCCGGTGACCGACCGGCTGATCGCGCTCGGCGTGAAGTCGATTCTGAACTTCGCACCGGTGCAGCTCGTGGTGCCAGACGACGTGGTGGTGAAGACGGTGAATCTGGCGCTCGAGCTGGAGACGCTGAGCTACGCGCTGGCGAATCGGTAGTCCGAGCGTCCGTCTGTTCGCTCCGGGGGTGCCCGGGTCGCGCTCAGAGGCAGGACCGAGTCGCTCCGGGCGCTGCAGTTGGCTGCGCCCGGGTGAGGAAGTGGGAGTAACTAGCGCCCCACTGACGCGCCCTCGCGACCGGTCCCTGCCTCTGTCGCTCCGAGCGGGACCAGGTCGCTCCGGGCGTGACCGGGCCGCGCTCAGAGGCAGGATCGAGTCGCTCCGGGCGCTGCAGTTGGCTGCGCCCGGGTTAGGAAGTGGTAGTAACTAAC
>JBBRGF010000161.1:0-7766 GCA_038240975.1 Gemmatimonadales bacterium
GATGCCGCCAGCCAGGGTACGGCGGCGGTTCAGGCTCAAGTGCGCGCGCTCGGCGACCATTCGACGCAGCTCTCCGCCGAGCTGGCTCGCCTTGCCGAAGAGGCCGCGAGGCTCGCGTCCCTCCGGCAGGAGGTCGAGCGGATCGGCAGCGTCACCGAGGAAGTCACCGACCGCATGGAGCGGATCTATCAGCTCAAGCCCGACGTCGACGAGGCGGTGCAGCACCTCGTGGCGCTCAAGGGGACGCACGAGCTGGTGGCCGACGGCCTCGAGCGGATGCGTGTGGCCTATGAAGAGATGTCGCGGCTCCGGGAGAGTCATGCCGAGTCGCAGAGCAGGCTCGCCGCCGGCGACGCCTGGATACGCAAGGTCGAGTCGGAGGTAAAGGAGCTCGGCGCGATGGAGCCCGAGGTGGCTCGCATCCGCGACGAGGTCGAGCGGGTGAAGAGCGACATGTCCGAGATCGCCGGCCGGCACGAGGTGGTCGTCGAGCTGGGACGACGCCTCGATGAGGTGGATAGCACCGGCGACCAGCTCACCGGCCGGATGAACGACCTCGAAGGACGGGTCGATGGCGCGGAGACGCGGTTCGTACAGCTCGCGAAGAAGTCGGCGGAGGCCGAGCGGGTGTCGGAGACGATGGCAGAGGTCACCGCGTCGGTGGCCGACGCTGACCGCCGGATCGACGCAGTGACCGGCTCGGTGCGCTCGCTCGAGGGCCGGACGGGCCAGCTCGACGAGATCGAGAGCCGCATCCGCACACTCGGCCAGGAGCTCGAGCAGCGCCGCGGAGCGCTGGAGAAGGCGAGCGAGCACCTGACCCAGGCTACGCAGCTCAGGAAGACGAGCGCCGAGGTCGCGCACCGTCTGGAGGAAGTGTCGCGGACGATCGGGGCGGCGTTGGCCGATGCCGAGCAGCGCTCGGAGAAGCTCGACCGCACTTCGGGTGAGCTCGAGAGCCGCGCATCCGCCCTCAAGGCAATCGAGCGCCCCATGGCGCACTTCGAGGAGCTGCTCGGAGGCTGGGAGTCGGCCCAGGCCGAAGCCGCACGCGGACTGGAGCAGACACTCGCACGCCAGGCCGCCGTGGACGCGCTGGAAGCCCAGGTCAGGCACGTCTTCGAGCTGGCGGAGCGTGCCGTCGCCGACGTGCAGGTGATCGGATCGGCGCGTCGTGAGATCTCGGAGACCAAGGAGCTGCTCGAGAACACCCAGGAGCAGTTCAAGGCCACCGAGGGGGCACTCGAGGAGTTCGAGTCGCGGAAGCGCCAGCTCGAGCGCGCGGAGCAGCGGCTCGCGCGTGCGGAAGCGCTGGCGCTCGGCATGCGCTCCACAGTCGAGGTGCTGCAGGCTCAGCGCACCGTGATGGACCACGCCATGGAGTCCGCCAGCTCGCTCGCGATGCAGATGAAGCAGGCCGAGGCCCTGATTGCTACGCTCCGGAAGGAGCGCACTCTCGCCTGCGAGCTCAAGGCCGCACTCGAAACGGACGACGACGAGCCCGGCAAGTAGCCGCGCGCAACGCGACCCCTCCGAATACGTCACGGGCCCCTAAGTGGGGCCCGTGCCGCTTCTTGCACTCTCTCCTCGCCCGGCTCTTGCTCCGCAACAGACCGACAGTAGTCCTGCCGCGACTTACGCCCCATCTCCCGTGACGCGCGAGGTCAGCATGCAAGGCCGACTGGCGAATTGCGCACGCCTCAGTGTGCTCGCTCTTGCACTCTTCGCCTGCAGCACCGACGACTCGACAGGTCCCACCGATGGCGGACCGGACCAGCCGCCGATCGCTCTTACCAGTAAATGGTCGGAGGCGGCGACGTGGCCCGACGGCAACCTTCCCGCGGCGGGCGCCGCAGTCACGATTCCGGCCGGCAAGTCGGTCTTGCTCGACGTGAGCCCGCCATCGCTCGCGAGCCTCAGGATCGACGGCGCGCTCGTCTTCGACGAGCAGGATCTCTCGGTGACGAGCGGATCGGTCGTCGTCGCGGGCACCCTTCGAATCGGCACCAGCAGCGCGCCCTTCTCCCACAACGCCACGATCACGCTCACCGGCGAGGCTGACGCTCCCGACGTGGCCGGGATGGGCTCCAAGGTGCTCGGTGTCCTCCCGGGCGGCACCCTCGACCTTCACGGGCAGACGCGCACGGCGTGGACCCGTCTGGCCGCGACCGCTACGTCCGGCTCGACGCAACTGACGCTGCTCGCCGCGCCCGGATGGCACGCGGGTGACAAGGTGGTGGTCGCCTCCACCGACTTTGATCCCACCCGGGCTGAAGTGGCGACGGTCCAGGGCATCAGCGGTACGAGCGTCACTCTCGCGCAGCCTCTCCTCTACTCGCACTACGGCCAGCTCCAGACCTTCGAGGGGACCACGGTCGACGAGCGCGCCGAAGTGGGCCTGCTCACCAGAAACATCCTGATTCAGGGAGACAGCGCCTCGAGCGCGGCCGGGTTTGGCGGCCACATGATAGGTATGGGCGGCACGCTGCGCGTCGAAGGCGTCGAGCTGCACTTCATGGGACAGAAGGGCAAGGTGGCGCGGTATCCGATGCACTGGCACATGATGGGGCCGGTGGATGGACAGTATTTCGCCCAGAGCAGCGTGTGGAAGAGCTTCAACCGCTGCGTGACCGTTCACGGCACAGACAACGCGCGGGTTGAGGGCAACGTCTGCTACGACCACCTCGGCCACGGCTACTTTCTCGAGGACGGCGCGGAGACGGGCAATCTCATCGCCGGCAACCTCGGGCTCGGCACCAAGGTCACCGCCGAAGGCGAAGGGGTGCTTCCGACCGACACCCGGGCGGCGACCTTCTGGATCACCAATCCGGACAACACGATCCGCGACAACGTCGCCGCCGGCTCTCAGGCCTTTGGCTTCTGGATGGCGCTGCCCGCGGCGCCGACCGGCCTCTCGACCGGGCAGCCCGACCTTCCGCGCACTAACCCTCTTCGGGAGTTCGACGGCAACGTCGCCCACTCGAACCGGCGCAGCGGGCTCCAGGTGGACGATGGCCCCATGGCCGACGGCAACACCCAGACGACCTACTACAGCCCGCGCTCCGACCCGACCGACAACCAGAGCGCGGTCGAGGCCGACTTCAAGAATTTCGTCGCGTGGAAGCACTCGGGACGCGCGGTATGGCTCCGCGGCGCCAACCTCAAGCTTTCGGGAGCCGTGCTTGCCGACAATGCGATCGGCGCCACCTTCGCGTCGGACGAGACGTCGGTCGGCGATGCCCTCTTCGTGGGAGAGACGGCGAACAACTCCAGCACCCTTCAGGCAGGCACCCCCCGGCGAGGCTTCGAGTTCTACGACGGCACCGTCGGCGCCGACCGGGTGACATTCGTCAACTTCAACGGCTCGGGCTCGATTCCCTGGAGCGCGCTCGGCTTCAACCGGAGCAACGGGTTCTCGGTGAGCACCGCGAACTACGTGGGAACGCTCCACTTCACCAACGCCAATCCGTACTATCTGGAGACGCCGCACGCCGACAAGGATGGCGACAAAGCGGCGGTCTTCCTCGACCGCGACGGCTCGGTCACCGGAAACGCCGGGTCGTACGTCGTGCCCAACTCCCCGTTCCTGGTGACCGGCGCCTGCACACTCAGGGCAGAGTGGAACGCCTATGTCTGCCCCAATCGGTACGTGGGCTTAAGCGTGCGCAGCAACGCTGAAAACGTCGCGCCGCTCACGGTGGCCCGTGACGACGCGGCATCGGTGAGTCTCGTGGGCGTGCCGGGCAATCCGGACGCGGCGTTCGCGTCGGTACTGCCCGGGCGGCAGTACACGCTGGGGTTCGCGGGGGCGGTGCCGCTCCACCCGAAGGTGTACCTCGACCACGTGGCGCCGGGGGAATGGGTGAGGATCACGCTGCCGTATCCGCAGGCTGCGCTGACGATCGTGCGTGACTACTGGGCGGGCAACCCGATGGGCGCGGTGGCGAGTCTCGCGGAAGTCGATGCGAGCGCGGGCGACAAATACTTTTACGACACCGGAACGGGGCTGCTGCACCTGAAGCTGGCGGCGCAGGACGACCGCGACTGGGCGACCCTGTTCGTCGAGCCGCAGTAGGAGAACAGCGGGCTTTCTCCGCCTCCATCTTGCCCAAACGCCTGCCACCACTTACATTGTCCCCCATCATCGGCACACGCTTACGCATCCGATGTGGTCACTGAAGGGCCGGCGTGTAATGCTGGTCCTTTTCTGTTGGCCGTTGGGCCCAGCGTGAGGGTTCGAGTCACGCAACACTACGTAGTCGGCCGGTGCGGCATTTCCGTACTCCGATTACACCATGTCAAGGAGTAGGAAACAATGCGCACCACAGGGACGGTAAAGTGGTTCAACGACGCCAAAGGGTTTGGCTTCATCACCCCTGAAGGCGGACAGAAGGACTGCTTCGTCCATCATTCGGCGATTCAGGCCGAAGGGTTCAAGAGCCTCGCCGAAGGCGACCGCGTGGAGTTCGACATCGTCCAGGGCCAAAAAGGCCCCGCGGCGGAAAACGTCGTCAAGCTCGGCCGGTAGTCCACAGTAAGGCACGGGGCGGTGATCGAAAGATCACCGCCCCCGTTGTCGTTTTCACCCCTCCCCGTCGAGCCCCTCCAGAAACTCCAGAACGTTCCGGACCATCTCGTCCGGCGCATCGATCGAAAGGAAGTGCCCGGCCTCGGGCACGATCTGCATTCGCGCTCCCGGGATGGCCTGCCGATCGGCGTCCCGCTCCGCTCCGCGCGACCAGTCGTGGTCACCGTACAGCAACAGCACCGGCACGCCGATATTGCCGTATTCCGCGCGCACTTCTTCCCATTCGGGCCAGTGGCCGACCAGTGACATGAAGGCGAGGTAGTGCCCCTCGCGGTTGCCGACCGCGTGCATCTCGCGGGTCAGCCCAGGCGGGAGCGAACCTTTCCGGCGGACTCCGCCCTGGAAGATGTGGTTCTCGACCGGATAGCTTCGCATCCTCATCACGGTCGCGCCGATGATCGGAACACCGTTCAACCCGAACAGGAGGTTCGCCAGCGACGAGCTTCTGCGAAGACCGCGGCCCGCGTCGTAGTCATATGGGTTTATCGCGACAACGGCGCGGACTCCTCGGTGGTGCCGGGCCGCCAGCAGCAGGCCGATCGTTCCTCCGATGGATTCTCCCACCACCACAGCTTCCGTGATATCCAGGGTGTCGAGAAACCCCCTGACCGCCCTCACGAAGAGCTCCGGCGAATACTCCGCATCGGGGATATCCGAATACCCATGGCCCGGGTAGTCGAGCGCGTACACTTGGCACCGGCGGGAGAGCGCGGGAATGACCTTCTGAAAGATGTCGAGCTGCGTGCGGAGTGTGTGCAGCAGCACTACCGGCGGGCCGCTGCCGGCGACGATGTACCTGAGTCTTGATCCGCCGATCTCGACCCACCGGACCGGGATGTCCGGCGCCCACTCGAGACGTGGCGGAGTGGAAGGCCGCCGCCTCAGCGCCTCCACCAGGTAGGAGGCGAGCGGAACGGCGGCGAGCGCGATCAGCGCGAGGATGGCGATACGCATACTATATGCATATACACCTACTTAGCCGAACGTCAAGAATCGTGGGAACGGTCAGGGAGCATTCGCCAACGGCATCGAGCGTGAGGATGTAGACGAAGGCAGGTGACCCCCCAGCCGACACGTCTTGTCCGAGCGGGGAACCTAGGTGCCCGACGGCTTGTTTTTACCGCGATGCAACGATCGTCCGGCGCCGATCATCAGACGCTTGTGATCGAGAGGCCGCCCGGGGGCGGCCAACGCATCCCAAGTCATTGAAATAATGATAGATAGGAGTTAACCAAGTGCCAGTCAAGAAGCGGACGGCGACCCGTCGCCGCCGGACCCAGGCCGCACCGCTGCCTCGGGCGACCGATGAGGGGCGCGAGAGCCTGGACTTCTACCTTCAGGAGATCAGCCGCATTCCCCTGCTCAACGCCCAGGAGGAAAAAGAGCTCGCGCGCCGGGCGTTCAAGGGCGACGTGGACGCGCAGGAGAAGCTGGCGCGGCACAACGTCCGGTTTGTGGTCTCCGTAGCGAAGAAGTTCCAGAACCGCGGTGTGCCGCTCATGGATCTGATCGGCGAGGGAAACCTCGGTCTGATGACCGCCGCGCGAAAGTTCGATCCCGACAGGGGCGTCAAGTTCATCTCCTACGCGGTATGGTGGATTCGCCAGGCCATCCAGGCCGCCTTGGCGCGCCATGGCCGCCCGGTGCGTGTGCCGCTCAACCGTACGGCCGATCTCAACCGCCTCGGCCGAACGGTGACACTGCTCAACGAGCGTCTCGGCCGCGCCCCCACAACCGACGAGCTGGTACAGGCCACCGGCCTCACCCGCGAAGCGGTGCGTGCGCTCAGCGCGTTGCATGTCGAGGCCCTTCGCCTCGATCATCCGGTGCGCGAGGCCGATGAGCGGGGCCGGATGGAGCGGTTCGTTCCCCTCATGCAGGAGGGAACCGACTCGGCAATGCTGGCCAAGAGCCGCACCGACGACCTCGAGCAGGCGCTTGCGGCGCTGGCGCCTCGCGATGCGAAGGTAATCCGGCTGTACTTCGGGCTCGACGATGGCAACAGCCATACGCTCGAAGAAATCGGCCGAATGATGGGCGTTACGCGTGAGCGGATTCGCCAGCTCCGCGATCGCGCGCTCCGGCAGTTGCGCGAGGAGCACGGCGACAAATTGCGCGATCTGGCGGCATAACCGGCACAGCCGAGCAGTGCGCAAGCGAAGGAAGTGAGAGCCCCGCCAGATGTTGCATGAGGCGGGGCTCTCGTTTTTTGCCGGTGTCGTGTTTTTGGGAATGGACGGGAACACAATTCCCTCCAATTATATCACATCCATCCGTTTCGACAGTTTCTTCCCCGAGGCCGCGGTGATCGGATCCGAGCGCTTCAAGGACGTCCTGCGGGCAAAGATCCCGGATCACTTCGAGGTCGCGCTCGCCACCACCGGCACGATGGTGGCCATCCTCGCCATCGGCACCGCTCTGCTTCGCAGGGATACAGGCCCCAACCTGACCTTCGTGGTGTGGTTTCTGGGAATGATTCTATGGGCGGTTCGCCGGCACATCCGCGTCGGCCGGGAAGATCTGGTCCGGAAACTCCGGGTCATGTTGCAGGACCGAGTGAACAATCAGCTCACCATTCTGGTGGGTCTCACCGACATCCATACGCATGCAGCGCCCACCGACGTCGCAGGTGACGACGTGGAGCTTGCGCTCGCCGCGGCGCGCGCAGTGTCTCGGGAAATCGAGACGCTGTCCATTGAGTCGCTCCGATCCTGGGAGGGCCGGTACGCGGAGCATCTTCCCTCCTATCTTCGGTAGCCCCGCCTCTGCAAGTCGCCGGGCATTTTGCGATGCAGAGTCGTGCCTTCCACCGACACCGCCGCACCGAAGCCCGCGGACTGGATATTGCTAGCTTTGGCCCGGTCTGCCCCTCGCGCGGGACCGCGGGTACTCGAGTCGTAACAGCCGGAGTCGTGCATACATGACGGTGCCCAGCCAGATGTCGCTGCGCCGAATCCCGGAGGCGTTGCATCTCCAGGTTCGGATCGCGTACGCCACGGCTTGGGAGGCGCTGATTGCGACCCACACCTCGCAGGCGCAGCAGTTTCTCTGCGAGTTTGCGTCGCGCGTTTCCGTGCTCGAGGGCATGGATCTCTACTTTCGCGTCACCGCCGTGCCAGAAGCCATGCAGGAAGTCGTGCGGTCCCGGACGCTCACCTCGCTTGAGCTCGAGTCCCTC
>JBBRGF010000162.1:0-7737 GCA_038240975.1 Gemmatimonadales bacterium
CGTTGTCGAGCATATGTCGGGGGAACCGGCCGACATCGTGGCTCGGCTTGCCGCCCGCGGCATTCAGCATGCCTACATCGATGGCGGAGTCACCATTCAGCGGTTTCTCCAGGCCGGGCTCATTCAGCGCCTCATCATCACACGGGTTCCCGTGCTCATCGGCGCCGGCATCCCGCTCTTTGGCCCGACGCAACGCGATATCCCCCTCACACACATCGCGACCCGCCAGTATGCCAGCGGCCTGGTTCAGAGTGAGTATGAGATTGCCCCTCAGGGAGACGTGTAAGTGACCGTCGAGCACTTTGAACGCAGCCCTTACGCCATCTCCACCGATCCCACCCGACTCGACGCGCGAGCGATCCACCGGTACCTCACGACATCCTACTGGGCGGAGGGCATTTCCCTGGAGATCGTGCACCGCTCCCTCGAGAGCTCGCTCTGCTTCGGACTCTATGCCCCCGAAGGCCAGATCGGGCTTGCGAGGGTGATCACCGACCGCGCGACCTTCGCCTATCTGTGCGATGTCTACGTCCTGCCCGGCCATCAAGGCCGGGGGCTCGGGCGCTGGCTGATGCAGTGCGTCCGAAGCAGCTCGCAGCTTCAGGGACTTCGGCGGTGGATGCTCGTGACGCGCGGCGCCCACCGCCTGTATGAGCAGGTCGGCTTTGCCGCGGCATCGACTCCCGAAAACATCATGGAAGACGTACGTCCCGGGATGTACCGGGAAAGGGAAGGGCAATGACTGCCATCGATACCGACGTGCTGGTCGTGGGAGCGGGCCCGACCGGCCTCATGCTCGCCAACCAGCTCGGCCGGCGAGGCGTACGCGTGCGGATCGTCGATCGGCACACCGGCCCGTCGGTGCATACGAGAGCCCTGGGCGTCCAGGCCCGCACTCTCGAGATCTACTCTCACCTCGGCATCATCGAGGAGGCACTCGAGCTCGGCAAGCGTGCCACGGGGGCCAACATATGGGCCGGCGGCCGGCGGACCGCGCGCATCCCCCTGGGCGACATCGGCCGCGACATCAGCCCGTATCCGTTCCTCCTGATCCTGGGTCAGGACGACAACGAACGGCTGCTGGGCGAGCTGCTTCATCGGTCGGGCATCGAGGTCGAGTGGAATACGGAGCTTGTCGCCTTGGCGCAGGAACAGGACGGGGTCGCCGTGAGGCTCAAGCAGAAGGATGGCGCCGTCCGGCAGATCAGGACCGCGTGGGTCGGGGGGTGTGACGGCGCGCGCAGCGCCGTGCGCGAGCTGAACGGAATCGAGTTTCAAGGCGCGCCGTACGAGCACGTATTCTTCGTGGCCGATACGCAGATGACGGGGCCGATGATCGCGGACGAGCTGAACGTGTATCTGTGGCGTGACGGATTCCACCTGTTTTTTCCGATGCGCGGAGCCGGTCACTGGCGAATCGTCGGGATCGTGCCCCCGGGGCTGCGTGGGCGAGATGATTTGCTTCTCGACGACGTGATTCCCTCGATCCGCGAAGAGGCGGGAGTCGGGGTCGCCTTGCAGGATTGCAGCTGGTTTTCCACCTATCGCATTCATCACCGCCGTGCCGAGCATTTCCGGAATGGCCGCTGCTTTCTGCTGGGCGACGCGGCGCACATTCATAGCCCGGTCGGCGCGCAAGGAATGAACACCGGCCTGCAGGATGCCTACAACCTGGCCTGGAAGCTCGCCCTCGTCGTCTCGACCGGTGCAGGAGCGGCTCTGCTCGATTCGTACGAGGCCGAGCGCATCCCGGTCGCCCAGCGCCTGCTCGGCACAACCGACCGCGCCTTCTCGCTCATCGTTTCCAATACCAGGCTCGCGGGGTTGTTGCGGACCCGGGTGCTGGCGAAGGTCATGGCCCTGGCGATGGGGCGCGAGAGGATACAGAGACTCGCCTTTCGCACCATCTCTCAGACCGGCATTGGCTATCCCGACAGCCCCCTGTCGAAGACTCTGACCGGCTTGCCCGAAGTCGCTCCACGCGCGGGTGATCGGTTCCCCTGGCTCCGGCTCGAGCTGACCATGAAGGGTCCGGCGGAGGACTTCTACAGCGCCCTCGACGACACCCGATTCACGCTGCTCCTCATCGGCCAGCCCGCGCCCACCGCTGGGCTACCCGGCCTCGGCGGTCTGCTGCGCACTCACGTCGTTCCTAGCAGTTTGGCGAACGATCGGGAGCTCGCTCGCGTCAATATTCCTCGACGCGCGTTCTACCTGCTGAGACCCGACGGCCATGTCGGACTCGCCGGGCCGCGACTGGAGCTCGCGGCTGTGACCCGCTACGTCTCCGAGCGATTGCACCTGAGCGTGGGTCAGCCGCCTCACTCCTGATCGCGCGGAGCATGCCGAGACAATGAAAGGAAGGCGGGGGCGGGCGGTCACTCCACTCCTTCCAGCACCCAGATGTCCCCGCCATGCGGAACGTCGTGGTCGAAGAGCATGAACTTCCCGTCGGGAGACCACACGGGATAGTCGATGCGGATGGCCGGATCGGGGAACTCGAACACCTTGTACGCCGAGTCTCCGTTCAGCGGAGTGATCCACACGACCTTGTGTCCTTTCACGTCGAGCACGCGGGAATGGTCGGGAGAGAACGACATGTGACTTCCGCCCGCCACATTCGGCAGCCGGGTGGCGGCGCCCGTGTCGACGTCGACTGAAAGAATCTGGGTGCCACCGGGTGGCTCGGCCCTGAAGACGACGCTCCGGCCGTCGGCCGACCAGCGCATGAAATGGCCGGCTGCACCCGCCGTGGACACCTGCCGCTGGCCCGATCCGTCCGCGTTCATCACCCAGAGCTGAAACCGCCCGTCCCGATCCTCCTGGTAGGCGATCCGCCGGCCGTCGGGTGAGAAGAAAGGATTGATATGGACGCCGGCATCGGTGGTGAGCCGATGCAAGGTCCCGTTGGCGATGTTCACCGTCCAGATGTCGTTCTGCCCTGCCCGCGAAGAGAAGAACGCGATCGTCTTTGCATCCGCCGCCCAGCTCGGCTGGTAGTCGCCGCCGGGCCCGCGGGTGAGCTGCCGGTCCGACCCGTCGGCCGCATGGACCCAGAGGTTCATGTCGCCCAGGCGGTCGGAGTTGAACGCGATACTCTTTGCATCGGGAGACCAGGCGCCGCGGCTCTCGACCCGGGTGGTCGTGACGACGGCCTCCGCAGCTCCGGTGGGCTTGCCGCTCCCGGGCGCGATCGGGAGCCGCCAGATATCCGACTCGATCTGGGAGATCGACAACGCGAGCCGCTTGCCATCCGGCGACACTGCGGGCTCCAGGTCGTCACCCGCTCCGGTGGTGAGCTGCTCCGGGGCCGATGACGGAGAGCCGTCGGCCGAAACGCGCACCCGCCACAGATTGAGGCCTCCACCGCGCGACGATGAGAAGTAGATGTAATGCCCGGATGGCGACCAGGCGGGATTGACGTCCACCACGTCGTCGTCGGTCACCCACCGTTTCGTTCCCGTCGCGACGTCCACCACTGCGATGTCCGACTTCTGCTGGAGAATCCGGCGGAACACGATGTGCTTTCCATCGGGCGACCAGCGCGGGGTCATGTGCACGACGGCCTCGGAGCTATCGTTGGTGACCTGCCGAGGATTCCGGCCGTTGGCGTCGGTGATCCAGATGCGATGAGGCCCGCCCAATCCGGCATCGACCGCGAGGTGCAGGCCGTCAGGCGACCAGCTCGGATTGAACGCGCCGGAGATCAGTTGAGACTCCTGTCCCGTTTCCGGCGCAACCGTCCATACGTCGCCGCCCTCCGCGTACCATCCCAGCACGTCGCCCGGCTCGAGCTTTCCATTCGCCATGCCCGACCGGACGAGCGCGATGACCTTGCCGTCGGGAGACCACGCCGCCTGGATGTCGTCGCGGGAGCCGTGGGTGAGGGGGCGCTCCTCGCCGGTCCGAAGTTGTTTGAGGAACAGGTTGCGGTAACCGCCGACCGTGCGGGAGAACACGAGCTGCTGCCCATCGGGAGACCAGGCGGGCCATTCCTCGACCGCTTCGTTGGACGTCAACTGCGCCAGCCGGGTCGCCAGCGGCTTCGCGGCGCTCTCTCCGCGGTGTCCCAGCAGCCACCCTACGATTGCGATCAGCGACAGCACCGCGAGTCCCGCGACTACCAACGGGGTCTTCCGCGCGCTGCCGGCGCCCGCGCCCGCCTCCTGCTCCGTACGGCGGAGTGTCTCGGCGAATTCGGCGGCGGTAACGAACCGGTCGGCGGGAGACTTGGCCATCGCCCTGGCGACCGCGGCAGCCAGCGCCGGCGAGACGTCGGCACCAGTCGGCAGCGGCGCCGGCGCGTGGGTGAGGACCGCGGCAAATACCGCCTGCAGGGTTGATCCGCTGAAGGGAGGCTTGCCCGCGAGCATTTCGTAGACCACCGTGCCCAGGGCGTAGATGTCCGTGCGGCTGTCGATCTCGGCGTCGCCGGCGGCCTGCTCGGGGCTCATGTAGGCAGGTGTGCCGATGGCCACGCCTGCCTCGGTCAGACGATCGGCGCCGGCCGCGGAGATGGCTCGCGCGATTCCAAAATCCGCCACGGTGGCGTGGCCCGACTCCAGCAGAATGTTGTCGGGCTTGATATCGCGATGCACCACGCCCTGCCCATGCGCGTACTCCAGCGCGTCGGCCACTTCTCTCGCGATGCGAATCGCATCCGCCGTCGGTACTCGACCCTCACGAGCCAGCCGATCCTTGAGGGAGCCGCCTTCCACAAGGGGCGTGACATAGAACAGCATACCGCCCGCTTCTCCCGAGTCGTAGAGCGGCAGAATGTGTGGATGGCGGAGTCGCGCGGTGAGATGGATCTCCTGAAGAAACCGATCGGCGCCGAGGATCGAAGCCAGCTCAGGGCGAAGCACCTTGATGGCGACTTGACGCTCGTGCCTGAGATCATGCGCGAGATAGACGGTCGCCATGCCGCCGTGACCGATCTCCCGCTCCACGCGGTAACGGTTCGTCAGAGCGGCGTTCAGCGCGGCGATCGGCATGATCGAAGCTATGCGGACGGGGCCTGCGGCGGCTAGGAGGCCTGCTCTGTAGGTGTTTTACAGACCCGCGTGCCGCCGCGCCACTTCCGCGAGCGCGGCCCAGTCACGATCGCCGTCGCCTAGCGCGACCGCCTCGAGCAGATGGTCGCGGAGCACGCTGGCGAAGGGCATGGGCGTCCTCGCTCCGTCGGCGGCCTCCAGGACGAGGCGCATGTCTTTGAGGCCGAGCGCCAGGCGAAAGGCGGCGGGCTCGTAGCGGCGCTCGGTGATGAACGCGCCGTAATTCTTGTAGACCGGGGCGGCGAACAGCGTGTTGGTCAGTACATTGAGCAGCTCCGCGGGTGGCACGCCGTGCCGTTCCACCAGCACGGTCGCCTCCGCCATGGTCTCGATCGCCGAGGCGATCATGAAATTCCCCGCGATCTTCACCGCATTGGCCTGGCGGGGCTCGTGGCCCACGCGCCAGGTCCGGCGGCCGATCGCGTCGAGCAGCGGTTGCACCTGGTCGATGGCCGCGCCGTCGCCCGCGGCCACGATATTGAGCTCGCCGGCAGCGGCCGCCTCGGGGCGGCCGAACACCGGCGCCGCGACGTAGCCCACGCCGTGCCGCCGGTGTTCCGATGCCAGCTCCTCGGCGAGGCGAATCGAGATGGTCGACATGTTCACGTGGACCGTGCCCGCGGGCGCCGTCTCCAGGAGCCGACCCGCGATCACGACCTGGCGCACCGCGTCGTCGTCCGCAAGCATCGAGATGACGGCTCCGCCGAAGGCGCCGCGTGGCTCGTCCACCCGCTCGGCGCCTTGTTTTGCGAGCTCGTCGGAGGCGGAGCGGCTCCTGTTCCAGCCGCGGACATGGTGGCCTGCCTTGATGAGGTTGCCCGCCATGGCACGACCCATTCCCCCGAGTCCGATGAAGCCGACGTTCATGCCCCCGCCCCCCTTCAGTGATGAGCGATTACCGCCTCTTAAGAAAGGTCGCATGGTGGGTGCGGTCGTTCAAATCACCGGTGCCGGGCGGACGACCAAGAGTGGAAATACCAGGCCCGGCCTTGCTGGCGCGCCGATGACGGGGAAACTTTGGAAACGCCGTTCACGTACCGAACCCGGCCTCATCCATGTCGCCCGTCCACGGAGATCCTTCGATGATCCGCACGTTCCGGCGGAGCTACGCCACCTTCCTCCTGGCCGCTATTGCGGTGGCTCCCTCGGTCGACGTCGGGAGCCTTGCGGCTCAGGACGGCATCAAGTCCCAGAAGGCCCGAGGCATCGACGTCGCAGGGATGGACCCCTCGGTGAAGCCGGGCAACAGCTTCTTCTCCTATGCCAACGGCACCTGGCTCGCGGAGACTCCCATTCCGCCCGATCGCAGTAACTACGGAACCGGCGTAATGCTGGTGGAGGTCACCGACCGCCGAGTGTCGGACCTGATCCAGGAGGCGGCCACGGCCAACGCCCCGGCCGGCTCCGACCGGAGAAAGATCGGCGACTACTACGCGACCTTCATGGACGAGGCTGCGATCGACTTTGCCGGCCTCGAGCCCCTCCAACCCACTCTCGATTCCATCGCCGCCATCCACGATCGCAAGGATCTCGCTCGCACACTGGGCTCCGGGCTCCGGGCCGACGTGGACGCCATCAACAACACCAACTTCTACACTCCTAATCTGCTCGGTCTTTGGGTCGCGCAGGATCTCGACGATCCCACGCATTACTCGCCGTTTCTCCTTCAGGGCGGACTCGGCATGCCCGACCGGAGCTACTACCTCGACTCGTCCTCGGCGATGGCCGCGATCCGCGCGAAGTATCAGACCCACGTCGCCGCCATGCTCACCCTGGCGAAGGTCCCGGGCGCCGAGGCCAAGGCCGCCGCGATCGTCGGGCTCGAGACCCGCATGGCCCGGGAGCACTGGAGCCGGGAGGCATCGGGTCTCGTGCAGAAGGGCGACAATCACTGGGCCAGAGCCGACTTCGCTGCCAAGGCGCCGGGGCTCGACTGGGACGCCTACTTCGCCGCTGCCGGCCTGGCCAAGCCGGCGCGGTTCGTCGTGTGGCAGCCGAGCGCCGTCACCGGCCTCTCGGCTCTGGTGGCCAGCGAGCCGCTCGATACGTGGAAGGACTATCTGACATTTCACGCCCTCAATTTCCGTACGGCGGTGCTCCCCGCCGCCTACCGTCATCAAGTGTTTGGATTCTACGGCACGGTGCTGAGTGGCGCTCAGAAGGAGCGGGATCGTTGGAAGCAGGGCGTCGGCGCCACGAATGCCGCCCTCGGGTTCGCCGTCGGACGCATCTACGCGGCGCGCTACTTTCCCCCGGCGGAGAAGGCCCGCGCCCAGGCGATGGTTGCGAATCTCATCGCCGCGTTCAGGAATCGCATCGACCATCTCGACTGGATGGCAGCGGCCACCAAGAAGGAGGCCAAGGCCAAGCTCGCCGTGCTCAAGGTGGGCGTGGGCTATCCCGACCGCTGGCCCGATTACGCCGGTCTCGAGGTCAGGGCAGGCGACGCCTTCGGCAACGCAGGGCGATCGGAGCTCTTCAGGTACCGCCGCAACATCGCCATGCTCGATCGGCCGGTCGACCGCGGCCAGTGGGTGATGACCCCGCAGACGGTGAATGCGGTGAACCTGCCGGCGATGAACGCCCTCAACTTTCCCGCCGCGATCCTCCAGCCTCCCTACTTCGACGCCAAGCGGCCGCCCGCCATGGACTACGGCGCCATCGGCGCGATCATCGGACACGA
>JBBRGF010000163.1:0-7693 GCA_038240975.1 Gemmatimonadales bacterium
GGAGATCGAGCTGCTCGGTCCCGACGCGCCGCTTACGGTCGCGAACTTTCTGCGGCTCGTCGATCGCCATTTCTTCGATGGCAACCGATGGCATCGCGTGGTGCCCAACTTCGTCGTCCAGGACGGCGACCCTCGAGGTGACGGGTTCGGTGGCCCCGGCGGCGCGATCCGCGACGAGATCAACATGAACAAGTATGTCACACCCATGCTCGGTATGGCTCTGTCGGGGCCGGACACCGGCGCCAGCCAGTGGTTCATCACCCTGAGCCCGCAGCCGCACCTCGATGGGACCTATACCATCTTCGGCCGGGTCACGTCCGGAACGGCCAGTCTCGTCCACATCACGCAAGGCGACCTGATCCGAACAATCCATAGATGACCGTGTTCGCCTCACGCCTGGTCACCCGCGCCGTTCTCTTCACGGCACTGCTTGCCGCCGCCGCACCACCGGCAGCGGCCCAGTTCTTCGCGTTCGGCCAGAACAAGATCCAGTACCGCAAGCTCGACTGGCGTATGCTCCGTGGCGCGCACGTCGATCTGTACTACTATCCCGCCGAGGCCGATCTGGCTCCGCCGGCGCTGGCCTACGCCGAGGCCAGCTACGACACGCTGTCCGTGCTGTTCGGCCACACCGTGGCCACCCGGATCCCGCTCATCGTCTATGCCTCTCATACCGACTTCGAGCAGACCAACATCCTGCCGTATACGCCGCCCGAAGGATTGCTCGGTGCGACCGACTTCCTGAAGCGCAGGGTCTCGCTGCCGTTTCAGGGCAACTTCGCGGAGTTCCGCCACACCATCCGGCACGAGCTGGTGCATGTCTTCCAGATCGATCTCGACGGAGAGAACTATCGCCAGGCCCCGCGCTCCAGCCGGATCAACTTCCCGCTCTGGTGGACGGAGGGCCTGGCTGAGCTGTGGTCGGCGGGGCAGGACGCGCGCGACGTGATGGTCATGCGCGACCTCACGCTGAGCGGGAGGCTGCCAACGTTTCGGCAGCTCGGCTACACCTTGAGCGGCATCGTGTATCCGCTCGGTGGCCAGATCCACCGCTGGCTAGCCGACACCTACGGCGACTGGCGGGTCGAGCTGATGTACAAGGAGGTCAATCGTCACGAGAGCTTCGATGACGCGGTGAAGGCGGTGTACGGCCGCACGCTCGACCAGCTCAGCGAGGAGTTCCAGCTCGCCATGCGTCGCGCCTACTACCCGTCGGTGGACAGCCTCGCCCCGCTGAGCGTCCTCGGCATCGAGATCGCGAAGGTGGCGGTCAAGCCGGCGTTCATGGCCGACACCTCGGCCGACGGGCTGGGCAGCGTCGTGTACCACACGCCCGCCAACGGCTACATCTCCATCTACCGGAAGTCATTGGGCGAGGGCAAGGCCAGAGCCATCGTCACCGGCGGCCGATCGGCACAGCTCGAGTCGTTCCACCCGTTCGATTCGCGCGTCGATGCCTCGCGCCCCGGCTACCTCCTCTTTACCGCGCGCTACGGCGATCGGGACGCGGTGATCGTGTGGGATCTCGAGCGCGACAAGATGGTCGGACGCTACCAGTTCCTCGAGCTGGTCTCGATCATCTCCCCGCACTGGCTGCCCGACGGACAGGGCATCGTGATGAGCGCGCTCTCGGAAAGCGGGGTCTCCGATCTGTATCGGATCCGCCTCCCCGGCGGCACGCTCGAGCCGCTGACCTCCGACCGATTTCAGGATCTCGACCCGAGTCCGAGTCCCGATGGACGGAGGATCGTGTTCGCGTCCGACCGCACCGCGGAGGGCATTCACGGCGCGGCCAACCTCTTCGTGCTCGATCTCCAGACTTCGGCGATCACGCAGTTGACCTCCGGCCCCTGGAGAGACGAGTCGCCGGTGTGGGCGGCCGATCAGGGGCGAATCGTCTTCTCCTCCGATCGCGACGGCGTTCTGAATGTCTTCTCCGTGGATACCCTCGGCACGGGCCGGCGGGAGACTTCGGCGTGGACCGGTGCGTTCGACGCCGTGCCCCTCCCGGGCGATGCGGGACTCGTGGTGGGCGGCTTCCACGACCTGAGCTGGAACCTCTACCGCTATCCGGCCGATTCGGCGGCGCGCGCCGACGGTTTCACGCTCGCGACCGCCGCCCCCGCTGGGCAATGGGTCTGGGAGGTCCCGCCTGACACCGCGACCGAGCGCACTGTGGCTCGCGAGCCCTACCGCCGTCGCCTCACGCTCGACTTTGCCGCGGGCGACGCCGTGATCGTGCCCGGCTTCGGCGGCGCCCAGGGCATCTTCTTCGTGATGAGCGATCTGCTCGGCGACAATCTCCTCTACGGCGAGGTCTCATCGTTCCAGGGACGCGAGCTCGGGAGTATTGTCTCCAACCTGGGCGGGTCGGCCATTTACCTGAATCGCTCCCGCCGGGTCAACTGGGGAATCGGAGCATTCAGAAAGGTCGGGAGAAATTTCGAGGGAGACCGTGTGGTCGCCTACAATGAGACCGCGTACGGCGCGATCGGTTTGCTGCGGTATCCGCTGACACGTTTCACGCGCATCGAGGCAACGACGACGATCCAGCGCTCGGACCGCGTGGACTTCACGCTTCCCGTGGACGAGCCTCGCAGGGTCGGCTGGCTTGCGTCGCACTACCTGAGTTACGTCCGCGACAACTCGCTCTGGATCGAGTCGGGACCGATCGACGGCAGCCGCTTCAGTCTCACGGCGGGCGTGTCGAGTGATTTCACGAACAGCCGGTTTGACAGCTATCTCCTGTCGGCCGACTGGCGAAAATATTTCCGCCTCTCGAGCCGCGTTGCGTGGGCCATCCGCGGCTTCGGGTACTACAGCGGCGGAGACCGTCCCAGCCGCGTCAACATCGGCGGCACCGTGGCGTTGCGCGGGTATCCCCAGTTCGGCTACATCGTCGGCTCCCACGCCTTCATGTTCAATCAGGAGCTTCGCTTTCCCATTCTGTCCCACCTCACGCTCGGCACTCCGTTCGGCGACGTCGATTTCCCCGAGTTTCAGGGCGGTCTGTTCACCGACGTCGGGCGTGCATCGTTTCCCTCCACCGGTACCCGGGCGCTCCTCGGCAGCTACGGGATTAGCTTCAGGATGGCGCTGGGCCCGATCGCCGTGTTGCGGCTCGACGTCGGCCGTCGGTTCACCAACAGCCACTACGAAGGCTACAGCCTGAGCGGCGACCAGAAAAAGCCCGGCTTCGTCAGCTTCTTCTTCGGCTATAACTACTGATGCGACAACATACTGGGTTTGACCGACGCTGGCCCTTGGCCTATCTTGTTTTCGGAGCGCTCGCCTGCGGCGGTTCTCCTGGACCGGTCATCCCGGCCAACGCAGCGCCGGTAAACCGGACTCAGGTGGCCGCGTGGGTCTCTACGACGCTTCCCTCGGAAAAACGGCTGCACCGTTTCAAGTGGCTCTTCCAGGACGAGCGGTCGAGCGCAGGCGGGAGGGGGAGCGCGCGAATCGCACCACCCGATTCGCTTCGCTTCGACGTCGCGGGGCCGTTCGGGTCGGGAGCGGCCTCCGCGGCAGTGATCGGCGACCACCCACTCTGGGCCGAGCCGCCCGATGCGGTGGCCAAGCTGGTGCCCAACTATCCGTTACTGTGGGCCATGTTCGGTGTGGCGCGACTTCCCGAGGACGGCGATTCGCTGAGCGGCATCGTGCAAGGCGACGTCACGGCATGGCGGTACGCGGGCGGCGCCGACACCGTGACCTACGTGCGGACCGTGGGAAAGACTGGCAGTCTCGTGGCCGAAGTCCATCATGCCGGGCAGGTCGTAGGCCGCGCCGAGACCACGCTCGACGCCAATGGCGCGCCACTCACGTCGAAGCTCGTAGTGCCCAGCGTGCCGGCCAAGCTGGCGATCACATTCCTCTCGACCGGCCGAATTGAATTTGCGCCTGACATCTGGACTGCTCGCCACCCTTAGCTGTCTCGCCCTTTGGGGCTGCCTCTATGGCTTCGCCGGCGGCGGCCTGCCGCCTTCCATCAAGACGGTGGCCGTGCTGCCCTTCGACAACCAGACGTCGGAGCCGACACTCACGCAAGAAGTATCGGTAGCCGTGCGCGAAGCAGTGGAGAGCCGTCTCGGATTGCGTCAGGCCTCCGAGTCGCAGGCCGACGCGGTGGTGAAGGGCTCCATCTCGCGCTACGAGCCCGATCTCCCGGTGCAGTATGTGGGCGATGAAACTCAGCGGCAGGTGACCGTCACGCGCCGGCTGGTCCAAGTGACGGTGACGGTGGAGATTCTCGACCAGAAGCAGGGGAAGTCTCTCTGGCAGCGGAGCGGCCTCGTGCTGGAAGGCGATTATTCCCCCGGTCAGGAGGCCCAGGGCCGAAAGACGGCTCTCGACAAGCTGGTGACGAACATCGTGGAGGGAGCCCAGTCACAATGGTGAGCCTGGCGCCACGCAACCGGCGAGGGACCAGCAGCCTCGGGTGCCTGATTTCGATCGCTCTCCTGGCGGCGGCGCTGTACTACGGACTGCATGTTGGCCGGGTGTACTTCCGCTACTACCAGCTCCAGGACGAGATGGTGTCCTCGGCGCGGATGGCCCCGAGCCTCGCTGACGACGTCATCTATCGCCGGCTCGCCGCCACGTCCGATTCGTTACTCGGTCGCGTGTTGACTTTCAACATCAGGCGAGACAACAAGATCACCATACACACCGAGTACAGCGATAGTGTGGATCTCCCCTTCTTCAAGCACATCTTCCACTTCAAGCCGAAAGCCGAAGAGCCGCTCTAGGCTCGTTCCAACCCAGCGTGGACGTCGCTAGTCTTTTCCTCGCCATCGCAGCGATGCTCGTCGGCGCCAAGCTTCTCGGCGAGCTTGCCGAACGCATCGGACAGCCCGCCGTCCTCGGCGAGCTGCTCGCCGGTGTGATACTCGGCGGCAGCGCCCTCGGCATCGTTCCCGTCGAGGGCCACGCGGCACAGGTGATTCACGTCTTTGCCGAGCTGGGCGTGCTGCTGCTCCTCTTCGATATCGGGCTCGAAACCGATCTTCGCGAAATGTTCCGTGTCGGCCCCGCCTCGCTCGCGGTGGCGGCGGTCGGCGTGGCGGTTCCGTTTGCCCTTGGCTTCGCCTACTGGGCCTACCTCCCACACGCCGACAGCCTCGCCGGACCTTCCCGAATCACCGAGGCCGTCTTCATCGGTGCGACCCTCACCGCCACGTCGGTCGGCATCACCGCCCGCGTGCTCTCCGACCTCGGTCGCATGTCCACCGAGGAAGCCCGGATCATCATCGGCGCTGCGGTGATCGACGACGTGCTCGGCCTCGTCATCCTGAGCGTCGTGTCGGGAATGGCGTCGGGTGTCGCGGTGTCGGTGCTCGGTGTCGCGAGGACCTTTTCCGTGGCGGCGGGTTTCCTGGTGGTCGCGGTGGTGGCGGGCCGATACCTCATGCCCCGCCTCTTCGACATCATCGTCCGGATGCGGGTGCGGTCGGGTCTGCTCGTCTTCGCCATCGCCTTTGCGCTTGGCCTGTCGGCCACCGCCGCGTTGGCCGGGTCGGCTCTCATCATCGGCGCCTTTGCCGCGGGGCTCATTCTCTCTGGCATCAACCAGTTCGACACCATCGAGCATGAAGTGAAGCCGGTGGCCGCGATTTTCACTCCCATCTTCTTCGTGAGCATCGGGGCCTCGGTCGACCTCCGTCTTCTCAACCCGGCCAATCCGGAGGCGCGGGGCACGCTCGTCGTCGCCGGTGCGCTGATCGCGCTCGCCATCGCCGGGAAGATCGCCGCGGGTTGGGCGGCGCCCTGGATGCGCTTTCGCCGCCTCGTGGTCGGCGTGGGCATGGTTCCGCGCGGAGAGGTCGGCCTCATCTTCGCCGACATCGGCCGCCGCTCGGGAGTGCTCGGCGAAGGCGTCTTCGGCGCGGTGCTGGTGATGGTCATGATCACCACCTTCGTCTCGCCACCCGCGCTCAAGGCGCTGTTCGGCGGCGCCTCCGCCGAGCGGTCATGACGCCGGGCAGCGCGGGAAAGGTTCGCACTCTGGGCGACGCGGCCGGCTGGCGGGCGCGATTGAACGGTCCGCTGGCGTTCACCAACGGCGTGTTCGACCTTCTGCACCCCGGGCACGTCGAGTTGCTCGAGGCGGCGCGGCGCGAAGGCTCGGCGCTCGCCGTCGGGATCAACACCGACTCGTCGGTGCGGCGCCTCGGCAAAGGCGACGGCAGACCCGTCACCGCGGAGGCGGCCCGCGCCCGCCTCGTCGCCGCCTTCGAGGCGGTGGACTGTGTCGTGCTCTTCGATGAGGACACGCCGCTCGAGCTCATTCAGGCGTTGACTCCCGACGTGCTGGTCAAGGGCGCCGACTACTCGCGCGAGAACATCGTCGGCGCCGATTGGGTGGAATCGAACGGCGGCCGGGTGGTGCGCGTTCCCCTCGTTCCCGGACTCTCAACTTCTGCTCTCGTGGAGCGTCTTCGTGTCCCGTCCTGATGCCCGGTCGAACCATGCGCTGCGCCCGCTCGTCCTCGAGCGCCGGGCCAATCCATACGCCGAGGGCTCCTGTCTCATTCGCATGGGAGGCACCCTCGTGCACTGTACCGCCTCCGTCGAGCCCGGCGTTCCCGGCTTCAAGAGGGGTAGCGGCGAGGGTTGGGTCACTGCCGAGTATGCCATGCTTCCCCGCGCCACCGTCGAACGAACGTCGCGCGAGCGCAGCGGCCCCGGAGGGCGCACCCAGGAGATTCAGCGCCTCATCGGCCGCTCGCTCAGGGCGGCGATGGCTACGATGGCGTTCGGAGAGCACACCATACGAATCGACTGCGACGTGCTCCAGGCCGATGGCGGCACCCGCACCGCGAGCATCACCGGTGGTTGCGTCGCCCTCGCCGACGCCTGCGTCTGGCTCTCCGAGCGCACCGGTGTGCCGTCGCCGTTCGGCCAGCTCGTCGCGGCGGTGTCCGTCGGGGTGGTCGATGGAGAAGAGCGCCTCGACCTTGCCTATCTGGAAGATCGCGACGCCCAGGTCGACGCGAACGTCGTGATGGTCGATCCGGCCAGGTTCGTGGAGGTGCAGGGAACCGGCGAACACGCGACGTTCTCGCGCGGCCAGCTCGACGTGCTCCTCGATCTGGCCGAGCGCGGCATCGCCGAGCTCTTCCGGGCGCAACGGGCGGTGCTCGGCTTGTGAAGATCCTCGCGGCCACCCGCAGTGCCGGCAAGCAGATGGAGATCCGAAGGCTCCTCGAGGCTGCCGCCATCGAGGTCGTCTTTCCCGACGACATCGGCATCGGCGAGTCGCCTCAGGAAGATCTCCTCGAGCTCGGCGACTCCTTTCTCGCGAACGCCCGCGCCAAGGCCGAGCACTTCGCGCGGAAGAGCGGGCGCCCAACCGTAGCCGACGATTCCGGGCTCGAGGTGTTCGCCCTCGGCGGCGCGCCCGGCGTCCGCTCGCGCCGGTGGGCCGGCGCCTCGGGGCCGGCGGCTCAAGTCGACGACGCCAACAATGCGGAGCTGTTGCGGAGGCTCCGGGGCGCCTCCGAGCCGCGCCGCCGTGCCAGGTACCGATGCGTTCTCGTCTTCCTGCGCGATCCGGGGGCGGTGCCCGAGGTCTTCGAGGGCGCCTGCACCGGCCGGATACTCGAGGAGCCGGCGGGTTCGGGCGGCTTCGGTTACGATCCGCTCTTCTTCAGCGACGATCTGGGAAAGAGCTTCGGTGAGGCGGAACCGG
>JBBRGF010000164.1:0-7606 GCA_038240975.1 Gemmatimonadales bacterium
TGTGGTTGACGAGGTCCTCGCCCACGGTATCGAATCGCCCAGCCTGCAGCGCGACGAGGACCTTCGTTCCCACGCCGTCGGTACTGAGGACGAGCGTGGGCCGCCGCATTCCGGCCGGAATTCTGACCATCCCTCCGAACGCGCCGACCCTTCCCGCAGAGAGCGGCGTCCTCGTGCCCTCGACGAGGGTGGCGATACGGGCCTTGGCCTCGGCGGCCCCAGCGAGGTCCACGCCTGCCGTGGCGTACTCGCGGCTCACTGCAGCGGCTCCGCCACCGTCACGTGGGTGAGGTCCTGGAAGGCGCGCACACGGGTCTCGACGTCGGCGAGAGTCACCTGCTCGAATCCGCGGATGCCGAACTGCTCCACCGCGTATGAGCCCATGGTCGCGCCGTAGACCATCGCCCGCCGGAGGTTGTCATCCGACACCGACCCGGTGCGGGCGAGGTAGGCCATGAAGCCGCCGGCGAACGCGTCGCCGGCGCCTGTCGGATCGAAGACTGTCTCCAGGGGGAAGGCCGGAACGAAAAAGGTGCGCGACGGACCGAGCAGCAGCGCGCCGTATTCCCCTTGCTTGATGACCACGCGCTTGGGACCGTGCGCGAGAATCCATTTCCCGGCTCGATGAATGTTCCAGTCTCCGCTCAGCTCGCGCGCTTCGCCGTCGTTTACCATGAGGATGTCGACCCGCGAGAGCAGGTCGAGCAGCGCATGCTTCTTGCCCTGGATCCAGTAGTTCATCGTGTCACAGACGACCAGCTTCGCCTTGTGAACCTGCGACAGTACCCCGATCTGGAGTTCCGGGTCGATGTTGCCGAGAAAGAGAAATTCCGCCGACCGGAACGCCTCGGGAAGTTTGGGCTGGAAATCGGCGAAGACGCCGAGGCGCGTCTCCAGCGTCTCTCTGCTCTGCAGATCGTACGAGTACTTGCCCTTCCACCGAAAACTCTCGCCCTCGGCGTGCTCGACTCCCGACCAGTCGATGCCGCGTGACCCCAGCCGCTCGAGCTCGGCGAGCGGATAGTCCTTGCCCACCACGCCCACGACCTGAACCGGGTGGAGGATCGATCCGGCGACGCTGAAGTACACGGCGGACCCACCGAGGGCGTCCGCCGTCTCGCCGAACGGCGTGAAGATCGAATCCAGCGCGATACTGCCGACGACGAGCAGGCTCATCAGATCACATCCGGTCGGGTGCGGAGATGCCGAGAAGCGTGAGCGCGTTGGCGAGGGTGGTGCGTGCCGCGCGCGCGAGGAGAAGTCGGGCCTGCTCGGTCGCGGGGCCCTCGGGTGCGCCGACGGCGCGCGTATGGTGATACCAGGAGTGCACCGCCGTCGCCAGCTCGTGCAGGTAGACGGTGACGCGGTGCGGCTCGTGCTCGCGCGCGGCCTTTTCGACGGTCTCCGGAAGGAGTTCGAGCTTCTTGAGAAGATCGGTATCCTGAGGCGCGGGCAGAGAGGCCACGTCGAGATCGCCCGTGACCGATTCGGCCTCGCGTCCCGCCACGCGAAAGATGCCGCTGAGACGGGCGTGCGCCATCTGGACGTAGAAAATCGGATTCTCGTCGGTCTGCTTGAGCGCCAGGTCGATGTCGAACACCATGGGCGTCTCGCCCTTGGTGCGGAGGAAGTAGTAGCGTGCCGCATCCACGCCGACCTCCTCGTAGAGCTCACGAAGGGTTACGAACTGGCCGGAGCGCTTCGACATCTTCACCTCTTCGCCCGACCGCTCCACCTTCACGAGCTGCACCAGCGCCACCTCGAAAAAGCCGGGCGGATAGCCGAGGGCTTCGAGGACGGCGCGCATGCGAGGGATGTAGCCGTGGTGGTCGGCTCCCCATACGTCGATGGCGCGGTCGAAGCCGCGCTCGCGCTTGTCGATGTGATAGGCGATGTCGGGGACGAGATACGTGTAGGTGCCGTCGCCCTTGCGGAGCACCCGATCTTTGTCGTCGCCGAACCGCGTCGTCCGGAGCCACAGCGCACCCTCCGACTCGTACGTCATTCCGCACTCGGCGAGAAGCGCCAGCGCGCGGCTGACCTTGCCGCTGTCGTACACCGCCTGCTCGGAGGTCATCACGTCGAAGCGCACGCCGAAATCGCGGAGATCGCGGTCCTGCTCTTCGCGTTGGATCTCAAGGGCGAGCGCGCGGCATCGCCGGATGCCTTCTTCAGGCGAGAGCGCGGCAAAGGCGGGCCCCTCACGCGCCAGCACTTCGCGCGCGTTCTCGCGGAGGTACTCGCCGAAGTATCCTCCCTCGGGAACTGCCGCCGCGTTGCCGGCCTCCTCTTGCACCCTCGCCCAGAGGCTCTGCGCCAGCTTGTCGATCTGGACGCCTGCGTCGTTGATGTAAAACTCGCGGGTGACGGTGTGGCCGGCCCACTCGTAGAGCGCGGCGATTCCGTCGCCAAGCGCCGCGCCGCGGCCGTGGCCGACGTGCAGCGGTCCCGTCGGGTTCGCGGAGACGAACTCGATGTTGACTCGCATAGGCGCCTCGGCGGCGGAGCGGCCGTAGGCCGGGCCCTCCGCGAGGATCCGGCGGTGCACCAGCGCGAGCTGGCTCTGCGCGAGCCAGAAGTTGATGAAGCCGGGGCCGGCGACCTCGGTGCGGGCGACGAGGTCGGGAGAAAGATGAAGCTCCTGCAGCACGCGATTCGCAGTGGCGCGCGGGTTGGCGCGCTCTTTTCGGGCGAGGACCATGGCCAGGTTGGTGGCGAGGTCGCCGTGGCCCGCGTCGCGGGGACGCTCCAGGACAAACTCCAGCCCGTCGGCGCCGAGCCGCGCGGCCACCCGCGAGAGCTCGGCGCGGAGCGCGTCGCTCACTCGCCGGCGGCCTTCTTCTTCTTGGAGGAGGACGACTCGGCCGGTTCGGCCTTGGCCGCGGTGTCCTTGGCTGGTTTGTCGGGTTTGTCGGGTTTGTCGGCCTTCTCGGGCTTGGCCGTCGACTCGCCCGTCGGGGCCACCGGATCCTTTCGGGGGCCCTTGCCGTCCTTGCCGTAGTCCGTGATGTAAAAGCCGCTGCCCTTGAACACCAGCCCTGCCCCGCCGGAGATTTTCCGCGTGGCTAGCTTGCCGCACACCGGGCACTTGGCGCGAGGCTTCTCGGTCATCTTCTGAAATTTCTCGAAGACGTGACCGTCAGGGCAGCGGTATTCGTAGGTCGGCATGGGCTCTCGCTGAGGTAAACAAAAACAGCATGTAAACTTAGATCGGAGCGCCGGGCGGTTCAAGGAGACGGACGCGTCGGGCGGCATGACGCCGTACTGTTCGCTGAGAGCAGGGACCGGGTCGCTCCGGGCGCTGCAGTTGGCTGGCGTCCGTGGAAGTGAGTGGGAGTAACTGACGCCCCACTGACGCGCCCTCGCGACCCGGTCCCGGCCCTTCGCTGTCGGCATTCCGCGGCTGGGGGGAGGTCCCCAAGGCGGGTCAGCGGGGCGGCTGCAGCCCCACTTCCTCACCCGGGCGCAGCCAGCTGCAGCGCCGGCGGGGACCAGCCCCCAGCCGCGAGCAAGCCATTACTCCCTCACGCGGGCCGGTACACCCCCCACACCTCCCGCAGCGCGTCGCTGATCTCACCCAGCGTCGCGCGGGCGCGAACGGCCTCGAGGATAGGCGGCATCAGCGGCGAGCTGCCCTCCGCCGCGCTCCGAAGCTCGCCGAGTCGCGCTCCCACCGCCGCCGCATCCCGCCTCCGCTTCACCCCGGCGAGCCGCGCGCGCTGCTCCGCCTCGAGCGCCGAAAAGTCCGGCGCTTCGATGGTCGGCGGCGGCGATCCGTCGGTGAAGCGATTCACTCCCACGACCACCAACTCACCCGACTCCTGCGCCTGCTGGAGGGCGTAAGCGCTCCGTGCGATCGCCTCCTGGAAGAATCCGCGCTCTATGGCTCGTGCAGCCCCGCCGAGCTCGTCGACCTGTGCGATCAGCTCCCGCGCCCCCGCCTCGATGCCGTCGGTCAGGCTCTCGACGTAGTAGCTGCCGCCCAGCGGATCGACCACACCGGGGACGCCGCTCTCGTATCCGATCACCTGCTGCGTACGCAACGCGAGCGTCGCTGATTCGGTGGTAGGAAGAGCGAGCGCCTCGTCGTATCCGTTGGTGTGGAGCGACTGCGTGCCGCCCAGCACCGCCGCCAGCCCCTGCAGCGCGACCCTGACCACGTTGGTGAGCGGCTGTTGGGCCTGAAGCGTCACGCCCCCGGTTTGCGTGTGGAAGCGGAGGCGAGCCGTCGCGTCCCCCGCGCCGAAGCGCTCGCGCACCAGCCGGGCCCAGAGCCGGCGGGCGGCCCGGAACTTGGCCACTTCCTCGAACAGATCGTTGTGGCTGGCGAAGAAGAACGAGAGCCTCGGGCCGAAGGTATCGACCGGGAGCCCGGCCTCGACCGCAACGCGAACGTACTCCAGTGCGTTGGCGAGGGTAAACCCGACCTCCTGCACGGCCGTCGCACCCGCCTCGCGCATATGATAGCCGCTGATCGAGATCGGATTGAAGCTCATCCCTTCATCGTGCACGAACCGGAAGATGTCGGACACGAGCCGGAGCGAGGGCCCGGCCGGATAGATGTAGGTGCCCCGCGCGATGTACTCCTTGAGCACGTCGTTCTGCACCGTGCCGGTGAGCTTGGCGCGCGGCACGCCCTGCTCTTCGCCCACCACCACATACATCGCGAGCAGGATCGCGGCGGTGGCGTTGATGGTCATGGACGTCGAGACCCGGTCGAGCGGAATGTCGCGGAACAGCTCGGCGAGATCGTCCGCCGTATCGATCGCGACCCCGACGCGGCCAACCTCGCCGAGCGCCATCGGATGATCGGAGTCGTATCCCATTTGGGTGGGAAGGTCGAACGCGGTGGAGAGTCCCATCTGCCCCGCGGCCAGGAGCTGACGGAACCGTCGATTCGTCTCCTGCGCCGTGCCGAAGCCGGCGTACTGGCGCATGGTCCAGAGGCGGCCGGCGTACATGGACGGGTAGACGCCGCGCGTGAAGGGAAACTCACCCGGTGCGCCCAGGTCGCGCGCCGGGTCGCCGGCCCAGTCGGCCGGGCCGTAGACCTGCTTCACAAAGCCGGCTGTGCCGTGGCGCCGCTGATGCGCGTGGACGCCTGCCGGATCGTATCGGCCACAAAGCCGACGTCCTCTCGCGAGCCGATCACGAGCGGAGTCCGCTGATGCAGGCTGCGGGGGACGATGTCGAGAATGCGGTTGACTCCGTCGGTGGCGCTGCCCTGCGACTGCTCGGCGATGAAGGCCATCGGACTCGCTTCGTACAGGAGCCGGAGCTTGCCCTCGGGATTTCGCGCGTCGGCCGGGTAGAGAAAGACGCCGCCGTTGATCAGGTTGCGATGGAAGTCGGCGACTAGCGAACCGATGTACCGGCTGTTCTTCGGCTTCATCCCGTCGGGAAGATCGCCCTTGAGTCCGCGGACGGCGCTCTGCATCGCCTTGTCCCAGCGCGGAAAGTTGCTCTCGTTGACGCTGTAATAGGTGCCGATGCGCGGCGTGACGATCCTCGGATGGGAGAGGAGAAACTCGCCGATCGTCGGATCGAGCGTGAAGCCGTGGACCCCCTGCCCGGTGGTGTACACCAGCATGGTGCTCGAGCCGTACATCACGTATCCGGCGGCCACCTGGCGGCACCCGGGCTGAAGCACGTCGGCCGCGATTCCCCTGCCCTCCATGCTGATTCTGCGGTAGATGCTGAAGATGGTGCCGACCGCGGAATTGACGTCGATGTTGGAGGAGCCGTCGAGCGGATCGAAGAGGACCGCGTACTTGCCCACCCCGTACTCGGCGGGAACCGGGATGATGTTCTCGTCCTCCTCCGACCCCATCACGCACACTCGGCCGGTGTGATTCAGACAGTTCTTGATGGTCTCGTTGGCGAGCACGTCGAGCTTTTGCTGGATCTCGCCTTGAACGTTCCGCTCGCCGTCGGAGCCCAGGATGTTTACGAGCCCGGCGCGCCTGATGGCAGCCGCGATGATCTTGGTGGCCAGCGCGACGTCGTAGAGCAGGTTGGACAGCTCACCTGTCGCCTCGGGAAAGCGATCCTCCTGATCGAGGATGAAGCGCTCGATGGTCGTGACGGACGTCTGCACGAAACCCCCGCAAGGTGAGAATGAGTTCGAGAAGGTGAAAGGCTTCAGCGCACATCGTAGGTGGCGGTCCGGCCGCGGGAGCGAACCGTCATCCGGACGCCGTCGGTCGTAACGCTGATCGTTCCGTCGAGATCGGTTCTGCGGACCTCGGTATCGTGGCGCAAAAGCCGCGCGAGCACCGACGGCGATGGGTGGCCGTATTCGTTTCGCCCGACCGACACCACCGCTATCTTGGGCCGGAGCGCGCTGAGCCATCCGTCGCTCGTGCTCCCCCGGCTTCCGTGGTGCCCCACCTTGAGCAGGTCGACCGGGCGCAGCGACCCCGCCATGGCCGACTCGGCAGGAAACCCCGCGTCACCGGAAAGAAGCGCCTGAAACGCGCCGTACTCCACGAGGAGAACCACCGAATCCTCGTTCACGTCCTCACCCCATCCCGGCCAGCCAGGGAGCGGATGGAGTATCGTGAACGCCACGCCGTCCAGCGCGAATCGCTCGCCCCGTCGCACCGGATGCCACGCGATGCCCGCTTCCTCGAGCTCCGAGAGAAACGCCGCGTATCGCGGGTCGGCCACCATGGCGCCTGGCTCGATCACGAGTTCGGCCGGAAAGCGCTCCAGCACCGCCGGCACGCCGCCGAGATGGTCGGCGTGGGCATGAGAGACCACGACCAGGTCCAGGCTTCGGACACCCTGCCGCGCGAGAAACGGCGCGACCACGCGACGGCCGGCGTCGCTCCGTTCGCTGGCCGGCCCGGCATCTATGACGACCCAATGTCCCGACGGGGTGCGAACGACGGCCGCATCACCCTGGCCGACGTCGAGAAAATGTAACGCGAGGCCCCCACCGCTGGCAGCGGAGCCTCCGATCGTTCCGCGGGCCAGACCCACCCAGACCACCGCCGTCGACGCCCAACCAAGCCTGCGTCCGGCTTCCGCGGTGGTATTTCGGACCGCCGTGACCCAGAGGGCGATTCCGAGCGTCGCGGCCCACGGCAATGCGGCCGACATTCCCGGCTCGACGGAGGCATGGCCACCCGGAATGGCGGCGCCGGCCAGTGCGCAGAGCTCGAGCAGGTGGAGGGCGAGCCCCGCTCCTCCGGCAAATGCCCGCGCTACCTCAACCGACAACGGATATAGCAGGAGGCTCGCGAGCACTCCAGGGACCGCCACCGCAGCCAGAGGAATAGCCAGGAAGTTGAGCGCGAGTCCGGCCAGTGCGACCGTTCCCAACCCCGCGGCCGTAATGGGAGCGGTAGCGAGCGTGGCGCCGATCGAGCTCCCGAGGGTTCGCCACCCGAATCCCTTGCCGAGAGCGTGGTCGGTCCACCGGGTAACCCGCGACGCCCCCCACAGCGCCGCAGCGGAGAGCCAGCCGCCGAGATCGAGAATCGCCCACGGGTCGACAAAGAGAACGGTGAGACAGGTCGCCGCGAGCATCGAATCTGCATGGACGTGGCGCTGCCGGATCCGGCAGAGCGCCAGAACCGCGGCCAGGGCGGCCGCGCGGGTG
>JBBRGF010000165.1:0-7495 GCA_038240975.1 Gemmatimonadales bacterium
GAAACGTCACCGGGCTCGACGACTCGATCGGCGGCCGAAAGGTCACTCCGCGCGCCGTGCTCGAGACGCTTGCCGGCGCCGCCGACTCGCTCCGTCTTCCCCACCCGGTGCACATCCACTGCAACAATCTCGGCATCCCCGGCAACGCCGGCACCACGCTCGCCAGCATGCAGGCGCTCTCGGGACGGCGCGCCCACTTTACCCACCTCCAGTTTCACTGCTATGGCGGCGAGCCGGGACAGGGGTGGAAGTCGGGAGCACCGGAGATCATCGAGTACGTGAACGCCCACCCCGAGGTGAGCACCGACGTGGGTCAGGTGATGTTCGGGCCGGCGATGACGGTCACCGCCGACGCTCCGGTCGAGTACCTGCTCCACAAGAGCAGCGGACGGCGATGGACCAACATCGACATCGAGCTGGAAACGGGGTGCGGCATCGTGCCGCTGGCCTTCAAAGACAAGGCGGCCGTGGCCTCGCTGCAGTGGGCCATCGGCCTCGAGCTCTTTCTCCTGAGCGCCGATCCCTGGCGGGTGGTGCTTTCGACCGACCACCCGAACGGCGGCTCATTCCTCTCGTATCCGGCCCTCATCCAGCTGCTGATGGACAGAACCGTGAGAGATGAGCGGCTCAAGCAGGTCAATCCCAAGCTGCTGGCGGGGAGCGCGCTGGCCGACGGCCTCGCGCGCGAATACACCCTCAACGAGATCGCCATCATCACCCGAGCGGGCCCGGCGCGGCAGCTCGGCCTCGCCCACAAGGGGCATCTCGGCCCGGGCGCCGATGCCGACGTGACCGTCTACAGCCGCGAGTCAGACATCGCCAGGATGTTCTCGACGCCGCGATACGTGATCAAGGGCGGCGCGCTCATCGTCGAGGAGGGTCAGCTCCGGCGGGCCCCGGCTGGACGGCGAATCCGGATTGCGCCGGCGTACGACGAGGCGTTGCTGCCCGACCTGCGCCGGCACTTCGAATCGTACTCTTCGGTATCGTTCGACAACTATCCGGTGCAGAACCTGCCGGGCGAGCCGGTGGCCGTCGGATGAGGGCGGCGCGATGAAGATTCGCGGCGTCTTCATCGAAGACACCTTCGCCGAGGCCTTCACGATGCGGGTGGCACGCGTCATCATCACCGCCCGCAGCGACCGCTGGGCGCGTGAGGCGGCGCTCAAACTCACCGGCTTCGCCACGTCCGTGATCGGCTGCAAGGTCGAGGCAGGAATCGAGCGCGTACTTGGCGCTGGTGACACTCCCGACGGGCGGCCGGGCATCAGCGTGCTGGTCATGACGATGGGCAAGGACGACATGCCCAAACGGCTGATCGAGCGGGTGGGGCAGACGGTGCTCACCTGCCCCACGACCGCGTGCTACGACGGCCTGCCCGACGCGCCCGACAGGGTCGGCGTCGGATCGGCGCTGCGATTCTTCGGCGACGGCTTTCAGGCGAGCAAGATGATCGGTGGCGAGCGCTTCTGGCGCATCCCGGTCATGGAAGGGGAATTCCTCGTTCAGGAAAAGTTCGGCATGGTGAAGGGCGTCGGCGGTGGAAATTTCCTGATGCTCGCCAGGAGCGCCGACGACGCACTGGCCGCGGCCGAGGCGGCCGTAGACGCAATGTCTTCGCGTACGGGCGTGATCATGCCCTTTCCGGGTGGGGTGGTGCGCAGCGGGAGCAAGGTGGGCTCCAGACGAATCAAGAGCATGATTGCCTCGACCAACGATGCCTACTGTCCCACCCTTCGCTCGATTACCAAGTCCGAGCTGCCCGAAGGCGTAAACTCGGTGCTCGAGATCGTCATCAATGGCACCGATGCCGAGGTCATATCTGCCGCCATGCGCGCCGGCATCGACGCCGCCTGCCGTGAAGGGATCTTGTCGATTACCGCCGGCAACTACGGCGGCAAGCTCGGCCCGCATCACTTCCATCTTCGCCGGATCATGGGCGACGGGGCATCGGCGTGAGCGGTGGCATTCAGGCGCGGCTCCGTGCGCCGCTCACCCGCAACGCCGACTTCGGCGAAGTGCTGGCCGGCGGCTGGACCACCCTTCCGCCCGCCGAGCTCGCGCGGCGCCCCGTCTTCGTCTCGGCTGATCGTGCCATGTCGCTCGGCGACCTCTTCGATCTGTCCGGCACCCCGGCGGGAAGCATCCGCTTCGAGGGCGACCTCTCGGGCGCATCCCGTCTCGGCATGGGTCTGACCGAAGGCGCCGTCGTCATCGAAGGAACCGTCGGGCGCGAAGTGGGGCTCAACATGTCGGGTGGCTCGATCATCGTCACGGGCAACGCCGGACCGCGTGCCGGTGCCGCGGCATCCGAGGCGCGCCGCGGGATGACGGGAGGTGAGCTGATCGTGCGAGGCTCGGTGGCGGAGGAGGCCGGCTCGCGGATGCGCCGCGGCCTCGTAGCAGTGGGAGGCAGCGCCGGCGCGCACGTCGGGGCGGGAATGATCGCGGGATCGCTCGTGGTATTCGGCGACGCCGGACCCTCCGCAGGCCTCTGGTCGAAGCGCGGGTCCATCGTCGCCCTCGGCGCGGTCATCATCCCGTCGACATACACGTATGCCTGCGCGTACCGACCCACATACCTGCGCCTCGTCCTCGGCCGGCTTCGCGCGCGTTACGCCATGCCGGTCGAGGAGCGCCACCTTTCAGGACTCTTTCGCCGCTACAGCGGCGACCTCGCCGATATGGGCAAGGGGGAAATCCTCGCATGGACACCGGAATGACGTCATTGCAGATGAACGAGCTGGCCGCCGAGATCGCCGACAGCATGGAAGAGCACGCGGCGCTTCTGCGGGTGCAGGCACACACGCTGGGCAACGGGGCCAGGGTGATCGATGCGGGAATCGATACGCCCGGCGGCTACGACGCCGGACTCGCGCTCTCCGAGATCTGCATGGGCGGCCTCGGAAGCATCGCGTACTCGCCGGTGCAGATCGGTGGGCAGGCCTGGCCGGGAGTAACGGTGTGGACCGACCATCCCGCCGTATCGTGCATGGCGTCGCAGTACGCCGGCTGGGCCATCTCGGTCGAAAAGTTCTTTGCCATGGGCTCGGGGCCCCTCAGGGCTCACGCCAGAGTCGAGAAGGAACTGTTCGAGAAGCTTGGGTACGCGGAGGAAGCGGAGCACGGTGTCCTGGTGCTGGAGGGACGCGCGCTTCCGACCGAAGAGGTGGCGGCGTGGGTGGCGGGAAAAGCACGACTCGAGCCGTCGCAGGTCACCTTCGTGATTGCCCCCACAGCGAGCCTGGCGGGGGGCGCGCAGATCTCGGCGCGCATTCTCGAGACCGGCCTGCACAAGATGGAGACGCTGGGCTTCGACGTGCGTCGCGTGATCAGCGCCATCGGCACGGCGCCGCTGCCGCCGGTGGCGAAGAACGACCTCAAGGCCATCGGACGCACGAACGACTGCATCTTGTACGGGGGGCAGGCGCGCTATACGATTCGCGCCGGCGACGCCGAGCTGTCGGAGCTGGCGGCCAAGGTGCCGGCCTCGGCCTCCCGCGATTACGGTACTCCGTTCTACGACATTTTCCAGCGCTACGAGGGTGATTTCTACAAGATCGATCCGCTGCTGTTCAGCCCGGCCGAAGTCTGGCTCACCAGCGCGGAGACAGGACGGACATTTCACGCCGGTGCGCTCAACCCGGACGTGCTGAGTGCCTCGTGTTATCCGAGCTGATCCGTGTATCCCACTTCGACACAGGAGCACCCGATGCGACGGTTCCCGACCTGGTGGCTGATCCCCTCGATCGCAATCACGGCGGCGTGCGGCAAGCCCGCCGACAAACCCGCCGAGGCGCCGCCGGCCGATACCGCCACGGCGGCGGCTCCGGCGCCAGCCGGACACCAGGCGATCGTGACCGTGATCTATCAGACGCCCAAGAGCTCGGCGGCGTTCGAAAAGTATTACAAGGAAAAGCACCTGCCCCTGGTAACATCGAAGCAAGAGGAGATCGGCTTCACCAAAGCGGAGCTCACCAAATTCACCAGCACGCTCGACGGTAAACGGCCGACGCTCTACCGGCAGGCCGAGCTGTACTTCAATTCTTTGGATGACGCGAAGAAGGGCATGGCCACCGACGGGTTCAAGCAGGTGGGGGCCGACCTCAAGAACTTCGCGACCGGCGGCCTCATCGGCATGGTAGCGGTCGAGACGGGTGACAAGAGCGACGGAGCCTGCTCCGCCCTCGTGACCGTCATCTATAACACACCCAAGGATTCGGCCACGTTCGAGTCCTACTACTCGGCGACGCACGTGCCGCTCGTCGGGGCAGGCCAGCAGGAGATCGGCTTCGACCGGGCCGATCTCACGAAGTTCGAATCGAACCTCGACGGCTCCGCGCCGGCGAAGTACCGGCAGGCCGAGCTCTGTTTCTCCTCGATGGACGCGCTCAAGAAGGGCACGGCCACGGCCGCCTTCAAGAAGGTGGGCGACGATCTGCCGAAGTTCGCCACCGGCGGTCTCACCGCCCTCATCGGCGAGCAGCAGTAGTCTGCACCTGGTCATTCTCGCCTCCCGGGAGGGATGGCACACCCGTGAGCTGACCCGCGCGCTCGCCGCGCGCGGCCACACCGGGGCGATCGTGCCCTACGAAGGGCTGGTCGCCTCGATTGGGGGGGGGCTCTCGCTGCGCGCCGGGGCCGAGGACCTGGACCGGGCCGGGGCTGTTCTCGCCCGCATCATTCCATCGGGTTCTCTGGAACAGATCATCTTCCGGGTGGACTCCCTCCATTGTCTGGAGGAGCGTGGCGTTCGCGTGATGAACTCCGCCAGAACGATCGAGCGTACGGTCGACAAGCTCTGGACTTCGGCCCTGATGGAGCGGTGCGGAATTCCTACCCCGCGAACCGTAGTCTGCGAGAGCGCCGAAGAAGCGATGGCGGCCTTCCGCACGCTGGGCGACGCAATCGTGAAGCCGCTGTTCGGATCGATGGGACTCGGGATGGTGCGGGTGAGCGACGAGGAGATGGCCTACCGTGTGTTTCGGACCATCGAGCAGATCCGCGGCGTGTACTACCTCCAGCAGACTATCGATCACGATGGGCGCGATGTGCGCGTCTTCGTGATCGGCGGAAGGGTGCTCGGCGCCATCGAGCGGCGCGCGGAGGGCTGGCGAACCAACCTGGCCCGGGGCGGCTCCGCGGTGACCTTCAACCTCTCTCCGGAGTGGAGTGCGCTCGCCGTTCGGGCCGCGGCCGCCGTCGGGGCCGAGTACGCCGGCGTCGACCTCTTGCCCGCCCGTGACGGCACCGTGTCGGTTCTCGAAGTGAATGGAATTCCCGGTTGGCGGGGGCTTCAGGAGACGACCGGCCTCGACGTCGGTGGCGCGCTGATCGACCAGCTCGTCGCGCCCGTCTCGTGACGAGCCCCGAGGACATAGCCGCGGCGGGCCAGCTCGCATGCCTCCTCGAGGTGAGCGCCCCCAAGCCCGGCAACGTCTCGCCCAATCTCCACTTTCACGACACCCGCTACGAGGATTTCCTCGCCAGCGCCGTGGCCATCGGCCCGGCACTCGGCGCGGCGGGCGCCCGCCCTCTGGGCATCACGATCCGCGCCGCGATGGAGGCCACCGGCCGCTGGGCGCGGTCGAACACCAATCTCGGCATCGTGCTCCTCCTGGCTCCTCTGGCCCGCGCCGCTGCGCGAAAGGGAGCGGATCTTCGCGCGAGACTGGCTCGGGTGCTCGACGAGACTACCATGGCGGACGCGAACGACGTCTACGCGGCCATCCGGCGTGCCAGGCCCGGCGGACTGGGCCATGCCGAGACCGAGGACGTCGCCGCCCCGCCGAGCGTGACGCTGCGCGAGGCGATGAGGCTCGCGGCCGAGCGCGACGCGGTGGCGCGGGAATACGTGACCGATTTTGCCATGACGTTCGAGATCGGCGTCCCGGCGCTTCGCTCGGCCCGCGGCGACGGCCTTCCCTGGACCGACGCGACCGTCGAGACGTACCTTAGGCTTCTCGGAGTCCAGGCAGACACCCATATCGCCCGGAAGCTGGGATGGGTCGCCGCCGAAGCGGTTTCGGAGAGGGCGCGGCAGGTGCAAGCCGTGGGGGGCGTCCGCTCCGCCGCGGGGCTCGAGGCCCTGGCCGACCTCGATGCCGAGCTGCGCGACGCCACGAACAGCCGCAACCCAGGCACGACCGCCGATCTGACGTGCGCCGCGCTGTTCGTCGTTATACTTGACGACATCGCGGAACGCTGAGAGGACGCTGTGCAAAGCAATTTTCGAGTGCAGGTCAGCAAGGATTACCTGGTATTCGCTTCGGCCCACTTCATCACCTTTCGTGGGCATCAGTGCGAGACGCTCCACGGCCACAACTACCGGGTGGGAGTAGCGGTCGAAGGGTCGGTGGACTCCGAATGCCGTTTCGTCCTCGACTTCAGCGTGCTCAAGCACATCACCAGGCAGCTCGTCGACGAAATCGACCACAAGGTGATCCTGCCGACGCAAAATCCGAAGCTGGCCTTCCACGAGGAGGGCCATCGCCTGTCGGTCGACTACTTCGGCGTGCCGACCTACGTTTTTCCGCGCGGCGACTGCGCCCTGCTCGACATCAAGAACAGCACAGCCGAAATGCTCGCGCAGTATCTGGGCAATCGGGTGAGGGAGGAGCTGGCCCGCGGCGGCTACACCCACCTCACCCTGCTCGAGGTCGAGGTCGAGGAGAACTACGGGCAGTCGGCCACGTTCCGCCAGTCGCTCGCCGGCGACTGAGCGCCCGCGGCTAGGCCAGGGCGGCCACGTCGGCCGAGGTGATGGTCCCGCTGTGAATCGCGCTTGCCACGAGCGCGCCGCTGCAACCCACGCTGCGCATCCGATCGAGATCTTTCCGTGCCCGCACGCCGCCCCCCGCGAGCAGCCTGACCAGTGGGAACCGCCGCCGCAGACTCTCGAGGAGTCCGATCTCTACGCCACAGCCGGTTCCGACGCGGCTCACGTCCAGCACGAGCACGCTCCGTGCGCCGGCGTCGATCGCCCGAGAAGCCAAGACCGCCGAATCGGCTGGCGTTTGTCCGGTGTCGTTGAAACCGGGGTGGAGTATCGGCCGCCCCAGCTTGAGGTCGAGGCTGAATACCACGCGGGCCGGGCCCACCTCGCGCACCATGGCCGACAGCTCGTCAAACGACCGCAGCGTCTCGAGCCCGACCACGATCTCGGCGGTGCCGCACGACAACACCTCGAGGGC
Source organism: Gemmatimonadales bacterium (assembly GCA_038240975.1). Taxonomy (GTDB): domain Bacteria; phylum Gemmatimonadota; class Gemmatimonadetes; order Gemmatimonadales; family GWC2-71-9; genus CAVVWJ01. The sequence goes on from JBBRGF010000165.1 coordinate 7,194, forward strand.
CCCGTCGAGTGTGTGGGTTCCAGCATCCACCAGGAGCGGGCCCGCCACGCCGGCATCCAGGCTGGCGAGCTCGCCGAGCATTCGCCTCTGAACGGGTCCGCCCTGAATCGCGTCGAGATCGGCGACATAGCAGGCTCTCGCGCCCAGAAGCTCGCGGAAGGCCCGCAACAGCCCCACCGGATCACCAGGCGCGCCGGGTGTGAGCACCGAGCGCACCGGCTCGTAGCTTGCCCTCAGGCCGGCGCGCGCGTGCACCGCCACCCCGGCGGCGAGATCGAGCACGGGGATGATCTCCATTCCTC
>JBBRGF010000166.1:0-7465 GCA_038240975.1 Gemmatimonadales bacterium
GAGCCCGGTCTTACCAATCGCAACCTGTTCGTGGTGGGGCCGGACGGCAGGATCGCCTACCGGGCGATTCCGTTTCGGGAGATAGACCCGTCGGCCTACAAGGCGTTGGGGGCGGCGATCCACGGTCGGAGGTGAGTCGGCCGCCGGGGACGATCGTGTCTCTGATCCTGTGCCAGGTACGCCGTGGCCATGCCGCCCTGGCCCAGCTCGCGCTCGATGCGATAGCGGTCAGAGGAGCGTCGCGGCGAGGCGAGTCATTGCCACAGCCGCAGCCCCGCTTTCCGCACGATGGCCGCGAACCCCGGATTGCCGTGCAGCGGCCGGAACCGCCAGGCGCGGTTGATCGTGGTCATGTTCGCGGCCTGGGCCGTGAGACCCCGGTCGAGCCACTCCAGCGCCCGGGTGGTATCGCCCAGGGCGAGATACGCGGCCGCGACATAATCCTCCCGGACATATCGCTTCCCCGCGGTGGCCAGCGCGGCCGAGAGCTGACGGCGCGCGGCCGCGGCATCACCGGCCTGGGCGAGTGCCTCGGCGAGGTTCAGCATGTGTTCCGGGTCAGTGGTGGGCGCCGCCTTCCGGGCCGCGATGAGCTCGCCGGCACGGCCTCGCTGAATCAGCAGCCGCTCATCGCACCGGTCGGGCGCCAGCCGCCGGAGGGCCTGGCAGACGGTGGCCGCGCTGTCCAGCATCCCCAGATCGCTGAAGATGGCCTCGGCCAAATTGGTCGGGGCGTAGGAAAAGGGGTTGTGCCGCCGGGCGCGGCGCACCACGGCCAGTGCCGAATCGTCCAGCCCGCGCCCGTGCAGCAGCCAGCCGTAATCGCCCCCGAAGGCGGTAGTACTGTCGAGCGCGAACGCCCGGAGGTACTCGCGCTCGGCGGCGGGATAATCACGGAGGTAGCTGAAGAGCAGGGACCCGCGGAGGGCGTGCGCCGCGGCCGATGTCGGGTCGAGCGCCAGCGCCCGGTCGATCGCGGCCTGCATCGGCGGCACGGCCGCCCGCGGCGCCAGATAGGTATCGGCGAGGAAGAACCACGCCTGGGCGATGCCGTTCCACGGGTCGGCGTACGTCGAATCGAGCGCGGCGGCCCGCTCGAACAGCGCGATCGCCTCGTGGAGGCCGGTCTCCGTGCTCTGCTCGGTCAGGAACTGCCCGCGGAGGACGAGATCGTGGGCCTCGGGATTCGCCGTCCGGTGCGCCGCCAGCCCTGCGTCGGCCCGCCGACCGAGGCCGACGCCGAGGGCCGAGGCGATGGCTGTCGCGGCCGAGTCCTGCAGGGCGTAGAGATCCTTCTCGGTAACATCGTACCGCTGGCTCCAGAGCATCGCCTCGTCCGCGACGTTCACCAGCGACACCGTCACCCGCAGCGCGCCATCGACCTTGCCCACCGTGCCCTCCACCATCGCATCCGCGGTGAGCGCCGTCCCCGCCTCCCGGGCGGTCTTCCCGCGCAGGGCGAAGGCCGAGCTGCGCGAGACGACGTGCAGCCCGGTCATCCCGGCCAGGGTGGTCGTGAGGTCGGTCGCCATGCCGTCGCCCAGATAGGCATCGGCGCTGTCCCGGCTCCGCGACGCGAACGGCAGGACGCCCACGCGCTTGGCGGTCATCGTCGGGATACCACCGGATCCCGCGGCCGGTCCGCGGTGGGTCGCCCACCAGGCACCGCTGCCGAGGAGCACCATCACGGTGCCCACCGCGAGTGCCAGGGGCAAGCGCCGCGAGCGAGGCACGGCAGCGGCGGTGAGCGGCATCGTGGCCGTCGGCGTGATTCCGCCGCTCGGCGTCAGCACCGCCTCGAGCTGGGTGATCAGCTCCTCGGCGCTCTGCCAGCGATCGGCCGGCCGCTTCTCAAGGCAGCGCATCACCAGTGCGGCCAGCGCCGGGGGCATCGACCGGTGGGTGGTGACTGGCTCGGCGGCCGTGGTCACATGCGCCGCGAGGACTTGCTGAGGGGTCGCGCCGGTGAAGGGCGGCCGCGCCGCCAGCAGCTCGTACGCCACCACGCCGAAGGCGTAGATGTCGGCGCGGTGATCCACGTGCGGATCGGCCACCGCCTGCTCCGGCGCCATGTAGGCCGGGGTGCCAAGCGCGATGCCCACCGTGGTGAGCGACTGCCGTCCGGTCGCGTCGCTCAGCGCCTTGGCCACACCGAAATCCATGACTAGTGCATGGCGTCCGCGAAGCATCACGTTTTCCGGCTTGAGATCGCGGTGGACGACGCCGTGGCGGTGGGCTTCGGTGAGTGCGTCGGCGATGTCGCGGAGGATTCGCACCGCCTCGCCGATAGGCAGCTCCCCTTCCTTCACCAGCTTGTCGCGGAGGGACGGGCCGTCGATGTAGGGCATGACGTAGAACAGCAGGTTGTCGACCGCGCCCGAGTCGTACAGCGGCAGGATATGGGGGTGTTGCAGGGCGGCCGCGACCTTGATCTCGCGGAGGAAGCGCTCCTTGCCGAGGGAGGCGGAGAGCTCCTCGCGCAGGACCTTCACTGCCACCTTGCGGTCATGCCTGACATCCTGCGCGAGATACACCGTCGCCATGCCGCCCTGCCCCAGCTCCCGCTCGATGCGGTAGCGGCCGGACAGCGCGGAGGTGAGACGGGAGGTGTCGCTCATTTGGCGAAGTTGAGCTTCTTCATCAGCGCGATGAACCGCGGGTCCGTCCGAAGCGGATCGAATATGTGATCCTGGCCGAGCCAGAAGAGGAACTCCGAGTCGGCGGCGTAGGCTCGCTCGAAATTGTCGATCGCCCGCTCCTGGTCACCCAAGCCGAGGTAGACCAGCGCCAGATTGAACGGCACGATCTGGCCATGGGGCGACCGCCGCTTGAGGTCATCGAGCGTCGCCATGGCCCGGGTCCGATCGCCCGACGCGCCATACGCGTATCCCAGGATTGCGGTCACGAAAGGCGGCGCGTCCATCTTGGCGGCCTTTTCCAGCTTCGGAACCGCCGCGCGGAACTGCCCCATCTCGAGGTCCATCCAGCCATCCATCGAGGCGACGGCATAGAATGTGGGATCGAGCTCTCCCGCCTTCCTGATCAGCTCCCTCACCGAAGCGGTGTCCCGCTGGTACATGGAGGTGAAGACGCAATCGATCAGGATCGACGGCGAGAGGGGATCGAGCGCGATGGCGCGCTTCCCCTCGGCGATCGAGCTATCGACCTGGCCGACGACGCCGAGCACCTGGCTGAACTGGTCATGGGCAAAGGCATAATTCGGATTGAGGGCAATGGCCCGCCGGAACTCCCGCAGGCTTCCTTGCCAGTCATGTTCCAGCCAGGCCTTGTAGGTCGCCAGCGACGTGTTGGCCTCGGCCGAATTGCTGTCCAGCTCCACTGCCCGGTCGGCCGCGGGTCTGCCCTTGAGGTTCGCCTCGCTCGCGGTGATGAATCCCTCGTTGTAGCCGGCCCAGAGATAGGCGTCCGACAATCCCGCGTGCGCCGGCGTGAAGGTGGGACTCAGTCGCACCGCTTCCTCGAACTGAGCGATGGCCAATCGCAGATTCTCGTCGCTGGGACGGTTGAAGAAGTAGCGGCCCTTGAGATACGCGTCGTGCGCCTCCGGGTTGATGGTCGGCGCGCTCGAGAGACGCCTCTGCTCGCTCGGCGTCAGCTGGACGTTGATCTCGCGCGAGATGGCGGCGGCGAGCTCCGCTTGCAGCGCCAGGACATCGTTCGAGTTGCGCTCGAAGCTCTTGGCCCAGAGGTGCCTGTCGGCTCGCGCGTCGATCAGCTGGGCGGTGATCCGCACCCGGTTGCCGGAGCGACTCACCGAGCCTTCCACGATCGCGTCGACGTTGAGCGTTTTGGCGATCTCGGGCGTCGACGGACGGTTCTTCCCCTTGAACTGCATCGCCGAGCCGCGCGACGTCACCCGGAGCTGGCTGATGGTGGCGAGATCGGTGGTCAGCTCATCGGTCATCCCTTCGGCGAAGTACTCCTGGGTCGAGTCGGCCGAATAGTTGTCGAGCGGCAGCACGGCAATCGACCGGATGACGCCGGCGGTCCCGGTCGCGCGCGCGCTGCCTGATCGCCTGGCACGGAAGACACCTCCAGCCACGATCAGCACGAGCACGACCGCAATCCCGAGCCGCCGCCGCACCGGCGTGACCTGTCCGGCCGTTGTGGACTGGCGCACAGTGGTCGTGGCACCACCGCCCGACAGCGCCTGGACGAACTGCGCGGCGGGGTTGAAGCGGTCGGCCGGATTCTTGGCCAGCGATCGGGCCAGTGCGCCCGCGACTTCCGGCGGCACCGTCGGCCGCAGGTTGGTGATCGGCGCTGCTTGGGTGAGCATGTGCTGGCGCGTGACCACCTCCGCCGTCGGCCCGGTGAAGGGGGCCTGACCGCCCAGCATTTCGTACAGCACGCATCCCAGGCTGTAGAGATCGCTCCGCCCGTCGAGGTCGGGATCGCCCGCCGCCTGTTCCGGACTCATGTACATCGGGGTACCGAGGGAGGTCCCGGTCTGGGTCAGCCGATCGGCACCGGCGACGCTCATCGCGCGCGCGATGCCGAAGTCCGCCACCACCGAGTGGCCGCCTTCGAGCAGGATGTTCTCCGGCTTGATGTCGCGATGGACCACTCCCCGGGTGTGAGCATAGCCCAGGGCGTCGGCCACCTCGCGGGCGATACTCAGCGCCTCGTCGATTGGCAGCTGTTTCTGGCGGGTGAGCCGGTCGCGGAGCGATTCGCCCTCGACGAGGGGCATCACATAATAAAGGAAGCCGGCCGCCTCACCCGAATCGTAGAGCGGCAGGATGTGCGGGTGCCTGAGATTGGCCGTGGTCTTGATCTCGGCGAGGAACCGCTCGGCCCCGATGGCGGCCGCCAGCTCCGGCTTGAGCACCTTGATCGCGACTCGGCGATCGTGTTTGAGATCTTCCGCGAGGTAGACCGTGGCCATGCCGCCCGCGCCCAACTCCCGCTCGATGCGGTAGCGGTCGGACAGCGCGGCACTCAGGCGCTCGAGATCGGCAGGCATTACGGCGCCTTCGCCTCGAGAACATAGATGTCGCTGCGCTGTTCAGCGGCCGGATACACGATCCTATTCTGGTAGAGTCCCCAGCCACCCCGCGACGGAGAGGGTCCACTGCCGTCGAAGGTGAAGAGCAGCTGAGGCGTCCCGCCGGTCAGGGGAATCGACCAGAACGTCGTGCGGCCCTCGGCATCATGGCTTCTCGTGACGATGGATCGGCCGTCCGCGGTCCACCACCCGACGTCGCCCCGCACCGCGCGTGGCCCGACGGTGTCCGCGATCAGTCTTGGCGCACCCGAGTCCACCGGGATCACCCAGAGCGACCCCTCCGCCAGCGAACCGCTGAACGAGAAGCTCCGGCCGTCGGGAGACCACATCGGAAAATCCCCGTGCCCGAGCCGCTCCACGGGCTGTTGCCAGACGCCGTTGACGCGGCGCACCGTCCAAATGCCGCCGCGCTCGGTGAAGAGGCAGTAGGCCAGACGGCTCCCGTCCGGTGACCAGCGGGGGATCGCCTCCTGGGCCGGCGATGGGGTCACGCGCTGGACCGGTCCGCCGTCGAGCGGCATCACCCAGATATCGCGCGAGCCGGCGCGCCAGGAATGGAACGCGACTTCTCGACCGTCGGGAGACGGGTCGGGAAAGAAGTCGTCGCTGGAATCGGTCGTCAGCCGCTCGGGCGCGCCGCCGGGCAGCGCCATGCGGTACAGGTCCATGTTGCCGGTGAGGTCGGAATCGTAGAACAACCAGCGGCCGTCCTGCGAGGCTTCCACCGCTTCGATGAACTGGGATCCGTGGGTGAGCTGGATCGAGTTGGAGACGGACCCCGGCGGGTGCGCCGGAATCGCCATCGACCAGGCATTGCTCTCGATGTCGATACTGGCGTACGCCAACCGCCGGCCGTCCGCCGAGAGCGAGATCGTGTGGGCGTTGAGACCCGTGGTGAGCCGCTGTGCCGGCCCCGATGCTGACCCACCCGACGTCTTCTGCGCGAAGATATCTCTGGGGCCGTAACGGTTGGAGACGTAGTAGAGCCAGCGCCCATCCGGCGACCAGACCGGGCTCTGATTGAGCGAGAGACTGTCGGTGACGAGAGCGACGCGTCCGTCATCCACGCGCACGGTGACGATCTTGCTGGGTGACACGTTGCCGAACAGAACCCCCACAGTCAGCGAGATCGCGTTTCCAGAGGAGCAGGCGACGTAGGCCCCGTCGGAACTCCATACGCATCCGTTCGCCTCGAACACCCGCGCGATGCCGCGCGACTCGGACCGAGCATCGCGGACGAAGAGGGAATCGCCGACGACATAGGCGATGCGAGTGCCGTCGGGCGACCAGCCCGCAGAGACCACGGGACCGTTCCGCCCTCGAGGAACTTCGGGCTTCTCGACGCCGCCCGACGCCGGAACGCTGACGACCGCGCCACGCTCGAGGAACAGCACTCTGCTTCCGTCCGGAGACCAGCGGGGGTGCGATTGGACTTGGGTCGTATCATCGGTGAGCGCGATACCGCGGCCACCCGCGACCGGTCGCACAAACACGCGCATCCTGGTGGGGCTGCCGCTGGCGTAGGCGACGCTCTTTCCGTCGGGTGAGATCGCAGGTAATACCTCCAGGCCCGGATCCCAGGTGACCTTGATGGCCTGGCCGAAGCTGAGCGGCAGACCCGTAGGTCGCGACCGGCGGGTACCGAGAAGATATCCCGCGACCGCAAGGGTTACCGCCCCCAGCGCCAGCAGAACCCAACGCTGCCACGATATCGACGGCGCCAAGACTGGGCGAGCTCGCCCTCCTGTGCGACGGGTCACGCCCGCTCCGCTCAACCCGGCGGCAAACTCCTGGGCCGACCCGAACCGATCGGCCGGCAACTTTTCCAGGGCGGTGAGCACCGTCTCCTCGACTTCCGGCGGGACCGAGCGCCGGCGAGGCACGATGGGACGCGGCTCTTCGGTCAACACCATGGCGACGATGGCCTGGGCGGTCGGTCCGGTGAACGGCGGCTCACCCACCAGCATCTCGTAGGTGATGGCGCCGAGAGCGTACACATCACTGCGCGCGGTGATCTCGCGCTCGCCCATGGCCTGCTCGGGGCTCATGTAGTGCGGCGTGCCGAGAGACATGCCGGTCTCGGTCATGCGGGAGCCGCCGCCGGCACTCGAGACAGCCAGGGCGATGCCGAAATCGGCCACGAGCGCCGACCCATCGTGCAGCATGATGTTTTCGGGCTTGATGTCCCTATGGATGACGCCGTGGCGGTGCGCGTAGTCGAGCGCCGCGGCCACTTCCGTCGCGAGACGAATCGCATCGGCGATCGGCAGCTGCTTCTCACGGACCAGCCGATCGCGGAGACTCTCGCCCTCCACGAACGGCATCACGTAATACGTGCCGCCGGCTCCGAGCTCGCGCTCGAGGCGGTAGCGGTCGGCAAGGGCTTCCCGCAGTCGGGGTACCGGCTCGGTCATGGAGGACTTTTGGCGTGGAGGA
>JBBRGF010000167.1:0-7396 GCA_038240975.1 Gemmatimonadales bacterium
TAGTGCCAGTGGGTGTTCGCGTTGTGACGATACAGGTAGTCGGCCATCGCCTCGACTACGGAGCCAGGAACCTGAGTGCCGCCGGGGCCGTCGAAGTACGCGACAGGGTGGCCGCGGTGGTGGCGTTCGAGGGCGAGGAACTGAGCCCGGATCTGGGCAGTCGAGAGCGTCACGGAAGCCTCGGTAAAGGAGGGTCTAGCGGTGAGAGGTTACCTTATACTAAATAGGATAACACATTGTTGCTCATATGCTTGTTGTAAAACATTGAACAAACCATGTACAATTTCCCACGTTTGTTCACCCCACCTGGCGTCTGGAGATTACCGCCGATCCACCGCCGCGCCAGACACAAAAGCAAAACGGCGGGACTGCCGGAAGGGCAATCCCGCCGTTGGGCGGACCGTGGTGCCGATGGAGGCGCAGGGAATCGAACCCTGGTCCGAGTGAGCATCCAGAACAGCATCTACGTGCGTAGGCTTGGCTTTTTACCGTGGCCGCGGGGCGGTGCCGAACCGACCTCCCCTTGGTCTAGCTCCGTGATTCTCTCGCCATCGGCGTCGGAGCGACGCGTCAGGCCAGCCTGGTTTTGCGATTCGACAGGCGGCGCTCCAGGCAGGCTCCACCAGCCGAAGGCGCGTCAAGCGAGTCTAGCTCAGCTTACGCGGCCAGTGCCAGTTCAGTGTTGGCAGTTAGAACGTTCCAGATGGTTTTACCAGGACTCTGGACCTGGGCACGCTGCCATCCCTTCCACAAACCCGTCGAAGCCAGTCGCCCCCGGGCATCACAAATATAGTCGAGCAGGACGTGGTAAGGATAGACTCGGCACGGTCACGGGGACTAAGTCACAGCGGTGCAAAGAGGTCCGCAAGCGGGAGACCGAAAGGCTGAGTGGCGCCCTCGGGATGCCAGAGGAGCCGCTCCTGCTCGAACCGCGGAAAGGTGTCGCCGGGGCGCCAGATTTCCACCCTTCGTTCATCGGCATCGACTACCCAGTACACCGGCATTCCCTGCCGCTGGTATTCCACGCGTTTGGTGAAGCGATCGGCCCGCATCGAAGACGGACTCAGCACCTCGGCCACGAGCAGTAGATTCTTCATGCGAGCCCATTCCAGCGTGCGCGCCTGCTCCAGCGGCACCACCAGCACGTCGGGCTCGACCATGGTATCGGATCCCCACGAGATATCCGAACGGGACGCAAAAGCGAAGCCTACGGGCTCGCTTCGCAGATACGCACGGAGTGCGTCGCTCAATCGCCCCACGATCACCTCATGCCATGGCCTCGGCGCCGGGGTCACGAGCAATTCCCCGTGCACCACCTCGTGGCGGTTCCCGTCGTCGGGAAGGGCTCGGACCATATCGGCGGTGTAATAGATTGGCGCGGCCATGCCCATATGATGGTCTCCTGGACAACGGGGAGGCAAGAGAACGGCATCCTCCAGTTTCTCGAGGATGCCTTTGGAAGGGGTAATCATTATTACGCGCGAATGGTCGCGCGGCGCCTACGCGCTCCCCGCCCGCTCCACCCTGTTCCGCCCGCTGTTCTTGGCCACGTAGAGCGCCGCGTCGGCCTGCGCGGCCAGGTTGGCGAGGCTCTGACTCGTTTCGGGACTGCCCGCCACGCCGAACGAGGCCGTCATCGGCCACGCCTTGCCCTGCCAGTCCCACGGCGTAGTGCTCAGTCGAATCCGGATGCGCTCGGCGATGCGGATCCCGGCATCGAGCTCGGTGCCTGGAAGCCAGATGGCGAACTCTTCTCCGCCAACTCGCGCGCCCGCATCGACCGCCCTGATCTGAGCCAGGATGATCTTGGCGAAGTGCACCAGCGCCGCATCGCCCGCGGGGTGGCCCAGCGTGTCGTTGAGCGATTTGAAGCGGTCGAGATCGGCATAGATCAGCGATCCCGTCTTCGCCCCTCCCTGCCGCGCCATCACTTCCTCCAACCCTCTCCGGTTGAGGAGGCCGGTGAGCCGGTCGGCGGTCGCGCGGGAGCGCTGCTGGTCGGCTTTGCGGGCCCGATACAGCCTGGGCCCGGCGCTATCGAGCGCCGCGGTGAGCTCGGCTTCCGCGGCGCCCGCCGGCGGTCGCCCGCCCTGCGGCCAGAGCGCCACGGCGCCGACCGTCTCCCCAGCCGATCGTATCTGCCGGAGGAACACCGCGACCGGCCTCTGGCGGCGGTCGGCCACGGCGCCGCCGAGAGGATCGCCGTCGATCGAACCCTCTTCCCGGAGCCCGAGGGCGACGGCGCTGAGCGCGCTCTCTTCGGGAAGAAAGGTGTCGAGGAGCCGTCGGTCGCCATGCCCCGAGACACCGATCACCCGAACGCGGAGATCAGGGGCTCGCGGATCGCGGATGAGCGTGTCGGGCAGCTCCCGGGCCGCGACCACCACCTCGCCGCCGAGCGCCCGCTCGAGCTGATAGGCGAGCCGCAGCCCGACACTGCTGGCCGACTCGGGCGACGCTTCGTCCGCCTGGGCTTGTGCCAGCTCGACGATTTGCGGGCGCCGTCGAACTCCGTCGAGCAGCCGCTTGAGGTCGTCTTCGGCCAGGACGAGCCGCGCACCGTCGGCCACGACAGGGAGCAGCAGACCGACCGCGGCTCCTGCGGCTGCGTGGAAGACGAGGATTCCCGTCTCCATCCGTTCCACTCCGCTCTGCTCCTGATCGCGTGCCCTCTCGAGCCGGCGGTCCACGGCGACGATCTGCGAGACTTCCAGCCGCTCGGCGTCTACGATCCGCTCGGCCCGTGGCCCCTCTTCTCGCGGATCGATCTCCGCGACCCAGACACCGAGCGCCTCGTGCGATCGGCGCAGCCATTCGAGCGCGGGCTCGGGAAGGAGATGAGGTCCGACGCCGGGCGCCAGCGGCACTGCTCCCCGGCGGCGGGCGAGCCACCATCCGGCGGCCGTCCCGAGGGCCAGAGCCAGGAGCAGCACGAGGAATGTCACTCCCTCAGCCACCCTCTTCGGCGGAACCAGAGATAGATGACGAGCGTCACCACGGCCATCGCCGCGAGGACCGCGGGATAGCCCCAGCGCTCTCGCAACTCGGGCATGAACTGGAAGTTCATTCCGTAGACTCCCACGATGAACGTCAGCGGGAGAAAGAAGACGCTGAAGACCGTCAGCACCCGCACCACCTCACCGGTCCGGTGGGTGGCGAGAGAGAGCTGAATGTTGAGAAGGGTATTCGCGTCGTCGAGCAGCTCGTCGGCATAAAAGTGGTAGCTCTCCACGTTCTCCTGGACGTCACGGAGAAGCGAAGCCGCACGCCCGCTCTGCGGTGTCAGACGCTGCGTCACGTCGAGGAAGCGCCAGAGCAGCCGCTTGACGAGCGTCACCTGCCGCTTGAGAAGATGGATCTCACGGAGCGACCGCGCGAGGGCGCCGCTGGTGGCGTCGGACCCCTCGAAGGCCGCTTCCTCGAAGGCGTCGATGCGGACTTCGAGTGCCTCGAGCGGCGGCGAGTAGGTGTCGGCGGCGGCATTGAGCAGCTTGGCGAGGATGCGCATCTGGAGAAGATCCCGGTCCGGCGACTCCTTGCGCGGCACTTCGGCGGCGACGCGCTCCTCGATCTGCGCGAGCCACGGCTGATCCTTCCGGTGGATCGTGATCAGGAACGCGGGGGCATAGAAGATCGCCACCTTGCGGGTCAGCTCCTGCACGGTGGAGCACAAGTCGTCCGATTGCTCGTCGTAGACGCGGATGATGGCAAAGGCGTAGTCATCGAACTGTTCGAACTTGGGCAGGTGCTCGGGGTCGAGGCAGTCCTGCACCGAGACGCTTTGAATGTTGTGGGTCGCGGCGATCTCCGACAGCTCCTCGGGCGAGGGGTTGACCACGTCGAGCCATTGGAAGCCGGCGGCGCTGCGCTCGAGCACGGTGCGAACGGTCACGGGCGGCAGATCCTGCTCGCCGCGGCCGCCGCGCCGAACCCGTTGTCTATGTTTACCACCGTAACGCCGGCGGCGCAGGAGTTGAGCATGCCGAGCAGCGCGGCGAGTCCTCCGAATGAGGCGCCGTATCCCACGCTGGTGGGGACCGCGATCACCGGCGACGACACGAGTCCACCCACTACGCTCGGCAACGCTCCTTCCATACCCGCCACGACGATGATGACGCTGGCCCTGGAGAGCTGATCGCCGGCGGCGAGAAGCCGGTGCAGTCCGGCGACGCCGACGTCGTGCAGCCTCTCGACGGTGTGCCCGAACGCCTCCGCGACCACCGCCGCCTCCTCGGCCACCGGCAGGTCACTGGTGCCGGCCGACACGACGAGGATGGTCGACCGATCCGGCGTGACTGATTCAGCCGGTGAAGCGAGGTGCGCGGTTCGGGCGAGTGGATTCCACACCATCTCCGGAAAGCGGGCGCGCAGGGCCGTGCCGGTGGTCTCCGGAACGCGGGTGCCGAGAAAGCCGCCGGTTGCGGCCTCGAGCCGCTCACAGATGGCCACGACCTGGCCGGCGGTCTTGCCCTCGCAGAAGACCACCTCGGGCTGCCCCTGGCGGAGCGCGCGATGGTGGTCGATGCGGGCGAACTGGAGATCTTCGAAGGGAAAGTGACGCAGCCGGCTCATCGCCGCCTCGGGGGCGAGACGCCCCTCGGCGACATCGGCGAGCAGAGCCTCGATCTGCTCGGCTCTCACGCCACCGCGGCGACCGGCTCGAGGTAGTTGAGAAAGATGGTCTCCGCCTCCGCGATGGACTCGATCGAGAAGAGACGCTGCCGCAGCTCGCCCGAGCCGTGCAGGCCGCGGGTATACCAGCCGAGGTGCTTCCGGAACTCGAGAACGGTCTTTCGCGTGTTGCCCTGAAGGCGAAGGGCCAGCCTTGCGTGCTCGAGCGCCACGGTGAAACGCTCGCGGGCGTCAGGCGGCGGAGGCGCCGCCTTGCCCGCCAGCAGCGCCTGTCCATCGCGAAACAGCCACGGATTGCCGAATGCACCCCGCCCCACCATCACGCCGGCGCACCGAGTGTGGTCGCGCATGCGGATGATGTCTTCGGCGGTGGAGATGTCTCCGTTGCCGAGCACCGGAATCTCCAGGGCTTCGACCACCCTGGCGATCTCGTCCCACTGGGCCTTGCCCGAGAACATCTGCGTGCGGGTGCGGGCATGCAGGGTAAAGGCCCGCGCCCCGGCGTCCTGCATACGGAGCGCGATACCCACCGGATCGCGCGTGTCGTCGCTCCATCCGCTTCGGGTCTTGACCGTGACGGGCAGATGCGTTGCCCCGATGACCATCCGGATGATGCGCTGCACGAGATCGAGATCGCGGAGGCATCCTGAACCGCCGTTGCGCTGAACCACCTTCTTGACGGGGCAGCCGAAATTGATGTCGATGAACTCGGGCCGGTAGTGCTCGGTGATGAGTCCGGCTGCCTCGGCCATGGCCTCGGGATTGGCGCCGTAGATCTGGATGCCGATCGGCCGCTCCACCGGCTCGAACTCCGCGCCCTCCAGCGTGTTCCTGATCCGCCGGCGGATAGCTTCGGAGGAGAGGAACTCCGACAGCACCACGTCGGCGCCCATGCCGCGGCAGATCTGCCGGAACGGGGGCTCGGACACTCCGGCCATCGGTGCCAGAATGAGGGGGAACGAATGCGCGGATGGATAGGGCAACTGCATGGGGAGAAAATACTTGGGGGCCTCGCGGGTGGCAATGGAATGGAAATGCAACCGGCAAGGGGCGGCATCCGTATCGCTTAAAGGGCTTCTTCCCACACGACACGATGGAGCGGCGATGGATCGAACAGTGCTGGTCTGCCTCGTCCTGGTCTGGGCAGGCGTCGCGGAGGCGCAGGCCGATCCGATCGTTGCCTCACGCGCGGAATACCGCAAGGCGGCCACGGCCTACCAGTCGCACGACTATGCCGCCTTCCTCGAGCACTCGAAGCGCGCAGAGCGGCTGCGACCCTCGCACGGCGGCGTGATGTACGCGCTCGCCCGCGCGTATGCGCTGAGCGGTGACGATGCCATGGCGATCGCGACGCTTCGGCGGTTCGCCTCGCTCGGATACTTCGCCGACATCGCGGCCGACTCCGATCTCGCGGCCTTGCCCAGGGCTGCGGGTTATGCGCGCGTGAGGCGCGAGCTGGATGCGAACCGCGCGCCGGTGGTCAGGAGCAAGGTCGCCTTTACCCTTCCGGAGAAGGACCTTCTGACGGAAGGTATCGCGTATGACCCGAGCAGCCACGCGTTCTTCATAGGCAGCGTTCATCACCGGAAGATCGTACGGGTCGACAGCGCCGGACGGGCGGCCGACTGGATCGGCCAGGGGCGTGACGGACTCTGGGCCCCGCTTGGAATGAAGGTCGACCCGGCGCGAGGGGTCCTCTGGGTCGCCTCGGCGGCCGTGCCCCAGATGGAGAACTTTTCGCCCGGTGACCTCGGACGGAGCGGGCTCTTGCGATTCGAGCTGGCAACCGGCAAGCTGACCGGACGCTTCGTCATTCGAGACAACTCCCCCCATGCGCTCGGCGACTTGACGATCGCGGGCAATGGCGACGTCTATGCGAGCGACAGCCGCGCACCCATTGTCTGGCGCCTTCCGTCGGGCGCCGACAGCCTCGAGCGGTTCATCGACTCTCCGCTGCTGCTTTCGGCCCAGGGCCTGACTTTTACGCCCGACGAGCGAACGCTCTACCTCGCCGATTACTCTCGCGGCATCCTCGCGATCGACATGGCGTCGAAGAGGGTTGTGCTCCTGCCCTGCCGGCCTAGCGTTCTCGCGCTCGGCATCGACGGGCTCTACTTCGTGCGGGGCAGGCTGGTCGGCGTCCAGAACGGCGTCGAGCCGCACCGGGTCATCCGGCTGACGCTCGATGCACGCGGCGATAGTCTGGTCGGCGCCGAGGTCCTGGAGCGGATGCATCCGAAGTATTCCGAGCCCACACTGGGCGTCGTGGTGGGAGGCGACTTGTTCTACATCGCCAACAGCCAGTGGGAGCGGTTCGCTGAAACCGGCGAGGTCACGCGGCCCGACCAGCTCAGAGTTCCGGTCGTGCTTCGGCTTCGGCTTTGACACTCCAGTGCGGCGGATATAGGTTGCCGCCGCCATGCAACTCACCGATTTCCTCAGCCCCGATGCGGTCTCGCTCGACCTCCACGCCGCCACCAAGGACGAGGTGCTCGCGGAGCTCGTCGGGCTGCTCAGGCTCGACGATCGATCGAGTGAGACGTTGCTGCGGATGCTGCAGCGCCGCGAGACCCTCGGCTCTACCGGTGTGGGCCGCGGCATCGCCATTCCGCACTGCCGGTCGCTGGTAGTGAGCCACCTGCGTCTGGCATACGGCCACAAGCGGGAGGGAACCGATTTTCAGGCGATCGACTCCGCCCCGGTATCGAATTTCTTTCTCATCGTCGCCCCGCCAACCGAAGTCTCCAATCAGTACCTTCCGGTG
>JBBRGF010000168.1:0-7349 GCA_038240975.1 Gemmatimonadales bacterium
TGTTGGCCTGTATTCCTCCTAACACGTGTTTTGATACATTCCAGCCCCACCCGCCCCCCCGTGCCAAACCTTATTTTTTCTGGTGGGGGGCGCCCGCGGGGCCCCCCACGACGGTGTAGGACACGTTGGCGTGGGTATCGAGCCGGCCCCAGTGCTTGCTGGCGATGAGATAGCCCGCGACATCCGTCTTGCCCGTGCCTATGAGCGTATTGTGTGCGGTGGGAAATTTTACCTCGGCCGCGAGCGCGATGGCGGGCACCCCCGGGGTTTCGGCGCGCGCCAGCCAGGTGGCGGTTGCTTCGAGGTCGCCGACCCCGGTCGCCCGGGCACCGGCCTTCGGGCGAATCGACGTCCAGGCCACCGGCTCGACCAGGAGCTCGAGACGGTCGGTGAGCCCGTACTCCGCGGCAAACGGTACGGCGGCCTCGTGGCCTTCGGAGGACGTCTGATATTCGAAGTTGCCGCTCACCTCGAACACGCCCCGTCCGAGAGGGCGCGCAGTCTCGGTCTCGAGCATCTGGGCCGCGAGTGGCGACGTCGCGCCGCCCGCGGCCAGCCCCAACGCGAGCGCTACTCCGGCCGACGCCCGCGTCATCGCGTCGGCCCCGGCGAGGCGAGCGGGAGGCTGAAGCCGTCCCCAATGCGAAGAGCCTCGGTGACGATGCTCGAGCCCTTCTTCGAGAACACCACCCGACCGGCGACGAGGATGGTGGCGCGGGCGAGAGCTTTCGGCAGGGTGACGCGGTAGCTGGCCCGGCTGCCCTTGTTCTCGAGCCACACCGCTCCCGACCGCACGGTGTACGGGACGGGCTCCGTCGCGGTCACCGTCACCCTGGGGCTTTCATCCGCGGCGATGCGAAGCTCGCCTTTGACCTGCGCGGCGGCGAACTCGATCTTCACGTCGCTCGCCGGCTCGAGCGCCACCCCAATGGGCGCCTCGGCGGCCTGCGAAGGTCTCGGAGCGGGGGCCGCGACAGGCGCCCGGGCCGCAGTGAGCGGCCCAAAGATCTCGTGCACGCCGCCGGCCCGAATCGTGGCGGCGGCGGCGGTCGCCACGAACAGTGCGGCGACCGCCGCGACAAACCGCCTGCGGTCGTTCCGCCGCCGCGAGCGATGGACGATCGACTCCACCGCGCGCGCCGGAGCCGGACTCTCGAGCGCTCCGAGAAGCGCTTCCACGGCTAGCCGGTCGCGCTCGAGGGCCGCCTGCCGCGTCTGGCACAGCTCGCAGATCTTCACGTGGCGCTCGAGTTCGGGCTGCCCGGTAGGGTCGGTCCACTCGTCGATGATTCCCATCAGCTCGCCGTCAGTCGGATGCATGGCTCACCTTTCCGTATGCCTCGACGAACGCCTTGGTCGCCCGGACCAGGAGCGTGCCGACGCTTCCCGGTGCGATGCACAGCGCCCGCGCGATCTCTCCGTAGGAGTATCCTGCGTGGCGGAGAAGCAGGAGCTGACTCTGCCTTCCTGTGATCGTTCCGAGCACCCGGCGAACCTCGACCGCGCGCTCGCTCAGCAGCAGATGCTTCTCGGCTTCGGGCTCCGCCGACGGTGGCGCCTGCCAGATGGCGAGAAGCCGCCGCCGCCGCTCCGCCCGCCGGTGCTCGTCTCGCACCAGGTTATGCGCGACCGACACCATCCACGCCGACGGTGTGTCGGGCATCGCGCCGCGGCCGTAGAGGCGTACGAAGGTCTCCTGGGCAACGTCATCCGCCAGCTCGGCGTCGCCGGTGAGGCGATGGATGTAGCCGTACAGGCTTCCAAACCTCTTATCGAACAGAGTCCGGAACTCTTCATCGAACGACACGGATTCCGCGCGCTCCGTTGGCTCCGATATCGAACCGGAGAGTCGGGTGTGGATCAGGGGTTCTGCTGGCAAGCTCTGTCTCCTCGGCTAGCTGTCTCGACGAAGCAGGAACGAGTCGAGGACGCCGTTTGTGACAGCTACTAGAAGTTCCAGCCCGCTTGCACGCCGAAGGTTCGGGAAGGGAAGTACAGCGCGCGCCGGGCACCCGGGAGAGGCAGGATCGCATAGCCGAGGGGATTCCGGGCGTCGAACAGATTGGAGACGGTCAGCGAAGTGGTGAGTGTGCCGAGTTTGCCCAGCCCGATGATGCGCCAGTCTTTCACCAGCCCTGCGTCGACGCGCCAGTAGGCGGGGAGACGATCCGGATTGAGTGCGCCACCCACGGTCTCGGGAGTGCCCTCGATCTCGCTGCCCACAGAGAGCACGCCGGGCGTGCCCCAGACTACCTCCTGGGCGATCGGCGTGGTGGGCGCCCCGCTCGCCACCCATCCGGCGAGTCGCAGAACGGTCCGGCTGTCAACGTGGAATCCGGCGCCGCCGGCCAGCCGGAGGGACCGAAACGCTCCAGGAGTGAACGGCTGACCGCCCACGCGGCGGTCTCCTTTTTGGACCCCCAGCGAAAAGTGCAGGTCAAGAACGGGCCCCTCCTGTGTCAGCTCGATGTCGACTCCGCGCGCGCTGCCCGATCCTGACACGGGTGCCTCGCGCGCGAAGGGCCCGGTGGTGCCGGCAGGAACGATGAGGAGATGGCGGAGCGACCGCGCGTACCCGTCGAGCCGAAGTGTCGACCTGGCGCCGATCCGTGCCACGATCGCGCCGGAGACCTGATCGGCCTCGGCGGCGTCCGCTCCCCCGGCGCCGGCAGCCAATGGCAGCTCGGCACCGACCGCATAGTCGAGCACCGACTCCTCATTGCGCAACGACTGCACAAATTGATGCATACGACTGTAACCGGCGAACAGCGACACACGGCCCGTGACGTCCCATCGGCCGGAGAGTCGCGGCTCGAGCAGGACACCATGCAGGCCGACAGAGTTGATTCGCAACCCAGCCGTGACCGACCCTCGGCGTCCGAAACGCCATCGATCCTGTCCGAACACGCCAAGCAGAACAGGCGCCGACGTAAGGCGGAGCGTTGCTGTCCGCGCGCCGCCCGACGCGGCGGCGAGCGCGTAGCGTGTGCTGAGTCGGGATACCGAAAGACCGAGCACGGCGGCGGCGTTGGGATCCGCCGGCGATAACTCCAGGCTCATGCCCATGTCGTGAACGGTGCTGGCTACATCCTGCCGCAGGGAGCCGACTCCCCAGCCAATCCTTGCCCGGGCCCGGGCGTCCCACACCCGCGTGTCCAAGCTGTGCCCGCTCCGAAGGCGGTGGCGCCAGACGAGCCCCGCGGTCCGCTGCGACCAATCGAACCCGTTGCCGATGTGGAACTGGTCGTCCTGCAGGTGCGGCACGGTCGGAAAGACGAGGTTGTCGGAGCCGCCGACGGCGTAGACGGACAGGCGGTCGCGTGCCCCGGCAAACGACGCATGCAGCAGTGCATCCCCGAAGCCATTCTGCTCTGTGTCGTTCACGTCGCCGGGAAAGAGCCCGCGGTAGCTGCGCCGGACGCTCAACTGAAACGCGCCGCGGGTGCCGAGAGGCGCAGTCACCGACTGGCGGACGGCGACCTGGCTCAACGCGCCGCTCAGGTGAACGCCATGCCGGTCGGGCGAGCGCAAGTGGAGGTCCAGCACGCTGGAGAGTCGGCCCCCGTACTCGGCGGGAGGCGCGGCAGTGTGCAGATCGACCCGTCCGACCAGGTCGGGATCGAATGCGCCGGCGCTGCCACCGAGGTGGGCGAGTCCATAGACCGGGAGTCCGTCGAGGAGCACGAGATTCTGATCGCCTGAGCCGCCATGCACCCGGAGCGGACGAAAGGCGCCGGGCTGGGCGCCGGCGGATTGCTCACTCACCGCGGCCATCAGCGGGTCGTCGGGTGAGACCAGTGGGTCCGAGCGCAGCGACTCTAGGCTGTACCGGCGGAGTCCGATCTCGGTAACCTCGACACGGGTGGTACCGGCCGAAGCCGCGGAGGGAGCGGCGACGCTGATCGGAGGAAGGGTGACGGGCACCGGATCGAGCGCCACGTTCACCTCCAGCGACCGGTGGTCCGGCACCGTGACGTCCACGGCGAACACCTCGAAGCCGCGGCGACTGAAACGCAGGCGCTGGAAGCCCTGGCCCGAGGTGCGAATGACGTACAAGCCGGTGCGGTCGGTGACGGTCCCGCCGAGCGCCTGCGCCTCGACCTGAACGCCCGCGAGCGGGTCACCCGTCGCGGCATCGTGAACGACACCGTAGACCGAGTCGCCGCCGGCGGGCGAAAGCAGCGGCAACACCCACAGGTATGCGCCCAAAGCTATGATGAACACTGCTACCGCGCCGCTTCGGGAGGAAGTGCGCCCAGCCGCTCCCGGCCTGCCAGCGCCGCCATGACGAGGAGCAGCAGGAGCATCGTCCAGGCGTGAATGCTGTATCCGGCGACACCCAGGTACACGGTGCTGCCAGCGAGGTCGCGCCCGCTCAGCCCGGTCGCCGCGATACCCAGACAGATCACGAGCGCGAGGACGCGTGCCGGCCCGCGGATTGTCTCAGGCCGAATGGAGACGGCTACGGCGAACACGAACAGCAGCGGGACGAGATGGGTGGTGAACGTGATCGGGCTCAGCAGCAGGGCGGTGAGAAAGACCATCGCCAGCTCGAACGCCGATACCGGCGCTTCCCGCATCCTGAGCGCGATCAGCTCGATGAGAAACAACAGCAGGATCGCGACCCACAGCCCCTGGTAGACGAGCTGGGCGGTGCGCTCGCTGGCAGGAACGTATTGGTAGGAAGTCCCCTCGCTGGCAGCGGGTCTGCGCGTCATCCTGCTCACCAGTCCCGCCACGTTCTGACCCGCCGTGTACGCTCCGATCTCGCCGTGCTGATGTCCCTCCAGGAACGTGTGGTAGTACTCGACCAGCTCGTCCGCCCCCCTCGCCGGACCCCGAAGCACCAGCGGCACCAGTACGCATGCGAGCGCGATCGGGATCGCCGCGAGTGCCGCGCGGCGCCCTCCCCGGATCACGAGCCAGGCGGCGAAGAAGATCGGTGTGATCTTGATCGCCGTGGCGGTCACGATCGCGGCAGCCGCCCGGACGTCGTGGCCGAGCAGGGAGGCCCGAATTCCCAGCAGCACCAGGACGAGGATGATCTCATTCACCTGCACGTGATGGAAGTTGTCGAGGAAGAATTGGGCGCTGAGCAGCACGGCGAGAGCGAGCGGCACGTGGGAGCGGTTACGTGCGGGAAAGGAGAGGGCGACGATGTCCCATGTCAGGAGGACGGCCGCGATCCAGAGCCCGAGGTTGAGGAGCGAGACCAGCACCGCGGCCGCGGGCAGCGGGAACAAGGCCAGCGGCGTGAAGGCCAGCGCCGCGAAGGGCGGGTACTTGAACTGCCGGGCGCCCGGAAGGTAGCCGTGATAGAGCGGGCCGCCGGTGGCGAAGCTCCGCCCGGCCTGCCAGAACACCGCGAAGTCCTCGCCGACGTGCTGGCGAAGGCCCTGCGGGACAGCCAGGGCGAGGCCTACGGCAATGGCACCCACCGTCAGTAGCACGCGGCGCCGGTTTCTCATGAAATGACTCGTCCGCGCCGTCACATCGTAGCCCTCCGATTCCGGCTGCACGCTCGCGCACGATGAAGATCACCGCAACCTAGCGCGACGCCGAAACCCGCGCGAGCGAATACACGGGCTTGTAGCGGCCGAGCGGACTGCGCCAGATTGCAGAACATGTCGGCGGTCCATTCGGGCGGACCTCCCCAACCACCTCGGCTCGGAAGCTCATGAAGGTCGCCACCTGGAATGTCAATGGAATCCGCGCCCGCGCCTCCCAGGTCGAGGAGTGGCTGGAGCGCGACCGGCCGGACATCGTCTGTCTGCAGGAGCTGAAAGCGGAGCTGGCGCAGGTTCCGGAGGCGGTACAGCGGCAGGACTACCACTCGTTCTGGCACTGCTGCAAGGGCTACTCTGGAGTGTCGCTGCAACTTCTGAAAGCGACATTTCCCGGCGATCCGATTTACACCCATCCGCCGTTCGACCTCGAGTCCCGCATCGTGACCGTGGAGCTCGGCACGCTGACCGTGGCCTCGATGTATGTCCCCAACGGCGGAAAGGATTATCCCGCGAAGCTCGATTTTCTCACGCGGCTGTCGGAGTGGGCGCGGGGGCTCCGGACCAACGGTCGCGAGCTGCTGCTATGCGGCGACGTGAACATCGCGCGCACCGAGATGGACGTGCATCCAAGGGAGCGAAAGCCCATGGCCGTCGGGCAGCGACCGGAGGAGCGGGCCTTGTTCGAAACCCTGCTCGGTACGGGATTGACCGATGTGGGGCGAGCGATGGATCCCGACAACGCCAGCTTGTTCACCTGGTGGGCACCCTGGCGCAACCTCCGCGCCCGCAACATCGGCTGGCGATTGGACTATCTGCTCGCGTCACCAGGCCTCGCCGCTCGCGCCACGAGCTGTGTGGTGCAGGCCGACGTCGGCACCAGTGACCATGCACCGGTGCTGATGACGACCTCCTGAGAGCCTTTCTTCCGCTGCCCTGGCATGCAGAGACGACACGGCGAGCCCCCGATGCCCGGGGAGCTCGCCGTGGAGCCGCTCGTTACTATGTGCGGAGTTACGACGCCGGTTGCATCTGCGAGAAGTACGATTGGGCGCCCTGCTCGAGCTCTGCGGGCGTCAAATCCTTGATATGCTGAGCGAGCCACCACTGGTGGCCGAACGGGTCCTCGAGACACCCGGTGCGATCACCCCAGAACTGGTCGGCGAGCGGCACGATCGGCTTGGCGCCGGCATCGACAGCCCGCTTCCAGGCCGCATCCACATTCTCGCCGTACACGAAAAAGCTGACCGGTGTGCCACCGTACGACTTCGGACCCTTGCCGCCCTGCTCGGGCATCTCGTCGCCGAGCATGATGGTCGAGTCGCCGATTCGGATTTCTGCATGCATGATGTTTCCGTCCGGGCCTGGAAACCGGCTCACTTCCTCGACTCCCAACGCCTTCTTGTAGAAATCGATAGCCTTCGCCGCCCCTGCGACGAAGATGCTCGGCGTGACGGTATGGTACCCCTTGGGGATCGCCTGCGCTTTCTTTTCCATGAGGGCCTCCTTTTGCGGTAAATAGTTGGCGAGGAAATATTGGAATTTCGGCGGGCATCGGCAACCTCGGAGCGTCTCGGATGTGAACGTACGAATGTCACAGATTGTCGCTCGCTTTCATTGAAGACGTCACCATGAAGGCGTCACTATGTATCGAAAACCGACCAAAGCGGAAATCGCTACGGCGGTGGGCCGCACCGTTCCGGACCTGATCGCTCCCGGGCTCGTCGTGCTCTTCTGCGGCATCAACCCCGGCCTGTACTCGGCTGCCAGTGGTCATCATTTCGCTCGGCCCGGTAACCGATTCTGGCCTACCCTCCAGGCGGCAGGATTCACGGACCGTCAGCT
>JBBRGF010000169.1:0-7339 GCA_038240975.1 Gemmatimonadales bacterium
CGCGTGGCGTTGGGCCGTTTTTACTCCGCGCTGCCCCCCCGTCGGGGCCCCGCCGGCCTGGGCAATCGCTTTCCGGGGGGGGTGTGGGGGGCGGCGCCGGGCGCCGCCGCGGCCGACACGCTCGCCCGCCTCGCGCCGGCCGATCTCGCCGAGATCATGGGCGACGCGGGGCGACGGTTCGAAAGGCGGGTATTCAGCGGCTCCGACCGCTGGGGTGTACTGCCCGACGGATCACTGTGGGTAGCGAGGGTATACGAGAACCGGGTCGACTGGCGCGATCCCGGCGGAGCCTGGCATCGCGGAGAGCCGCTGCCCGATCGCGTTCTCGAGGTGACACGCTACGACCGCGAGCTGTTTCTCCGCAGATTTCCACCGGAGCTGAGACGCACGGCGGAACAGTTGCCCTTTGCGGCGGTCAAACCACCGTTCGAGTCGGGACTCACCAGCTCGTCGGGCGACGTGTGGCTGGAGAAAAGCCGCGCGCCCATCGACTCGGCGCGCAGGTACCACGTGGTAGACCGGCAGGGGCGGTTGCGTCGCGAGATCCACGTACCGGGACACGGACGTATTGTCGCCGTGGGCAATGGCGTGCTGCTCGTGGCCGAGCCGGCTCGCGACGGCGCCCATCTCCTGCGCTTCGCGATTCCGGCGGACACTGCCTCGCGCTGACGGCAGCCGCGGGCTCACATACCGCTTTACCGGAGGACTTGCCGCATGAAGGTGATCCCAGCTCTCGGTGCATTCACGGCGTTTGCGGTATGCGCCTGCCAGCCGGCCCAGAGTCAGGGCGCCGTCGCCCTGGATGCCAAGTTGCCGGTGACGTTCGGGCAGCTCAGCAACGTCGTCGAGCTCGCGGATGGGCGGGTGGCATTCGCCGACACGAAAGGCAAGCTCTTTCTGCGGGCCGATCTCAAGACTGGCAAGGTGGACACGCTCGGCACGCGAATGGACTCGCTGTCGAGCAAATCGCCGCCGGCGCAGTACAAGTTTCCCGGCTGGGTGGCGAACCTCGCGGGCGACACGCTGGCGCTGGTCGACTTCGCCGCCCAGCGCACGACGCTCTGGAGCGAGAACGGGAAGGCTATTTCCGTCCTGCCGATCCCGCCCTTTGCCGGGCAGGCGCCGGTGATGGTATACGACACCGTAGGGCACGGATACAAGATCGATTACCAGGCGGTGATCGGCGGCGGCGAGCCGGGCAGGATCGTCCGGCCCGACAGCATCGCAGTGCTGCGCATTGCCTTCAAGGGCAACAAGGTGGACACTGTCGCGAATCTCAGATCGCCCGAATTCGGCGACGCGATCTTCGGCGAGCAGACTCAGGAGGCCGCGATCGTGTTCGCGCCAAACGATTTCTTCGGCGTGTTGTCGGATGGCACGGCGTGGGTGGCGCGGGGGCACGAGAACCGGGTAGACTGGCGAGCGCCAAACGGCACTTGGACTCGCGGGAAGGGACGCGAGTACGCGAAGGTTCCGGTGACGCAGATGGACCGTGATCGGGTGCTGGCGCAGGTGCGGGAACAGGGCAAGCAATATGGCATGCCGCAGCAGCTCAAGATCGTGTATCCCTTCGCCAGCACCAAGCCACCGTTCGACTTCGCGCTCGGCCGTCCCAACGGCCAGGTCTGGCTGCAGCGGTCGCGCGCCAGGGACGACGCTCCCATCACCTACGACGTCTTCGACAAGCAGGGATGGCGTCGGGAGGTCGTATTTCCTGCGGGAGCCATGCTGGCGGGGTTCGGCAACAGCGGGGCCATCTACGCCACGGTAAAGGAATCCAACGGGCTGCGCACCGTGGGACGCTTTACGCTCAAGTGAGTACCGCCGTTCCCCTTCACCCTTTACCGTTGACCGTTCACCGCCTCTAGTTGACCGTTCACCGCCTCTAATCGAGGATCGGCGGCTCGTCGCCGGGCGGGGTGTTGGGCCCCGGCCGGTCGGTGCGGGGCCGGTCGCGTCGGCGCCCTTCCTCGTACCAGCGCCGCGTGATCTCGCCCGCCAGCTCGCGGTTGCCCAGCCCGAACGCCAGTCCGAAGGCCAGCGCCACCGCGCCTACCACAAGCGTGAATGCCGAGGTAATGATTTCACCGGCGACGCCGACCTGCTCTAGCGCCAGGAATATCGAGACCAGCACCACGGCGCCCTTTGCCATCTTGGCCAGCGTGGGCACGCCCGCAACCGTGCCGGCCGAAGCCAGGATCACGCCCCGCACGAACTCACCGACGATCATGCCGAGGATCACGATGACAGTCGCCGCGATGAGCGTGGGGATAAAGCCGAGCATCGTGCCGAACATCTGATTGATGCTTTCGAGGCCCAGCGCGGTGCTGGCGAGCAGAATCACGACCAGCATCACGAGCCAGAAGACGAGCTTGGCAAGCGCACGCACCGGATCGAGCCGGGATCCGGTGCGACCCACCACCTCATCGAGCCCACCGGCCGCGGCCATGCGGTTGAAGTCCAGCCGCTTGAGCACATCGTCGGCCCAGCGCTGGACCTGGCGGGCGAGAAAGTAGCCGGTGAGGAGTATTACCGACGCCCCCAGCAGTGCCGGCATGATGCTGCCGAGCTGCTGGCCGCCGATACGCAGCCGATCCCAGAGTTCGTTCACGAGGCCACCTCGATCACGAGTTTGCCAGTCTGTTCACCCCTGTGCAACCGCTCCACCGCCGCGCGGCTTTCCGAAAGGGGAACCGCGGAGTCGACCACCGGCCAGAGTCGGCCCTGATGCGCCAGCCGTACGATCTCCGCGTACTCGCGGCGATTACCCAACGTGGACCCGAGCACGCTCCACTGATGCCAGAACAGCCGCCGGAGGTCCATCGAGACAAGCGGCTCGGTGGTGGCTCCGCAGATCACGAGGCGTCCGCCCCGCCGGAGCGCGCGCTGAGATTTCTGCCAGCTCTGCTCGCCGACGCTGTCGACCACGACATCGGCGCCGAGGCCTCCGGTGAGACGGCGGACCTCGGCCGGCACGTCGGCCGAGGCGTGATTGATCACCTCCGACGCACCTTCGCGCCTCGCGACGGCGAGCTTGGCATCAGATCCGCTGGTCACGATCGCGGTGGCGCCGAGCAGGACGGCGACCTGCAGTGCCGCCATCGCCACGCCCCCGCCGATGCCCCAGATGAGTACCGTCTCGCCGGCGGCGAGTCGCGCGCGCGTCGTCAGCATGCGCCAGGCGGTCAGGGTGGCCAGTGTGAAGGCGGCCGCCTGCGCCCACGGCATCTCGGCCGGCGCCGGCGCCAGATTCTCCACCGGGAGCACCACGTATTCCGCGGCGGTGCCACCGCGATGCTCTCCCACGATGCGGAGGGTCGAGCAGAGCGACTCCTCGCCGTCGGCGCAGGCGGCGCAGCACCCGCAGGCGATGCCGGGATTGATCATCACACGGTCGCCTGGACTCACTCCGCCGACGCCGGGCCCGACGCTCTCGACGACCCCCGCCCCGTCGGCGCCGACGACGTGAGGAAAGGCAAGGTTGGAGCGTGGAAGGCCGGCGGCGACGAACAGGTCGAGCCGGTTGAGCGCGACCGAATGCATGCGCACCATCACCTCGCCCGGCCCCGGCGGTGGCGGTGGCGGAACCTCTGCCACACTCAGATGATCGAGCCCGCCCGTTCCGGTCAGGATCAGCGCCCTCATCGCGGCGATTCGCTCAGAACGAGACGCTGAGGATCTGCTCCCCGGGCCGGAGAGTTACCGGCGCGGGCTTGCTGCCGCCGGTGAGAGGGTGCAGAGTCAGTGCAATTTTCGTCTTCCCCTTGCCGCCTTGCGCCAGTTTTCCGGCCGTGTAGGCAACACGGCTTCCATCGCGCGAGACGGCGAGCCCCAGCATCGGCTGGTCGGTCACGAGCACGGTGACGGGGCGCGGAGCGCCGGCGGCCAGACGCTCCAGCCGACTCCCCCCGCCCTTCTCCGTGCTGAAGACCAGGTCACCGTTCGGGAGAAAGCGGGGGGTCGACTCTCGGTCCGATCCCTTGGTCACCCGCCGCTGTCCGCTGCCGTTGATGGCGGTCACGTAGATTCGGGCACTGCCGTCGCGTGTCGAGACAAAGGCGACAGTCGCGCCATCCGGCGAGACGTCGGCCGAGTAATTGCCGCCGGGGAGCGCGGTAAGCGCCCGACTATCGGTGCCGTCGGCCCGAATGCTGGCGATCTGTGGCAGGCCGGTCTTCGGCGAGGCGGTGTAGATGATGCGCGCTCCGTCGGGGGTCCACGACGGCTCGCCCTCGGTGCCCGAGTCGGTGGTGAGACGAAGGAGATTATTCCCGTCGGCGTCCATCACCCAGAGATCGTAGCTTCCCCCCCGATTCGAGCTGAGGGCGATGCGGGTTCGATCGGGCGAGGGTACTGCCTGAATGTTCGCCGCGCTGTCGGTAAGTATCGGAACCATGGAGTCGGGACTGCTCGAGAACAGCTGGTAGATGCCCGGCACGCCTCCGCGATTCGAGGCCACCACCAGGTCGGACATCACGAACACCACGGTCGTGTCCTTCCCTCCCCAAGCCGTCGTGACAGTCACCGTTGCGCGGCCGGGGCCCACGGCCCTCACCTCTCCCGAGGGCGACACCGTCGCGACCGAGGCCTTGTCGCTCGCCCAGTTCAGGGGGTCGGTGAGCACCACCGCCCTGCCGTGATCGTCGACCAGCCGGGCGGAAAGTGAGACGCGATCGCCGGGCGCAACGCCGACCCGCGAGTGGTCGATACTCAGCAGGCCTGGAACCACCGAGATGTTCCAGACCACCGGCTCGAAACCCTTGAGGTGCGCACTGAGCGTTGTGGTACCGGGTGCTCTGGCGATGATGGTGCCCCGGGCGGCATCGCGAGCGAGAATCGCGCTGTCGCCGATCTCCCAGATGATCCGCGCTTCGGGAATCGGCGCGGAATCGGCGGTCTCGGCGTGTGCCTCGAACTTCCGTGTGCCGCGAACTGGAATGACCAGCGAGGCCGGCGACTGCCGGGGCGAGACGACGAGCGACGCGGGCATGGGATGGACACGCACCATCGCCCGGCTCTCCTCGCCGAACCCTGCCGCGACGATTTCCGTCTGGCCCGGACGGCGCGCCGTGACGACTCCGGCAGAATCGACGGCGGCTATGCCGGAGTCGGCGGAGGTCCACCGGACGGCGCCGCGTACCGCCCTGTTGCCCTGAGACGGCACCAGGACTCGAAGAGTGTCGGCTTCTTCCGGCGAGAGTACCAGACGGCTCTCCGAGAGCGCCACGGCCGCGCCGGCCACCTCGACGGGAGCCGTCGCCATCAATCCCTTCGATGTCATCGCCTGAACGATGCTCTTGCCTGGAGCCACGGCTCCGACCCTGCCGCTCGAATCGACCGTGGCGATCTCCGGCTTGAGCGACTTCCACGAGACTGCGCCGATGTCGGCGGGTGTGCCGTCCTCATTGAGCCCCTGGGGTGTCACCACCATGCTCTCGCCGGGCAGCAGCACGACCGACGCGGGATCGAGCGCGAGCACGGAACCCCGGGGTGCCGCGCCGCGTCCCGAGTCGCCGCGCTCGCTCCCGGTGATCAGGACGGCCAGAGAGGCCCGACGCGCCTGGAGGCGCGCTTCGACCTTGGCGAGCCCCGGACTCACCCCCGTCACGGTGCCGCCGGGCCCGACCTTGGCGATGAGCGTATCGGAGCTCCAGAAGGTGAATTTCGCCGTCTGGATGAGGTTGCCCTGACGGTCGTAGGCAGCGGCAAATATCGTCTGCCGCTGGCCGACGCCGAGGGTCATCGTTTCGGGCGTAACCTGGAGCTCCGTAGCGGTCTGTGCGCCGGAGGGCGCCGGCCCGCACACGGCGGCGAAGCCTGTCAGGACCAGTGCCCGGACTGGGGCCAGCTCTCGGAGTCGGCACAGTCTGCGGGCCGATCCACTTCGGAAGCCTGTCACGAGGTCGCCGGCAACGAGTTGAGGGGAGAGGGATGGGGGTAATCCTTGCACAAGCTTCGAAGATGTGCAAGTTATTATCCGATTCCCCCGCAGGCGCCCGCACGCCCGACGACCGACGGCGGGCCACGCCGCAAACGCGTTCGAAGGAGAGAGAGAGATGGCGGACCTTCATTATATGGAAATGGGCTGGTCGGGGTCCGGTTGGATGGATCCTCTCCCCATGGAGCCCACCCCGTTTACGACCCCTACCCCAACCCCGGCTTCAGCCCCGGCGACGGCTGCGAGAACAGCCTCGTCGCCCAAAAAGCCGAGCCGCACGGCCAAGACCAAGCGGGCCAAGAAGACCGTCCGGAAGGCGGCAAAGAAGGCCACCAGGAAGGCCGCGAAAAAGTCCGTGAAGAGATCTGCGAAGAAGCCTGCCCGGAAGACGGCAGCCAGGAAAGCCACGAAGAAGAAGGCGACGAAGAAGGCTGCCCGGAAGAAGGCGGCCAAGCGCCCGGCGAGAAAGAAGGCAAGAAAGAGCGGTCGGAGGAGATAAGCCGCGGCGCACTTCTTTTCGGTGACATCACAACTTCTCGACCGCCTCGCCCTCTATTTCAGCGGCGAGAGTACCAGGCAGGGACTGCTTGCGCGCGCCGCGCTCCAGGCCCGCAGCTCGGCCGATGCCGAGCTGACGCGCAAGCTGGCCGACAGTCTCGAGGCCGACATCCGCGCCGACGGCAGTGTATCGAGTGCAACCCTGCCGACCGTCTGGCGGGTACACCAGCTGCGCGATCTTGGCCACGGCCCTGGCGACCCTTCGATTGTCGGCTTGATGGGTTGGGTGATGGCGCTGCAGGATCGGCCGGGGGCCTTCGGCCAAGGCTGCGACAAGGAGCGTCACCACCAGCGGGCGTGCGAGCACTACGTGCAGGGGTTCTTCTCGCCGGCGCCGCCGGGGGTACGTCTCGCCCCCGTCACGTTTCCCAACGGAAAGGTCTTCCGCGCCGAGCCGGCCGCGCGTTTCTCGCTGAGCTGTCTTGCGCTCCGCGCCGCACTGCGCACCGATTTCGCCGAGCGCCCAGCCGTCCACCGCCATACCCGGAGCCTGTCGGCGCTCGCCACCGGATGGACCAGCTGGAACGGCTTCTTTGGTCCCGACACGATCGTCTCGGGCATGCACGCGCTCGCGCTTGCCGGGCCGGCCCACCGGACCGTGGTCGCAACGCTGGTCGGTCTCGTAGCAGCCCACCAGGACGCGTCCGGCACCTGGCCGAACACCGATCTCTTCCACGCACTCGACGCTCTCATGGCCACGGGCCTTCCTGAGGCACAAGCAGCAGTGCGCCGGGCGGAGCCCGCCCTTGCCGCCCGACAACGGGCCGACGGTTCCTTCGGCGTTTCCGCGCAGCAGGAACGCGCGCTCATCGGATTGCGGGCGCTCCTCTGGTCAGCGGAACG
>JBBRGF010000170.1:0-7280 GCA_038240975.1 Gemmatimonadales bacterium
GGTGAGGCTCCGGACGAGCGAATACCCGCCGGTCGTTCAGCGGCGTATCGCGGGTTCCGGCGGGCATCTGTCGAATCGTGCCGCGGCGGAGCTGCTGGTGGAGTTGCATCACCCTGAACTGCTGGCGGTGGTGCTGGCGCATCTGAGCCAGCAGTGCAACACGGTGGAAGACGCGCTGGCGGCGGTGGGTCCGGCGCTCAGGCGCGCCGGCTTCCGCGGGGCGCTGCACGTGGCGCCTCAGGAGTGTCCGCTTCCGCCGATCGCGCTGGTGCATCCGGCGCGCATACAATACGCGCTGGCGCTGTAAGGCGAGCTGAAGATCGGCGGCGGTGTGCGGCTGGGGGCGGGTCGCCGCCGGCGCTGCAGCTGGCTGCGCCCGGTAAGGAAGGCTAGCAATCGGGAGACTGCTCTTCGCTTCGGGCGGGACCAGGTCCCTGGCCCTTCGCCGTCGGCATCCTGCGGCAGCTGCGTTCTCGCGGCCGGGGGCCCTGTCCTTCTGTGAACGCTGAGAGACCAAGTTCGGACATTCCCACCCTACGATGGGCTCAAATCCGGATCGGGCGGCACCGCGACCGTATCAGGCCGCGGGGTCGGCGGCCCGATGAGGTCGAACGTGACCGGTTCGTTCAGGTCTCCCCCGGCTAGTATCAGCCGCTTGCCCTTCAGCTTGACACCGTAGTTCACCCACTCGCCACCCAGAGCGAGCGCCAGACTGTCGCCGCTCAGACGCCAGCGCACCGTCTGCGTTCCGTAGCTCGCGCTGCTGTCCTGCCTGACGATCACCGTGCGAGGTCCGTCCTTCTTCGCTCCCTGCTTCAAATCGAACTTCCACGTCCCGATCGGTGCGGCGACCTTTCCCTGTGCCACCGCCTGGGCCGGCAACGTCAACACGATCGCCATCACCCACACCGTCAGCTTCACGGATCCCCCACGAGGATGTTCGGATGGAGTGCCTCGTAGACGATTCTAAGCGGGCACTCCATGCCGTCCAACCCCTGGCGAATCCTACAGCCTGACCAGCTCCACCCGGCGGCTATTCTGGCGTTCTTCCCGCGAGCATCGCGGCGGCGCCCAGCGGAATCGCCAGGGAAGTGAGTCGGAGCCTGTTCAGCATGATGTCCTCAGCGATGTCGTTCATGTGATTGGCGGCGATTAGTCGCCGATCGGCAGGCCGAAGCCGAATGCGATCTGGATGTCGTTCTGGGCCTGCTTGGTGGCCAGCGTCGGATCGGCGATCCGGGTGCCGTAGATGTAATCGTCGGCGGCGACGTAGAAGCTGAGCATTGCCCCGAGATTGAAGCCGACCGCGGCGCCCACGACGCCGCCGACATCCGTCTTGTCAGCGGCATTGCGGTATGCATCCCCGCCCCGTTTGACGAGGCTCGCGCCGGCGTTGAGCGTGAGCCACACCGGTTTCGTGAACGGAATGACGTGCACCGCGGCCCGAGCCGTCCCGAACAGCAGATTGGCGTCCGAGGTTGTGGCGGTCTGGTCCAGAGTGAATCGCAGCTTGCTCGGCACGTAGCTGATGGAGGTCTCGATGCCGAAGCGGGGACTGATCGACACGCCCAGGCGGCCGCCCAGCGCGAGACCGATCTCCTGCTTGAATTGCTGCCCGTTGGCGGCCTTGATCAGCTCCGTCGTCGGGATATAGACGCCGACCGTGGGCGAGAGGGAGAGTCGCTGGGCATACAACGGCATAACCAGCGCCACCACCAGCAGGGAAACCGGCCCGAGAGAACGGATACTGGCGCGCATACGGAGTCGCTCCTTGTGGGTTACTTCGTTTTGACCGGGTCGACCGGAGGATTCTTACCGGCGGCGCGGGACATCATCTCCTGCATCGCCGCCATCTGTGCGCTGGCCTGCTGCATCCCCACCTGCTGGCTGCATCCCATCTGACGCTCCGATCCCACCTTCTTGCTCAGTTTCTGCGCGCGCTTCATTTCATCCTTCGTCATGGCTCTGGCTTCGCCGCCGGTGGGGTTGGTCATGGCCTGGTACTCCTCCACCGTGACCCCCATGCAGTCGGCCATCGGCTTGGGGTCTGCGCCCATTCCGTAAGCGCCCATGGGCGCCATGCCCGGCACGGCCATCCCGGGCGCGTAAGCGGCCGCCCCACCCGCCGGGGCACCGGCCAGACCCGCGAGTCCGGCGCCCCCCGTTCCTCCCGCTGCCATGCCCGCGCCCGCCCCAGCCAGGCCGGCGGCGCCCATTCCCGCTCCACCCAACCCCGGCATGCAGCTCGCTCCCGCGGCGGCGTCGATCGCACCGGCGATCGCCTGACCTCCCGGCACCATCGTGCAGGCGGCTGTCTTGACGACCTGTTGCACGACCTTGTTCTTCATCACGCTCTTCGCCTTGCCGAACAAGCCCTTCTTGTGGTGCGTCGTGTCGGGCACCGTCGTATCCGCGGCTGCCGCGACATCCGTCACCGTCCCGGCCGGCAGGGCGGCCTGCGCCTCGGCGAATTCCCACGAACCGGCCAGAATCGACAGGGCCATTGCCACCAGCATTCCTCGCCTCATAAATCCTCCTCCTACGATGGTCGGTCGGGGTTTCGCGAACGGGCACCCGCATCTCGTTTGACGGAACAACTCGAAACTCTGCTTACCGGCTGCGCTTCCCTGGCGGTCACTCCGGGACCGGATACGCTCCGTTCCCGGGATTGCTGGTGCCTGCTCGGGCCTGCAAATTTGACTCGGTGTCCGACCAGGCCCCGACCAGCCAGAGGAGCTGCTGCCCGGAGCCGAAACTGCGCTTCTCCCCCGTGCCCAACCGCTCGACCAGACCGCTCAGCCGAGCATCGTCCTCGGTCAGGGTCACCCGGACCATGAAGTAGTCGAAGCGGTCCGGCGTCCCATCTGTGGCGGTGAAAATGCGAGCGGTCATCGTCATATCCTCGGGTGAGCGTCGATGGACATAGATGCCACTCGTTCCGCAAACCGGCGTCAGGAACGGCGTCAAGGCGTTGACTGTGAAGCACGTGTCAGGGCCACCACCGCTCCTTCTCACCCTCGGCCCTCCCCGACTGGAGGGCCCGGACACGGCGCTTTCGAGCCGGCGGAAGGACCTGGCGCTGCTCGTCTTCCTGCATCGCCGACCCCGCGGTGTCTCACGGCTCGAGCTGGCCGACCTTCTCTGGGGCGACCGGGAGGAGGTCCGCGCGAGGCAGTCGCTCCGCCAGGCCCTGGTAGAGATCAAGCGCGTCGTGGGAGAGGGTCTCGAGGCCGACGGCGACCTGGTCAGGCTGCTACCCGGCGCGATCGCTCTCGACGTGGACGAGTTCGAGCGCGACTTGGCCGCGCGGCGGGTCGAATCGGCCGTAAGCAGGTGGAAAGGCGAATTTCTCGCGGGGCTCGACGACGTCGGCGGAGAGGCCTTTCGCGCCTGGCTCGAGGCCGAGCGGGAGGGTCTCCGGCGACGCCTGGCCGGCGCGTTCGAAAGCCTGATGACTACCGCGGCCGCAGGGGGCCGGAAAGCGGATTCGGTGGCGTGGGGAGAGCGCTGGGTCAGCGCGCTGCCGGCCGACGAGCTGGGACACCGGCGGCTGGTCGAGGCGCTGACCGCGTCTGACAGGATTGTCGAGGCGCACGACCGCTTTCTCGCCGCTGTCGCCGTGCTCCGTGCCGAGCTGGGCGCGGAGCCCGGCGTTGAGCTTCGCCGACTCGGGGAGCGGCTTCGGCAGCAGGCGGCCGCCGTTCCCCGTCACGCGCCGGGATCGGCCGCACTGTTTTCGCCGGACCTCGTGGGCCGAGAGCCGGCGCTGGCCGAGCTGGCCGCGGCGTGGGAGGCGGCCCGGGCCGGCCGGCGGACGGCCGTACTGGTCGAAGGCGAGACCGGCATCGGAAAGACCCGGCTCATCGAGGAGTTCATCCGTTCCGCCGGTCCTGACACCGCTGCCGCGGTGACGATCCGCCCATTCGCGCTGGATTCGAGCGCACCCGACGACGGCATGCTGCGTCAGCTCGTGATGAGCCTCGCCTCCGCGCCGGGGTTCTCGGCCACCGCGCCGGAAGCGCTGGCGGCGCTGGCCGACATCGCGCCCGACCTGCGGCACCGATACCCGACCCTCGGGGGCCGCGGCACCCGCAGGATGCCGGACGGCGAAGCCCTCGCGGCGGCACTCGGTGCGGTCGCCGGCGAGCGCGCGGTGCTCGCGGTGCTCGACGATCTCGATGCGGCCTCTCCGCGCGCGAGGTCGGCGGTGGCGGCTGCGGTCGCGGCCATGACCGGCCCAATCCTCCTCCTGCTCGCGGTCACCGGCGACGGCGACGACGCGCCGCGTGAGCTGTCGGCGCTGCGCGGCGCCCAGGGAGCCCGGCGGCTCAAGCTCCAGCCGCTCTCGCCCGACGAAATCGAGGCGCTCGTGTCGTCGATGCTGGTGCTCCCCGCCGGTGATCGCCAGGCGCTGGCCACGCGTCTTCATGCCGAGACCGGCGGGAATCCCCTCTATGCCACGGAGTTGGTTGGCGCGCTAGTGGACGAGGGCGTGCTCGCCGTCGCGCCGGATGGTGCGTGGCGGTTTCGCGAAGAGGAAGAGTGGACGGCGCGGCTGCCCAGTGGCCTGGTGGAGATCGTCGGCCGGAGAGTCGAGCGCCTGGAGGGCGACGCGCGCGCGGTCGCCGAGGTCATGGCGGTGCTCGGCAATGACGCCGACGAGGCATTGCTCAATGTCGTGAGCCGCCTCGCTCCGGCGCGCTTCGACGCAGCCCTGGGCCAGCTCATCGCCGCCCGGCTCGTTCGCGAGCACCGGCGAAATCCGCGCGAGTTCGGGTTCGGCCACCTGCTGATGCGGCGCACGCTCTACGACCGGATGCCAGGCCCCCGCCGGGAGTCCGTGCACCGTGCCGCGGCACTCGCGCTCCGCCGCCGCCCACCCGACGACACGCTTCGGCGCTCGGCACTCGCCTATCATCTCCGTATGTCGGGACTCGATCGAGGCCGGCCATGGTGGCGATCGCGGGCCGCCGCCGTGACGCTCCTGGTCGTCGTCCTCGGCGGGATCATCGCCGCGAACGCCATTCCCGAAAGCCGCCGGGCTCTTCTGCGCACACTGTTGACTCGCAGCCGGCCAGTACTTTCCACCCGCCGGGTCGTGGTGGCGCCGCTAGAGAATCTGACCGGCGACTCGACGCTGACGGCGTTCGGCGATCTCGCGGCCGACTGGGTGGCGCAGGGGTTGATGCGTACGGGTGAGTTCGAGGTCGTCGACCCGCGGACCGCCGCGGTGGCCGCGCGTATCGTGGAAGGAATCCCGCGCCTGCTTCGCGCCGGCGACCGCGCCGTCGCACTGGCCGAGGAGACCGGAGCCGCCTCGGTGATCGGCGGGGCGTACTACCGCGAAGGCGACAGCATCCGGGTGATCGTGCGGGTCACGGAGACGGCGACGGGCAGGCTGCTGCGGACGCTGGCGCCGATCGTCGGCCCGACCTCCGGGTTGAGCCGGCTGGTGGACACGCTGGGGCGGCGGGCGGTTGCGGCACTCGTCTCCGCCGCGGACACGGTGAGCGCGGGACTCGCGGCGGGGCTAGGTGAGGCCCCGTCCTACGATGCGTACGTCGAGACGAGTCGGGCCTGGGAGAGCTTCTACCGCGACGATTCCGCCGACGTCTTCCGGCGCATCGAGCGCGCGGTGGCGTCCGACTCGACGTACATGCCGCCGCTGCTCATGCGCGCCTACGTGCAGACCCGCTACGTCGATTGGGCCGGCGCCGATTCCACCCTCGGCCGCGTCCGCGCGAGACGCGCGCTGCTTACGCCGACCGAGGCCGCCATCCTCGACATCATCGAGGCCGACATCGCCGGCGACCTGCCGGCGAGACTCGCGGCCGCTCGCGCACTCACCCGCCTCGCACCCGCGTCGACCGAAGGGTTCACGCTGGCGGCGGACATTGCCGCCCGGCTCAACCGGCCGCGAGAGGCGCTGTCACTCCTCGGCAAGGTCGATCCCGAGCGAGGACTTCTGCTCATTGCGGCCTACTATTGGTATACCACCACTCTCTCGCTCCACGCACTCGGAGACTATGAGGCGGAGGTCGTGGCCGCCCGGCGCTCCCTGCGCCAGTTCCCGGCCGACAAGGCGCTGCACTACCGGCTGGCCGCGGCCCTGGCCGCCGCGGGCCACACCGAAGAGGCGCTCGCCGCCGCACAGACGCTGATACCTGCCGACGCGCTTCCCGCTCAGAGCGCCGTTGTTATGGGCTTAGTCGCCGGCCTCGAGCTTCGGGCGCACGGAAGAGCGAACGCGGCGGCTCACATTCTCGACAGCCTCGTCGCGCTGCCGCTGGCTGTGGCGCCCGATTCCGCGAGCGCACTCTATGTGCGCCTCGTGCGTGGCGAGTTGCTCTACACTCTCGGGCGCTGGCAGGAATCCGAGCGGATTCTGTTTCCCCTGCGCGCAAGGGTGGAGGACGAACTGGGATTGACCGGCCGCCTGGCAACGCTCGCCGCGCGGCTCGGTCGTCGCGACGAAGCCGAGCGCGCGTCGGCGGAGCTGGCAGCCCGCCCCGCGAAATACCTTCACGGGCGGCAGACGTTCTGGCGCGCGCACATTGCCGCGGCGCTGGGTGACCGGGACCGCGCCGTGACCCTTCTGCGCCAGGCGTATGGCGAGGGGTATCCGGTCAGCGACGATTTCGATCAGCCACCCGAGCTCGACCGCGATTTTATCGAGTGGCTCGACTACCGGCCCTTGCGTGCGCTACTCGAGCCGCAAGGGTAAGTCACGCCTCGAGCGAGCGGCCTTCGACAGGATTTCCGAGCGGAGAGTTTCGGCGCGTTCGACACGCAAGGGATAGCAACGTGCAAATAACGATTATGGGCGCGGGGCGTGATCGCCGGAACTGCCACGCTACTTTGGGCGGACGGAGGCGTCGAAGTGGCGTCCTTTCTGACCCTCGGCCCGGTGTTCACCAAGCCGATCTGTATGGCAGCTCTACTCCTAACGCGTACCCAGCGCATCGAGCGCCTTCGCTAGCGCGCTATCCGAAGCGAAGCCCTCGGGAAACTGGCACGCATCCGTATTGCCCCAGGCGTCCGGCTCGCGCGGGCCAGTGAGCGTGGCGAATACGACCCGCACCTCGCCTTTCCTTAATAACAGGCCACCCGAATTGAGAGTGTCACGCACTACCAGACCCAAGACGCTTCCAGGGGTCGGGCCCTTCCAGGACCGGATCACGCGGAGGTCGGCGCGGCGCCCGGTGCAATCAGGAAAATGGAATCCATTGTCTTCTGCGTTGCGGTCGAAGCTTCGCCGCGGCTCGCAATCGCGATCATAG
>JBBRGF010000171.1:0-7276 GCA_038240975.1 Gemmatimonadales bacterium
CCCGCCTCGTGGGCAAAGGCGTTCCGCCCGACGATCGCCTTGTTGGGCTGGGGAAAGACGCCGGTGAGATACGAGAGGAGCTGACTGGTGCGGTAGATCTCCCGCGTATCGACATTGCAGCGAAAGCCGAGCAGCTGGCCGCGCACGAGGCTCGCGATCACCACTTCTTCGAGGGCCGTGTTGCCGGCCCGCTCGCCGATCCCGTTGACCGTGCACTCCACCTGGCCGGCGCCGGCCTCGACGGCGGCAAGCGAGTTGGCCACCGCCAGGCCGAGGTCGTCGTGACAGTGCGCGCTCAACACCACCGTGTCGGCTCCCGGCACGCGGGTCAGCACATCGCGGAACATCGCCGCGTACTCGGACGGCGTGGAGTAGCCGACGGTGTCGGGGAGGTTGACGGTCCTCGCGCCCTCCCGGATGGCCAGCTCGGCCACCCGGCAGAGAAAGTCGGGGTCGGTGCGGCTCGCGTCTTCGGCGGAGAACTCGACGTCGTCGGTGTACTGCCTCGCCTGACGGATGGCGGCGCGGGCGCGCTCCAGGACGTCGTCGCGGGTAGTTTTGAGCTTTTCCCGGATGTGCAGGTCGGACGTCGAGATGAAGACGTGGAGGCGTGGCCGTGCGGCGGGGCGGATGGCCTCGCCGGCGAGCTCGATGTCGCGCTCGCTGCAGCGGGCGAGCGCCGCCACGCCGGGGCGTCTGAGCTCGGTGGCGATGTCGCGCACGCTCCGGTAGTCACCCTCCGACGCCGCCGGAAAGCCGGCTTCCATGACATCGACCCCGAGCGCATCGAGCTGCCGGGCGAGTCGAAGCTTTTCCTCGGGCGTGAGACTGTTCCCGGGAGCCTGCTCGCCGTCGCGCAGGGTGGTGTCGA
The DNA here is from genome assembly GCA_038240975.1 of Gemmatimonadales bacterium. Lineage (GTDB taxonomy): Bacteria > Gemmatimonadota > Gemmatimonadetes > Gemmatimonadales > GWC2-71-9 > CAVVWJ01. The sequence continues at coordinate 872 of JBBRGF010000171.1, forward strand.
AGATGAGCACGTCTCTAGTAGCCATACGACCCTTTGTGTGCGGTTGAGGTGGGCAACGAAAAGCGCCGCGGTCGGAGGGACCGCGGCGCCTGGTGCATTCGATTGAGATGGTGCTGCTATCTCACGTAGCTCGGTTCGGCACGCCGCGGTTCCCTGGCTCCCCGGTAAGAATGGGAAGCAGGACGCTAAGGACGACGATAACGAGCGCGAGTGTGCCGGGCATTCGGTGAGCCTACCAAGTGCCCGCCGGTCTGTCAAGTGCGTCGGCCGCCTTGACATATTCACCGGCGTGCATAATAATCCAACCATGAACGCAGCGCGGCTCGCCCCGGCTACCGTCCTTGTCAATCTCGTCCGCTCCACGGGAGCAGCCGGGTAAGCGAGCGTTCTCACGCACGATTCCCGGCCCGCTCCCGAATGGAGCGGGCCTTTTTTTATGCCCCGCGCCGGCCTCTCCGGCCGGCGGGGCCCACACCGCAGGAGGCACCATGGCCGCCACAGGGCAGCGGATCCGTCCGGCCGGTTCCCGTCGACACGACCCTCGACATGCCGCGTCTCCCGCCTCCACGGCGCTCGACCCGGGTCGAGAGCACGACGCCTGCGGCGTGGGACTCGTCGCCTGCGCCTCCGGGGCGCGGTCGCACGAGGTGATCTCGATGGCCCTGGAGGCCGTGGCGCGTGTGGCGCACCGCGGCGCGGCCTCGACCGACAATTCGGGCGACGGGGCCGGACTGCTCACCCAGATCCCGCACCGGCTCTTCTACCGAGACGCCTACCGGCTCGGTCTCCATCTGCAGCCGGGGCTGCCCTTCGGTGTCGGCGCGTTCTTCCTGCCGCGCGAGGCCGAGGCGCTCGGCGAGTCGGTCCGCATGATCGAGGCTGTGCTCGCCGGCGACGGAATCCCGTTTCTCGGTTGGCGCGACGTGCCGGTCAACGTGGCCGCGCTCGGCGCGACGGCCTTTGCCTCGTGTCCCGTGATCCGGCAGGTGCTGGTGGGGCGGCCCGCGCTGGCGGGCGACGAGGAGGCGTGGGAGCGGGCGCTCTACCTGGCGCGGCGAGAGATGGAGCGAAGGGCGGCGGAACGAAATCTGCCCGGTTTCTACGTGTGCTCGCTGTCCTGCCGCACCATCGTCTACAAGGCCCTCCTCGCCGGTACGCAGCTCCCCGCCTTCTTCAGCGACTTCAGGTTCTCGGAATACGAGAGCGCGATCGCCGTCTTTCATCAGCGCTACTCGACCAACACGCTGCCGAGCTGGCCGCTGGCGCAGCCGTTCAGGCTCCTCGCGCATAACGGCGAGATCAATACTCTATGGGGCAACCGCAACGCGATGACGATGCGGCAGCCGATGCTCGCCTCGCCGGTGTGGGGCGAGAAGATCGAGCGGCTCCGCGACGTGATCTGGAAGGAGGGCAGCGACTCCGCGAGCCTCGACAACGCCATGGAGCTGCTGGTGCGCTCGGGCCGCGAGCCCATCCACGCCTCGATGATGATGATTCCGCAGGCGTGGGAGAAGTATCCCGACCTCGATCCCGCCATCAAGGCGTTCTACGAGTATCACCAGTGCGTGCTCGAGCCGTGGGACGGACCCGCTGCGCTGTCGTTCACCGACGGCGTGATCGCCGGCGCGGCGGTCGACCGGAACGGACTCCGGCCCTGCCGGTACAAGGTACGGCGCGACGGGCTGGTCGTGGCCGGGTCGGAGGTCGGCCTGGTGGATCTCGACCCGCGCGAGGTAATCGAGTGCGGTAAGGTGGGCCCCGGCGAAGTGCTCGTGGTGGATACCCGCCGCGGCGAGGTGATTCGGAATCTCGACGCGAAGCGCGAGGTGGCGAGCCGGCGTCCGTACGCGCGGTGGGTGGCCAGGTACATGGCGACGCTGGTGCCCGATCCGGCTCGCGTGACCCCGTTTGCATCGGGCGATGCCTTGCTCCGCTCGCAGCGCGCCTTCGGCTACGGCTCCGAGGACCTTCGGCTCGTGCTCGAGCCGATGGGCGGCACCGGCGCCGATCCGGTGTGGAGCATGGGTGACGACACGCCCATTCCCCCGCTCTCCGCGGTTCCGCAGAGCCTCTACGCCTACTTCCGGCAGCGCTTCGCGCAGGTGACCAACCCGCCGATCGACTCGCTGCGCGAAGCGATGGTGATGTCGCTGCGCATGCATCTGGGACGGCGCGGCTCGCCGCTGCTGGAACGGGCGAGCTACGCGCGGATGCTGCGGCTCGAGCACCCGATCCTGCTGGCCGACGAGATGGCGGCGCTCCGCAACGTGGCCGGATTTTCGACCGTCACGCTCGACGCGGTATGGGACGCATCGAAGGGCGTGGATGGCCTGCGCCCGGCGCTCACCGCGCTCCGGCGCGCCGCGGAGCGGGCGGCCAGGCGCGGCGCCCGCATTCTCGTCATCAGCGATCGTGCCGCCGGGGATGAGCACGCGCCCATCCCGATGCTTCTCGCCATCGGCGCGGTGCGCCAGCACCTGGTGCACACCGGCCTCCGCGCGCGCGTGGGGCTGGTGGCCGAGGCCGGAGACGCCTTCGACATCCACCACTTCGCCACGCTCATCGGCTACGGCGCCGAAGCGGTTCATCCGTGGCTGGCGCTGGCGACCACCGGAGGGTTGTTCGGAGCCGACGAGCACGGAGGCCACCGGAGAAAGCCGCGCGACAAGGAAGAGGCGGAACCCAAACCGACGGAAGACGAGGCGCGTCTCGCGTATCGCGCCGCCGCGGAAAAGGGTCTCCTCAAGATCCTGTCGAAGATGGGGATCTCGACGCTGTCGTCATACTGCGGCGCGCAGATCTTCGAAGTCCTCGGGCTGGGCCACGAGGTCATCTCGAGCTGCTTCGAGGGTACCGCGTCGCCGATCGGCGGCATCGGCTTCGAGGAGATCGCCGAAGATGTGCTCACCCGCCACCGCGCGGCGTATCCGGCGGATGAAGCTGTCGCCGCGGCATCGCTGCCCGATCACGGGCGGGTGCGCTTCCGGAAGGAAGGCGAAGATCACGGCTGGGCACCGGCGGTGGTGGTCGCCCTTCAGCAAGCGGTCAAGGCAGGCGCGGCGGACGCCTACGGCGGGTATCTGGCGAAGAACGGCTCGCGCCGTCCCGGCGGTCCGCGCGATCTGCTCGACGTCCGAAAGGCCGATCCGATCGACCTCGACGAGGTCGAGCCGGTCGAGGCGATCGCCCGGCGGTTCATCTCGTCGGCGATGTCTCTCGGTGCCCTGTCGCCCGAGGCGCATGCGACGCTGTCGGTGGCCATGAACCGGATGGGCGCCCGCTCCAACTCCGGTGAAGGCGGAGAAGATCCGCGCCACTACCACGGCTTCGCGAACGGCGACCGCGCCGACAACCGCATCAAGCAGGTCGCATCCGCGCGCTTCGGGGTCACCACCGAGTATCTCATCCGCGCCGAGGAGCTGGAGATCAAGATCGTGCAGGGCGCCAAGCCCGGTGAAGGCGGTCAGCTTCCCGCGCACAAGGTCACCGAGCTGATCGCCCGGCTCCGCCATGCGGTGCCCGGCATCCAGCTCATCTCGCCGCCGCCGCACCACGACATCTACTCGATCGAGGACCTGGCGCAGCTCATCCACGATCTCAAGACGGTGAATCCCCGCGCGCGCGTTGGCGTGAAGCTCGTCTCCGAGTCGGGGGTGGGCACTGTGGCCGCCGGGGTGGCCAAGGCGTACGCCGACTACGTGCTGATCGCCGGACACAACGGCGGCACCGGCGCCTCGCCTCTCAGCTCCATCAAGCATGCAGGGTCGCCGTGGGAGCTCGGCCTGGCCGAGGCGCAGGCGACGCTCGTCCGGAACGGCCTCCGCCACCGGATCGAGGTGCGCACCGATGGCGGGCTCAAGACCGGCCGCGACGTGGTCATCGCCGCGCTGCTCGGCGCCGAGAGCTACGGCTTCGGCACCGCGCCGCTCGTGGCGATGGGGTGCGCGATGGCCCGCCAGTGCCACATCAATACCTGCCCCACCGGCATCGCCACGCAGCGCGAAGACCTGCGGGCCAAGTTCAAAGGCACGCCCGAGCAGGTGATCGGATACTTCTCGCTCCTGGCGGGCGAGGTGCGAGAGATCCTTGCCGCCATGGGCGCCAGAAGCATCGATGAGATCGTGGGCCGGAACGACCTGCTCGAGCGGGTCGAGCGGCCGGACGTGCCCCGCGCGCAGATGCTCGACCTGTCCGTGCTCATGGCGCCGGCCGACGAGGACGGCCGTCCGCGCCGCCCGCAGGGCGTGCTCCGTCGGACGCAGGTGCGCAACGACAGGCCGGGGCCGGTGTCGCTCGATGGCGAGATCCTCAACGACCTCGCGCCGTACCTCGACAGCGGGCTTCCCTTCTCGGGCACCTATCCGATCTACAACCACCATCTCGCCGTGGGTGCGCGGGTGGCCGGCTCGATCGCCGAGCGACATGGAGACGCGGGACTACCACCCGGCTCCGTGCGCCTTCGATTCACCGGCACCGCCGGGCAGAGCTTCGGCGCCTTCACCTGCCGCGGCATGTACCTCGAGCTGGAGGGCGAGGCCAACGACTACGTGGGCAAGGGACTCAGCGGCGGCGAGATCACCATTCGGCCGTTCCGCCGGGCAGCGTACGCCGATGTCTCGCATCAACACTTGATCATGGGCAACACCATTCTCTACGGCGCCACGGCCGGGAAGCTCTTCGCCGCCGGCCAGGCAGGAGACCGGTTTGCCGTGCGGAACTCGGGCGCCGTCGCGGTCATCGAGGGCGCCGGCAACCACTGCTGCGAGTACATGACCGGCGGCATCGTCGTCGTGCTCGGCCGCGCCGGACGCAACTTCGGCGCGGGCATGTCCAACGGCGTGGCCTATGTGCTCGACGAGTCGCGGAGCCTGGAGACCCGCGTCAACCGGGACATGGTCGAGGTAACGGCGACCGACGAGCAGGACCTCGAGCTGCTTCAGCGGCTCATCCGGGAGCATGAGGAAAAGACGGTGAGCCCGCGCGCACGCACGATCCTGGTGCAGTGGCAGGACTTCGCCCCGCTCTTTCGGAAGGTGTCCCCGACGGGCGGAGTGGGCCTCGTGGAGGCGGCGCGGGAGGCGTATCTGCAGGCGCCGGCGGAGCGGGAGCTGGCGAGGCGAAGCGCGTAAGGTCGAGGGGCCACATCTTGCGCGGATTCAGGCGATTGCGTAGCTTGCTGTTCAACAAGCAAGCTTAATTGACCTGCCACCGGGACCCGCGCCATGAGACCTCTCACCCGCGACCCCCGGCGCTCTCGCGCCGCCATCCTCGACGCCGCGGAGCGGCTTTTCGCCGATCTCGGTTACGACGCCACCAGCCTCAACGCCGTCGGCGCCGCGGCCGGCGTCTCGCGCGGCACGCCCGGCTACTTCTTCGGCTCCAAGGCCGATCTCTACCAGGCGGTGCTCGACCGCTGCTTTGGCGAAGTGCGCGAGGCCGTGCGCGCCGGTCGGGTCCGGGCCCTCTCGAGCAACCGGAGCGGCGACGAGATCCTGGCCGGCGCCGTGTCCGACTACTTCGACTTCCTCGCCGCACGGCCCAACTTCGTGCGGCTGATCGAGCGCGAGGCGCTGAGCCCCAGGGGAGGGCTTCTCCTCGAAGGCGGCGCGCACATCTCCGCCGGCCAGGAGGCGCTCGCCGCGATCAGCGACGAGCTGCGGCTCGACGACGCACCCTCCGGCGACGCGGCCCAGCTTCTGCTCAGCGTCATCGCCCTGTGCTGGTTTCCGCTCGTCCATGCCCGAACCGTCGCCCCGGCCGTCGGCGTCGTGTTCGAGCAACCGGACGACTTCGAGCGGCGCAAGCGCCACGTCGTGGATCTCGTGGTCCACGGCCTCCGCGGCCTGGCCGCCATCAACTCACCCCTCTCCGAGCGTGCGACCCATGCCTGATCTCCTCACCCAATCGCCTCCTTCCCGGACCCCGAACGCCGCCCTGGCCACGGAACAGGAGGCGCGCGAGGTGGCGGAGGCGGCGCGCGAGAAGGAGTGGGAATCGCCGAGCTTCGTCCGCCAGATGTTCGAGGGCTCGTTCAAGCTGGGGCTGGTGCATCCCTTTCCCCGCATGAATCCGGCGGAGGTCGAAGAGGCACGCCCCTTCATGGAGCGGCTGGAGCGCTTCCTGCGCGAGAAGGTGGACAGCGACCTGATCGACCGCGAGGGCAAGATCCCGGCAGCGGTAATCGACGGCCTCCGCGAGATCGGCGCCTTCGGCATCAAGATTCCGAAGGAATATGGTGGGCTCGGACTCAGCCAGACGGCCTACACTCACGCCATCGGCATGGTCACGAGCGTTGACGGCAACCTCACGGCCCTCCTCTCCGCCGCGCAGTCGATCGGCGTTCCGCAGCCGCTCAAGATCTTCGGGACGCCCGCGCAGAAGGAGCGCTACCTGCCTCGGCTCGCG
>JBBRGF010000172.1:0-7230 GCA_038240975.1 Gemmatimonadales bacterium
GCAGTTTTCCAGCGGTCAGAGCCTCATCCTCTCGTGCGTAGCGGAGGGTGCGCCGCTCGGGAGTGTCCTCGACGCCCTTGCCCGCCTCGTCGAGCGGCTCGACCCGATCATGAAGTGCTCGGTCTTTCTTCTCACCGATGACGGCAAGCAACTCGTCGCCGGCGCGGCCCCTTCGCTTCCCGCCGAATACTCACTGGCCATCGATGGCATCACGATCGGACCGAACGTCGGGTCGTTCGGAGCCGCTGCGTTCCTCAGGGCGACAGTGATCGCGACCGATATCGCCACCGATGCCCTCGGCGAGGCCGGCGGTACATGCCGGTGGTGGGCGGAGACGTCGACGCGGTTCGCCGGCAAGCCCCCTACCGCATTTCTTCAAAAGCCGTATCGGGCCGACGAGCTGCTCTCCGCGATCGCACGTTGCGTCGGAGACAGGTAGCGTTCCGCCATGGAGTTCCTCGCCGAGTTTCGCCGCCACCTCGCCTCGCTCCCACTTCCGACCGGCGCCGCGCTCGTCGCCGTCTCGGGCGGGCCTGACTCCGTCGCACTGCTCGACCTGATGGTCCGGACCGCCGACTCGCACGGACTGGTGCTGGTCGTTGCCCATTTCGATCACGGGATCCACGCCGACAGTGGCAGCGTCGCCGAGCGCGTTCGCGCGCTGGCCGCGACGATGGGACTTCCGTTCGAATGCGCCAGGGGCGAGCTCGGCGCCGCCGCCGCCGAAACCAAAGCGCGCGAAGCCCGTCATGCCTTTCTCGACTCGGCCCGCAGGCGTCTGGGCGCCGGCTCGATCTTCCTGGCGCATCATGCCGACGATCAGGCCGAGACCGTTCTGATGCGTGTGCTCGCAGGCTCGGGTCCGGCCGGCCTTGCCGGCATGGCGCCGGTGAGCGGATCTCTCGTGCGTCCGCTGTTGCCGTTCAGTCGGGCACAATTGGCTCGATACGTGCAGGATCGCTCACTTCCGGTATGGCTCGACCCCGCAAACAATGACACTCGACACCAGCGTGCCTGGATCCGCAGCGAGCTCTTGCCGACGGTGCGGAAAAGGATTCCGGATGTCGATGCCGCGCTGGCTCGAAGCGCACGCCAGGCGGCGCGCGGCAGGGCGGCATGGGACGCGCTACTCGATGTCCTTCCGGGACTCGATGCGCGAGCGGAAGAAGGCGGTATTTCCGTTGCTGGGGTCGGCATGCGCGGGTATGATTCACCTCTTGTCGAATCGTTGATTCTGGCCGCTGCCCGCCGGGTCGGTTGTGGCCTCGGCCCCGTGCGCGCGGCCCGCGTGATGGCCATGCTCGAGCACGGCGAAAGCGGCTCGGAGATTTCGTTGGCATCGGGCTGGAAGGCGGAGCTGTCGTTCGGCAGGCTTCGACTGGTGCGCCAGACACGTGAGTCGGCGCCTCCGACCGAATGGGAAATCGAAGGCAAACAGGGTGAGGGCTTGTACGGAAGGTGGAGGCTCGCGTGGCGCCTGGAGGCCGCGCCGGAGCGTCAGGGGCGTGTCGGGATGACAGCCTGGTTCAGGCCCGACTCGCTCACCGTGCGGAGCTGGGCGGCCGGTGAAAAGGTCCGGCCCCTGGCCGGGGCGGGACGCAGGCTCGTGGTGCGGTGCTTTCAGGACGCTCGCGTGCCGCGGAGCCGCCGGAGTGGGTGGCCGGTGGTGGCCGGTGGCAAGGAAGTGGTCTGGATTCCCGGCGTCTGCCGTTCCGACGCGCTCGTTCCCGAAAGCGGGACGGAGGCCATCCGTGTCGAGGCTGAGCTCGCCTGACATCCTGCGCCGCACCGGCGGCCGCCCGGTCAAGTCGATCGTCTTCGACGCGCCGACCATTGCCGCCCGAGTGGCGGAGCTCGGCGCCGAGATCACCGACGCTTATCCCGATGGCGACCTGCTGGTGCTGGGACTTCTCAAGGGCAGCTTCATTTTCCTGAGCGACCTCGTTCGCACCATCGAGCGGCCGGTTCAGGTCGATTTTCTGGTCGCCAGCTCCTACGGCGACGGCAAGGTGTCGAGCGGTACCGTCCGGCTGCTCTATGATCCGGAGACCCGGCTGGAGGGGAAACATATCCTCCTCGTTGAGGATATTATTGATACAGGGCGGACGCTGCAGCGCCTCATGGGAGTGCTCGCTGCCCGGCGTCCCCGGAGCTTGGCTGTCTGCGCGCTCCTCGACAAAGAGCTGGCGACCGAGATTCGGCGTCACATCCGGTTTGTCGGCTTCACGGCCCCCCCGGCATTTCTGGTGGGATACGGACTTGACCACGCCGAGAACTTTCGTCATCTCCCGTTCATCGCGGACCTGGAATAAGCGGACTCAGACTACATGGCAGATAGACTTCCGACTCGACCCCCACGAACCAACTGGGGCAACCTGAGTAAGAATCTCGCCCTTTGGCTGCTGGTGGGCCTCGTGGCGCTCGCGCTCTTTCAGATGATGAGCCGCCAGCGCAACCCGACCCAGGAGTTTTCGTATACCGAGTTCAGCCGCCAGCTGGATCAGGGCAACGTACAGCGCGTCGAGGTGTACGACGGCAAGCGCCTCGAGGGTGAATTCAAGAATCCCGTGACGCAAGACAGCCGCAGCGCCAAGGGGTTCACGGTGCTGCTTCCGGTCGCCAACAGCGAAGTGTTCATCAAGCGCCTCGAGGATGCGGGCGTACCGATCCTGGCCAAGGAGCCGAAGGGCGGCATCACCGCCATCGTCATCGCGGCACTTCCGTGGATCGTGATCCTCGGCCTCTGGTTCTTCCTGCTCCGCCAGCTTCAGGCCGGCGGCAGCCGGGCCTTCGCCTTCGGCAAGTCGAAGGCCAAGCTTCTGGCCGGCGACACTCCGAAGATCACGTTCGCCGACGTGGCCGGCGCCGACGAGGCAAAGGTCGAGCTGCAGGAGATCATCGAATTCCTGAAGGATCCGCAGAAGTTCACGCGGCTTGGCGGACGGCTGCCCAAGGGCGCCCTGCTCGTGGGCCCGCCGGGCACCGGAAAAACCCTGCTCGCCAAGGCGGTCGCGGGTGAGGCCGGCCGCCCGTTCTTCTCGATGTCGGGCTCCGACTTCGTCGAGATGTTCGTGGGTGTAGGTGCGAGCCGGGTACGCGATCTGTTCGAGCAGGGCAAGTCGCACGCCCCCTGCATCATCTTCATCGACGAGATCGACGCGGTGGGCCGGCATCGCGGCGCCGGACTCGGCGGCGGACACGACGAGCGCGAGCAGACGCTGAACCAGCTCCTGGTCGAGATGGACGGCTTCGAGAGCAACGAGGGCGTGATCCTGGTGGCCGCCACCAACCGTCCGGACGTGCTCGATCCGGCCCTGCTCCGGCCCGGCCGGTTCGACCGGCAGATCGTCGTCGACGCGCCCGACGTGCGCGGGAGAGAGGGCATCCTTCGGGTCCACACCAGAAAGATTCCGCTCGCCTCCGACGTCCGTCTCGACACCCTGGCCAAGGGCACGCCCGGGATGGCCGGCGCCGATCTCGCCAACCTCGTCAACGAGGCGGCGGTGCTCGCGGCGCGGCGCAACAAGACGCTCGTCGACATGAACGACTTCGAGGACGCCAAGGACAAGGTGATGCTCGGCGTTGAGCGGCGGAGCCTGGTGCTCACCGAAGCCGATCGCAAGCTCACGGCGTACCACGAGGCCGGCCACGCCATCGTCGCCGTCAGGATTCCGGGCAGCGATCCGATCCACAAGGTCACGATCGTCCCTCGCGGGCGCGCGCTGGGACTGACCGCCTCGCTTCCCGAGGTCGACCGGCACAACTACTCCAAGGACTGGCTCATCGGCAGCCTCGCCATGTTCTTCGGCGGGCGCGTCGCCGAAGAGATCATCTTCGGCGCCGACAAGGTGACCACGGGCGCGGGCAACGACATCGAACGCGCCACTGGGCTCGCGCGCCGAATGGTCACTCAGTTCGGGATGAGCGAGCGGATCGGGCCGCTGGCCGTGGGCGACAAGGAGCAGGAGATCTTCCTCGGCCGCGAGTTCGCCCAGCGCCGCGAGATCTCCGAGCGCACCGCGCAGATGGTCGACGACGAAGTCAAGCGGCTGGTCGACGAGGCGTATGCCCGGGCGCGCGAAATCCTGATGGAAAATCGCGAGCTGCTCGACCGGATCGCCGCGGCGCTTCTCGAGCGCGAAACCATCGACCGCGAAGATCTCGATCGCCTCGTCAAGAACCTGCCCCTCGCGCCGCGCAGCGGGCTGCCCGACTCCGCTCCGGCACCGACCCCACCCTCAGCCAAGCCGGGCGCCACGCCGGCCCGCGCGCCCATTCTTGGCGCGCCCCCCGCCGAACCCGCGGGCGCGTGAATGTCACGCCGCTGGCGCTTCACTCGCCGAAGGCGGTGCGTGACGCGCTCTGCGCCGGCGGCTGGGAAGAGGGTCTGGCGGCGAACGCCGCCACCGGCTCCCACCCTTTAGCCTTTCGCCTGACCGACCTGGACCAGGAAGCCCTCGAGGCCCTGGTCCATTTCGCTGGCACCCTGGGCCTCGACGTCTTCACCGGCGAGTCGTGGGCGATTCTGGCCGGCAGCCGCTCCAGACTCAGCGCGTTCGCGCGGCCCTGGCTGGTTCCGGCACCGCTCACCGAGGCAGCGACTCGTGTCGGGATGGCTATGCCTGCCGAGCTGCCGGAAGTCTGGGAGACGGCGCGCGGCTCCATTTCGCTCGATGCTCCTGTGATCGCGGCAATCCTCAACGTCACTCCGGACAGTTTCAGCGACGGCGGCAACTTCGCGGAGGTGGGCGCGGCGCTGGCGCAGGCCGAGGCGCTGCTCGCCGAGGGCGCGGCCATCATTGATGTCGGAGGCGAATCCACACGCCCGGGGCGCGAGGAGCCCGTGCCGCTGGAAGAGGAGCTTCGCCGGGTCGTGCCGGTGATAGCGGCGCTGGCGAAGGAGCACGCCGACCTGCGAATCTCGGTGGATACCGTCAAGGCGGAGGTGGCACGGGCCGCCGTGGACGCCGGCGCGGCCATCGTCAACGACGTGTCGGCGCTGCGACTCGATCCGGCCATGGCTGCCACCGTGTCGGCTGCGAGGGCAGGGGTGGTGCTGATGCATTCGCGCGGAACGATTCTCGAGATCTCGTCCTATCACCGGTCCGAGTACGGCGACGACGTGGTCGGGGCGGTGGTGTCGGAGCTTCGCGCGTCGGTCGACCGTGCCACCGAGGCCGGAGTGGCTCCTGGCGCGATCGCCGTCGATCCCGGCTTCGGCTTCTCCAAGACCGAGGAACAGAGCCTCGTTCTGCTCGATCAACTCGCTGCGCTTCAGGCGCTGGGACGTCCTGTGTTCGTGGGGCCGTCGCGCAAGCGATTCCTGGCGGCCGGAGCCAAGGTCGGCCCGCAGGAGCGTGACGGGGTGACCGCGCTGGCGTGCGCGCTCGCATGGGAGCGGGGCGCCCGGCTGTTCCGGGTGCACTCCGTTCCCGCTGCGAGGCAGGCGCTCGCCTTTGCGCGGGCGGTGGGAGGCGAGTAGTGCCGCCGTACCGGGCCGCGGCCGGGGTCACCGGCGCCGTGCTGCTCGGCTATCTGCTCACCCTCGCGCCGACGGTGACTTTCTGGGATGCCGGCGAATTGATCGCGGCCGCCCGGACGCTCGGTATACCCCACCCTCCAGGCACGCCGCTGTTCGTGATGATTGCGCACGTCTGGGCGGTGCTCCTGCCGGTTGGTGAGTACGCGTTCCGGACGAACCTGCTCAGCGCATTGTTGAGCGCCTGCGGCGCCGGCTGCTTTTTCCTCGTCGCGCACGAGTCGCTTCGCGACGTCGTCGACTCGGTGCCGGCTCGAATCGGAGGCGCGGCGGCCGGCGCCGTCGCCGGTGCCTTCACCTTCACGGCTTGGCAGAACTCGAACGAGACCGAGGTTTACGCCGTCGCCATGTTCACCATCGGCGCCGTATCGTGGCTCGCCCTTCGGTGGAGGGCGGCTCGAGGGACGCCGAAAGCGGCGCGCATTCTTCTCCTCATCGTCTATCTCGCCGGCCTGTCCATCGGCAATCATCTTCTCGCGCTGCTGGTGGGCCCCGCGCTCGTGACCTTTCTCGCGTCGACGCTCCACCGCTCGCCTCGGCCCGACCGGGATGAGCGGAAGCGCGAATGGGGCCAAGTGGCGGTGGTGGCAGGGTTGTGGGCGCTGCTCGTGGGAACCGGACTGGGCAAGACCGGCCTCGTTGCGGCGGGAGGCCTGGCCTTCGTCGTCGCCGCGGGGTTCGCGGCATCGACGGGAGCGCCGGGCTTTGCCTTGGCGAGCCTGGCGCTCGCCGTGATCGGAGTGACGCCCTACCTGTTCATGTACCTCCGGTCGGCTCAACACCCGATGATCAACGAGGCGGCGCCGGCCACCTTCGACGCGCTGCTGGCGGTGATCCGCCGGGCGCAGTACCCACCGCGTACACCGTTCGACGATTCCACCGTGCTGTCGGGTATCGGCAACCCCGGCCGTTCCCTCAAGCTCTTCGGCATACAACTCCTCGACTACGTCGTCTATTTCGACTGGCAGTGGGCCCGGTCAATCGAGCGGGTCGTCGCCGGCTTCCCGCTTCGCACTCTCGTGACGATGGTCTTCGCGGCACTCGGCCTTCGCGGGCTGGCGGTGCAGCGGCGCTCCGATCGGGGCGCCTGGTGGCTCCTGCTCGTGCTGTTCCTGATGACGGGGTTGGGCCTCGTCGTCTACATGAACTTCAAGCCCGGTTTCGGGCGCTGGTACGATGCGTATCCGTCGCCGGGCGATCATGAAGTGCGCGAGCGAGACTACTTCTTCGTCGTGAGCTTCGTGGTGTGGGGCCTCTGGGCCGGCATGGGTCTCGCCGATCTGGTGCGGCGCGCCGGAACTGTGGGCCCGGCGGTTCGGCGTCTCGCACCGGCGCTCTTCTTCCTGGCGGCGTTGCCGGTCGCGCTCAACTGGCGGGCGGCTACGCGGCGGGGCAGCGCCGATGCGCGGCTGGCCGCCGATTTCGCCTACGACCTCCTCAACAGCGCGCCACCGTACGGCATCCTCTTCACCTACGGCGACAACGACACCTTCCCTCTCTGGTGGGCGCAGGAGGTGGCCGGCATCAGGCGCGACGTGACCGTCGTCTGCCTCGCACTGGCGAACACCACCTGGTACACCCGGCAGCTCCGCGACACACCCGCGCGACCGTTGGATCCCGGTTCACTTCCCACGGTGTGGAAGGGCAGGATCATCGCGCGGCCCGGTTGGCCGCTGCACGGCATGACCGAC
>JBBRGF010000173.1:0-7164 GCA_038240975.1 Gemmatimonadales bacterium
AGCGGCAGGTTCACGCGGACGACTTCCCACTCGCGTCCGTCATGTTGCATGTGCTCGCCGAGCGCGGTGATGGTGCGGTTTGATCCGCCGGCCGCGGCCGCGTCGAGAGTGACACCCGGGTGCCGCTCAGGGACGATGTTGGTGTAACTGTTGTTGAGCAGGGTGAGGGTCCATCCGACTGCCAGCGCCGACGTGACGGCGCCGACCACGATGGCAATCTGCTGCCGCCGCGGCGTGGCGCCGACGAGGAATCCGGTCTTGAGGTCCTGGCTGGTCGCGCCCGCGTTGCTCGCGGCCACCGCGATGACACCGGCGATGGATATGGCGCCGACCCGGTGGTCGACTCCGGTCCATCCGATGAGCAGAAAGATGGCCGTCGTGCCGATGAGTGCCGCGATCGTCATGCCCGAGACGGGATTGGCGCTCACGCCGATCTCCCCGGTGATGCGCGAGGAGACCACCACGAAGAAGAACCCGAAAACCACGATGAGAAGGGCCCCGAGGAGGTTGACCGCAAGCTGGGGTAGAGCCGTGAGCAGGAGCGCCAGAGCAGCAGCGCCGGCGATAGTGACCCAGATGGGAAGATCCAGGTCGGTGCGAAGCTTTGCGCTCGTGTCGCCAAGGCTTCCCCGAAGATCCTGAAATCCCGACCGAAATGCCGAGACGATCGTGGGCAGCGCACGGATGAGCGCGATGATGCCCGCCGTAGCCACAGCACCGGCCCCTATGTAAAAGACGAAATTGGCTCGCACCTCGCTCGGGCTCATGTCGGCGATGAGCTTGGTCTCGGCGAAGATCGGCTTGGTGAGACCGCTGCCGAAGAGCTTGATGGCAGGTATGAGCACAAGGTACGCGATGCAGCCGCCGGAAAAGAGATACCCCGCGATTCGAGGCCCGATGATGTATCCCACGCCCAGCAGCTCGGGCGAAACCTCGGCGGAAATGGACGCGCCGCGATAGCCCTGCGAGACCCAGCCCGGATACTCCTTCCACACCTTGAGCCCCGACATCAGGAACTTGTAGGCGAAGGCCAAGCCGAACGCCTGGAAGAGCCGCCTGGCCTGGAGCCCTCCCTTCTCACCCGCTACCAGCACTTCGGCGCAGGCGGTGCCCTCGGGGTACGTGAGGTTGCCGTGTTCCTTCACGATCAAAGCACGCCGGAGAGGGATCATCAGCAGGATGCCCATCACCCCGCCCACCACGGCGACGATCGCCACCTTCCCGACGCTCAGGTCGTAACCCATGAGCAGAATCGCAGGGAGCGTAAAGACGATGCCCGCAGCGATTGATTCGCCGGCCGACCCGGTGGTCTGGACGATGTTGTTCTCGAGGATCGTCGATCGCCCAAGCGTCCGGAAGAAGGCAACCGCGAGCACCGCTATGGGAATCGAGGCCGAAACAGTGAGTCCGATCTTGAGCGCCAGGTACACGCTCGACGCCGCGAAGACCAGCCCCAACAGCGCCCCGAGTATCAAGGCGCGGAGAGTCAGCTCCGCGGGAGATTGAGTGGGAGGCACAAAAGGCTGAAACGGCGGCGCCCCGGTCTGGGGCGGCCTCTCGGTGCGACGCGCCATGTGAGTTCCGGATATGAGGAGTGAGCTGCGGAACACCGTGGAAGGTAGAGGTTCCGTGGCGGAGCGTCCAGCGAAGCGGCGCCAAGCGTGCCAGCCGACCCGCTGCACGGGTGACTGGAATCACGGCAGACGGAGCGCTTCTCCCGTATCGTGAATACAATCGGGTCGCTGTCAACTCACTACGCCGGAGGCGGGTATGCTGTGGACGATCTTCGTCGTCCTGTTGGTACTGTGGCTGCTCGGAATGGTATCTTCGTACACGCTTGGCGGCTTCATTCACATTCTGCTGGTTGTCGCCCTGGTTGTCCTGGTCATCAACCTGATCCAGGGACGAAAAGCCGTATGAAGGTTGGCGCGCTAGTCGGAATCGTTCTCATCATACTCGGCGTCATCGGCCTTGCCATGGGCGGATTCTCCTTCACCCACAAGGACAAGGTCGTAGATCTCGGTCCGATTGAGGCGACGGCCGACAAGAAGGAATCGGTGGCGATTCCACCGATTCTTGGGGTCGCGGCCATAGTGGGTGGCGTTCTCCTCGTCGCCGCTACCAGTCGCCGGCGAAGTTAGCAGTCGCAAGTTGACGAATGGGGCCGGAAGCCTACGCTTCCGGCCCCATTTGTTTTCGAATCTGCCTTTTCAAGAACCGACAGGCCCGGTCGCGACGTTCTCTCGGTAAGGCCCACCCAAAACGCCAATTCTCACGAAGGAGATCCGCAGATGTCACGATCGCTCGGCAACCTGTTATGGAGCTGTTCGGCTCTTACTGTAGGCCTCATCCTCGCCGCTCCCGCAGCGGCGCAGCAGACCGATAAGATGTCGAAAGACACCGCCATGATGTCTCATGACTCGATGGGCGCTGACTCCATGGCGATGGAGAAGGACAAGATGGGGATGGAGAAGGACAAGATGGGGATGGAGAAGGGCAAGATGGGGATGGAGAAGGGCAAGATGGGCATGGCGCCGCACGCCATGATGATGGGCAGCAAGGGAAACGATGTCGGGACCGTGACGGTGAAATCGGCCGGCGGCAAGTCGGAAATCCAGTTCGGCGACGACTTTTCGATGACTGGTGCCAACGACGTGGAAGTCGTGTTGAGTCGCTCGGATGACGCCGCGGCCGAGGGCGCCATCAAGCTCGGTAAGCTCAAGAAGGCCAGCGGCGCTCAGAGTTACAAGGTGCCGTCGGGTACGTCGCTCTCGGAATACTCGCACGTCATCCTTTGGTCGACGAAGGACAAGGCCGCCGTGGGGACCGCCTCCCTGGCGGCATCGGGTGACGCGATGCATAAGTAGGCAGTGCCGACTCCCGAGCGTCCCGCGGGTATGAGAACCGGGCCTTCCATTCCAGGGCGGCCCGGGAGGGCGCTCGCGCTCAAGGATGAGGCGTCGCTGCGCGAGCGTCTGGTGGCCCGTGACGAGCAGGCGCTCGTCGAACTGATCGAGGTAGCCAGTCCCTGGCTCCTCGGCCTGACCCAGTCGATGCTGAGTGACCCGGATGAAGCGGAGGAGGTGGTTCTGGAGGTCTTCGCCACCGCCTGGGACAGCGCTGGGTCGCTGGGAGACAGCCACGATACGCTCCTGCCCTGGCTGCTTCGCATCACGCGCAATCGCGCCATCGACCGGCTACGCCGGCGGGTGCGTTGGAAGCGGAAGCTGGCGCGCGCAGAAGCCTTCGGCGAGGTGCCGGTAGGCCACGCGTCCTCGGCAGACTTCAATGAAGCGGCCCGGCCTGGGTGGCACGTTCATGAATCGGTGCACGCCGCCCTTGACGCCCTGCCGCCCGACCAGCGTGAGGCGGTGCACTTGGCGTACTTCCGCGGGCTCACGCATTCAGAGATCGCGGCCGAGCTCTCGATTCCGATGGGCACGGTGAAGACACGGCTTCGCCTCGCATTCGACAAGCTCCGGGTGACCTTGGGCCCGATCAAGGATTGGGTGCTATGAACACGCACGACTGGTACGTCGAAAATCGGGCGGCATTCGTGGCGCGGAACCTCGACAGAGACGAGGAAAAGGTGTATCGCGACCACCTGCGGCACTGCGAGGAATGTACGGCCGAGGTGCGGCGGCTGGAGCACGATCTCGCATGGCTGCCCATGGGAGTCGCTCCTGTCGCTCCGGCCCCTGGGCTGGTGCGACGCATCTCCGCAGCCATACTCGACCGGCCCACCGGGTGGCAGCGCCGGGCGCCCTATTTGCTGGCGGCGGCCTCGCTGCTGCTTGCCGTTGGCTTGGGAGTGAGAAACGGTGTGGAGAGAAAGAATCTGCACTCGCTCCTTGCCGACAGCGAAACCAGAATGGTGGCGCTCGAAGACACGCTCTCCGTGCTCCGAGGCGCCCAGCAGGTGCTCCAGATTCCGATTTCGATGAAGGGGAAACAGGGTGGGATGCTGATCTTTCAGGATGCCGGCTCGCACCGTTGGTGCGTGATCGTTCACGGACTTCCGCCGGCGCCGGCTGGAAACGTCTATCAGTTCTGGTTCATCACCGAGACGGGAATGGTGCGATCGGTCGAGGTAAATGCGGTGAGCTCACGACCGGCATTTCTTACGCTGGGGATGCCGCCGGTACCTGCGCCGGTGATGGGTGCCGCCTTGACCGTCGAGCCGGCGGTGAGCCGGTCATCCGAGCCGGAAGGACCTCAACTGGTGCATGTAACCTTTTAGCCGAGGCAGATCCTGGTCAACGCGTGCCTTCGGGTGCGGCGGTCACGAGGGTGTCGCTCCACCACGAGGGAACGGCCGTAGCGTCACCGCCGAGTTGAACCGGCGTGTCTGCAATCGAGTCGGCGGGGATCACGACACCGTTGGCCCCGAGCTCCCGGAACAGCCTCCACTGCGCCAACCGAGCCGCGGCTGGACGGGGCCCGTTATACATCAGCGCCAGGAGTAGCGTCCCCTCGGGGCGACCCAGATAGCCTACCACCGTCGACACCGTTCCGAGCGACCCTGTCTTCGCGCGAACAACCCCTTCGCCCGGGAAGCCGGCGTTGAGCTGATGCAGTGTTCCGGTGCCGTTGGCCGGCAGAAGCTGAGGGAAATTGCGTCCGGCGGGAGTTCCCGGAAACCGGGCAAGATAGGTGGTGAAGGCCTGTGGACTGACGCGGTCTTCGTAAGAGAGTCCGCTGCCATCCACGAGATAGACTCCGTCGGCCGCACCGGTGATCTGGCGTACGTGATCGGTCAGAAGAAGAGGCCCCTGACTGCGACCGCCTGCCCACTGCAAGAGCAGCTCGGCGCCGAGGTTGAGGCTCCTGCGATTGATCTCGCTGGCCAGCGAATCGAGCGACGGAGACGCGACCTCGGCGAGAACCTGGGGACCGCCGGCAAGCGGAGATCCGATGTGCGCGGCAGGATTCCAGGCGATCCCAGCCTTGCTGAGCGCCGATCTCCAGACGGAGGCGAGCATTGCCCGCGGGTCGTTGGCCACGGCCGTGAGGCGCCGGGCTCCGGCGCGCACTCCAATCGTTCCGGTTACCACCCACCCGCCGCTGGGCCGCGAATGCAACGCCAGTCTCGAACGGCGGCCAGACCGGGTCGTCGCGGTGACCGTGACCATCGACGCGAGACCGCCGGGGGCGGTTTCGATGACGCGAACCCGCTGTCCGGACCTCGTACCCGGCTGGACGGTGACCCAGACGACGTTCTCGTGAACGGTCAGCGGCCCGACAGGAGGGGCGAAGATACGACCCTGGTGGCGGGCCGACCAGACTGCAGGATAGGAGGCATAGGCGGGGCCATCGGAGCTTTGGACCTGAAGCGGGCCGGTGAGCTTCTTGATTCCGTGCATCTGCAGTTCGACAGCAAGGTCGTACATGGTGGGTCCCGATCCTTCGGCCCTCTCGAGCGAAGGGTCGCCGTTGAGCTCGAGCGCCCAGCTTCCAATCCATTCACCGGTTGCCGGGTCGAGAGACCCCTCGCCCACGACCCGGGTGGCCCTTCTGGCATTTCCCCCGAGAACGGTCCGGGCAAAGCCGGTGGTGAACAACTTGACGGTCGAGGCGGGCATCAGGGGGCGGTCGGGGTTGGTGCTCCAGAGCAGCCTCCCCGACTGATCGGCAATGGCAACGCCCCACTCCCCGGGGGCGCTGCGCCGGGTCCGCTCGTACCAGGAGGCCATGCGCTCGCCGAGCCAACCGGGCTCCGTCTGGGCGGACAGCGCGACAATCGGACTCCCCACGGGGGCAGCAAGAATAAACACCAGGGCTAGACGATGAGGCCAATCTCGCACGCGATATCCTCGAGTCGTTACTGTAACGCAATCAATCACAATGGCTTAGGATCTCGACGCAACCATGGCAAGCGGTGCGGGGCGGTCGAGCGGGGCCGAAGAAGTCTAATCAGGGGTGCAAGTCCCGGGCCCCGCCACAAGCACATCGTGATCGGAGTCACGGATC
Organism: Gemmatimonadales bacterium; assembly: GCA_038240975.1. GTDB lineage: Bacteria > Gemmatimonadota > Gemmatimonadetes > Gemmatimonadales > GWC2-71-9 > CAVVWJ01. The sequence continues at coordinate 5,971 of JBBRGF010000173.1, forward strand.
GTCAGACTGGATCAGGTTAAACTGCCGTATCGATGAGTTCCGCCCGACAGCGCCTGAACGGTGCCCGGAACTCGATGACACCGTCCAGACACCCTTATGGAGGAGGTCGAATGCGAGCTCACACCCCCGGACGCTATGCAGCCCTTGCGCTCCTGCTCGGCGGATTGGCCTGCGCCGGCAACAAGGCCGGCAGTGACGATGGAACGGTTGTAGCCCAGGATTCCACCCAGGCGAATGACACCTCCGCCTACAAGGGTGGAGAACGCGATACGACTGCCATGCCGGCCCCGGCCGACACCACCAGCTACGCGCCGCAGGCACCGGTAGACACCTCGGCTGCCGCGCCGACAGCCCCGGCTGACACGACCAGCTACGTCCCGCAGACTCCAACGGATACCACCAGCTCTGCGGCTCCGGTCGACACCACCAGCTCAGCCCCGGCGGACACCACCGGCGGCATGAGCCACGACTCCGCCAGCGGCAACGCTCAGTAGCACGCGAGGAACGCTCCTCCTGGAGCGCTGAGTCGAAAATTACCCGGCCCTCTTCAGAACTCCGGAGAGGGCCGCGTTCTTTCCGTCGAAGATCGACCTACTTCAACATCCCCTTTGCGATGGTCTGCAGTTGCATGTTGCTGGTGCCCTCATAGATCGTTCCGATCTTCGCGTCGCGGTAGTACTTCTCCGCCGGGTACTCCTTCGAATATCCATATCCGCCGAAGAGCTCGAGGCACGACGACGTGATTCGGTCGGCGACCTGGGAGCTGAAGAGCTTGGCCATGGCGGCTTGCTGCGCGAATGTCTGTCCGGCGTCCTTGAGGCGCGCCGCATTATAGACCATCAGTCTGGCCGCCTCGAGGTCGGTGAACATCTGGGCAAGCTGGAACTGTACCCCCTGGAACTCAGAGATGGCCTTTCCGAATTGCCGCCGTTCCTTGACGTAGGCGGTGGCCGCTTCGAGCGCCCCACGGGCAACGCCGATCATCTGCGCACCGATCCCGATCCGGCCTTCGTTGAGCGTCTCGATCGCGATCTTGTATCCCTGGCCTACGAGACCCAGGACGTTGTCGTCCGGAACGACACACTGCTCGAGGATCAGCTCCGTCGTGCTCGAGGCGCGGATACCCAACTTGTCTTCCTTCTTTCCGACCGCGAATCCGGGAAAGCTTCGCTCCACGACGAACGCCGTGATTCC
>JBBRGF010000174.1:0-7148 GCA_038240975.1 Gemmatimonadales bacterium
GCTTCGTCGGAGCCGTGGGGTCCTTCTGGCCGGTCACCCAGTCGATCCCGCACACGATCCACGACAGCAGACTGAAGCCGGTGCTGTCGAAGACACGTACCGCCCAGAGCCGAGCGCCCGGGGCGACGCCCACCACGCCGATGCCGTTGTCGAGGGCGGCTGCGATGCCGGCCACGTGGGTGCCGTGCCCGTAGCCGTCACGCCAGTTGGTCTGGTCCGCGGTGGTGCAGTTGTAGCCGCCCGCGACATTGAGATCGGGGTGATCCGGCTGGATGCCGGTGTCGATGATCGCGATGTCGGCGTCAACCCGCTCGTCGAGCCCATTGATGTTGGCGGTCGGGGAGAGGTCCGCCTCGACGCGATCGACGCCCGTCGGCAAGGTCTGCGCCTGGAGCTGGACGACCCGGTCCGCCTCGATCAGCGCCACCGCGGGATCGGCCCTCAGGGCGGACAGTTGGTGCTCATCGAGGCTCGCCGCGAATCCCCGCACCGCGTGGCGGTAGGTCTGGGTGGCCCGAACGCCGAGCCCTCGGGAGTAGCCCTTGATCTTCATATCGACGTCGAAACCGTCACGCAGAAGGACGAGGTATCGACCGGTCGGGCCGGCTCCCGGCGGGGGCCCCGGAGCGGCCTCAACGACAGCGACCGAAAGGAGGAGCAGCAGCAGGACCACAACGGGGCCGACCCGACGGGCGTGCATGCGGTCGACTCCTTCTGGACAGACGAGCGGCGGTAGGCGATAAGTGTAGAGCTACCAGACCATCGCCCAAAGAATCGCCCACCAAAATGGGCCAAGGGAGGAGGGCCGGCCCGCTCCGCCCTTCCCTTCCTGGTAGGCGCCCGCGGCCAGCTTGCCGGCAGCCGCTTCCCGCTCGGCGAGCCCCGAGCGCGCGAGGCGGCGGATGAGGGTCACGTCAGGCTGGGTCTTTTTTTATGCGGTCCAAAGTGGTCCAAAGCCCCCCGACCGGGTCCGTGTTCAGCTCGGCCGAAGAACTCCCCACCAAAATGGGCATGGTTGCCCCGGGGGCGGATCACAGCGCCCTTTTGTAGGCGCTGCGGTGTGCTGCGGTGCCGCCACCTGCGCCGAGGAGGTTCGATGCCCCCCAAGATCGCGGAGCGTGCGCTGGATGTCGGTGATGCGCGACTTGACCTCGACCACGAGCAGCATTCGCGTCACCGGGTGGTATGCGAGCAGGTCGATCGCCCCTGCGCCGCCAGTTGCCTCGACGGACGTCTCCCACCCGCTGGCCTCCAGAATTGCCGCGATCGCATCGACAAGGGACGCATGCGCGGCATCGCCAAGGTGGTCGACGTCGCCGAGTTTGGGTTTGAGCTGGATCTTGAGGCGCAGGTCCACAACCGCGGCAATCTGCTGGATCTCGTTGAGCCGCAGGTTGCCGATTCGACCGTTCTCGATATCTGAGATGAGCTCCCGCCTCAACCCTGAGCTCTCAGCCACATCCTCCTGCCGCAGCGCGAGGCGCACCCGAGTGGCTCGAACGAACCGGCCCAGACCCAGCGCGTCGAACACCTTCCAACTTTGGCAGGAGGCGCTCAACTGGCAATCGACTGCGACTTCACCGCGACGTACGCCCAGCCAAACCCTGGCTTATGGACGGCGGGGTGGCTCCCGAGCCGGGGATGGCCGCCCGGGCTGCGGCCGGGGCTCGGGGTCGGCGGGCTCGGACGAAGGAGGCGGGCGGGGACGAAGGGGGCGGGCGGGGACGAGGGGAGCGGCCGGCGCACGTTCGGGATGTTCGACTCGCCCTGGCAGGCTGCGGGTATTGTGCACCCACCCGAGTACCCTCGACATGGGCCAAGGGTCATGGGCCGCTCGGCGACGCCGTCGATCTGCGCACGAGGAACGACGTGTCGCGCATCTCCACGTGCGGCGGCGTGTCGTCGCCACCGATGCGAGCCAGCAGCCGTCGCGCCGCGAGCTGCCCGAGCTCGTAGACCGGTTGCGCGACCACGGTCAGCGGCGGCCGGACGAGGGTCGTCCACGCTGCATCATCGAAGGCGACGACCGAGATCTCCTCCGGGATCCGCAAGCCAGCGTCCGTGAGCGCCTCCATCACGCCGATCGACATCGTTTCGTCAGTGGCGAGGATGGCCGTCGGCGGATCAGGGGACCGGATGGCAGCCAGCGTTTCCGCACGGGCCGCCTCCCGATCGTAGGCGCATCGGCGGATCAGGTCGTCAGTGATCGTGATGCCTGCGCCGCGCAGCGCGTCTGCCCAACCGATCTCGCGCAGGGCGCTCGTCATCGCGCCGACCGGCCCGGGGTTGCCGACCGGAAGGCGTTCAGGCGGGAGCGCCGTTTCTGCCTCAACCATGATCGCGATGCGGCGATGCCCCAGGCGGATGAGGTGGCGCGCGGCGTTCTGTGCGGCGCGGAAGTTGTCCACGACGACCGCATCGCAATCGACGCCCGCCACGATCCTGTCGAACAGCACCAGTGGGATGCCGCGCTCGACGATGTCTTCCAGGTGTGCCGCGTCACGCGCGTCCGCGGCGGCCACGATCAGACCGTCGACCTGCTTCTCCAGCAGTACCCCGATGGCAGCCTGTTCCTTCGCGATGTCCTCGTCGCTGTTGGCAAGGATGACCTCGAACCCGGCGAGCTTCGCCTCATCGGCCATGCCCCGTACGGCGCGCGCAAAGAACGAGAGCTCGATATCCCCGACGACCACGCCGATCGTCTGCGTGGTGCCGGTGATCATGCTGCGGGCCAGCTTGTTGGGCCGGTACCGGAGTCGCGCGCTGGCGGCGAGAACCTGCGAGCGTGCCTCGTCGCTGACGCTGCCGTAGCCGCCGAGTGCCCTTGCGGCGGTCGCGGGCGAGACGCCTGCTGCGGCGGCCACGTCGTGGAGGGTGACTCGTCCGCCCTGTACCCCCCGGCGTCTCATGGTGCAACGCTACCCGACGTCAATCGCTCGCGCGGCACGTCGGAGCTACTTGCCGAACCCCTCTGCCAGGCCGCGGATGAATTGCCGCTGGCCGACCAGGAAGATCACGATCATCGGGATGGCGGCGATGGTGAGGGCCGCGAACATCACTGGGTAGTTCGTGAGGAACCGGCTCTGCATGTCGAGCAGTCCGACCGGCAGCGTCTTGAGATCCTGGTTGTTGATGAACACCAGGGCGAACACGAACTCGTTCCAGGCGAACAGCGCCTGCAGGAGGGCGGCGGACACGATGATCGGCCTGGAGAGTGGCAGGATCACCATCCAGAAGATCTGGAATCGGGAAGCTCCATCCACGATCGCGGCATCCTCGATCTCCCGCGAGATGGTCAGCATATAGGCACGGATCAGGAAGACAGTGAAGGGGATCCTGAATGCCGTGTACAGCACGATCAGCGCCCAGTACGTGTCAAAAATGCCGAGGGTGTGGAGCAGCATCGTCAGCGGAATGAGCGCGATAGTCGGCGAGAGCATCATGCCGCCAAGGATGCCGATGGTGATCGGCGTCGCGAGCGGAATCCGCAAGCGGGTCAGTGCATAGGCCGCAAGGGCGCCCACGGAGACGGTCGTGAAGACCGATGCAACGGTGACGACGCCGCTGTTGAAGAGATAGCGGACCACGCCCTGGTTCCAGGCGTTGAGGAAGTTCTCCCACCGTAGCTGCGAAGGCAGGCCCCATGAATCGCCGAACAACTCCTGGTTGGTCTTGAACCCGGTCATGACCATCCAGAACAGCGGGTACAAGACCGCGACGACAAGGACGATCAGGACGACGTAGACCAGTAGACGGCCAAGCTGGGCCAGTGCGATTCTCGCCAGCGAGTCGTCAGACCCGCGAACCCTCGCGGTGGTGGCGGCCATCAGTACTCCACCGTCTTTCCGCGGTTGAGCCGCAGCTGCACGATCGAAGCCACGAGCGTGATCACGAAGATGACAGTCCCGATCGCGGCCGCGTAGCCGTTCTGATCGTTGAAGAAGGCGGACTTGTACAGCCACGTCCCGAGCGTGTGGCTCGCGTTGTTCGGCCCGCCCTGCGTCATTACCCAGACCTCGTTGAACACCAGGAACGCGCCCGAGATCGTGATGATCAGCATCAGTTCGGTCATCTGGCGGACGAGCGGCACCGTCACGGAGAAGAAGGCACGAAATTTCGAGGCGCCGTCGATGTAAGCCGCCTCATAGAGCTCGCGAGGAATTTTCTGGATCGCCACGATGAACAGGACCATCACGTATCCGGTCGACTGCCACTGGCTCATCGCGATGATCGACCAGATCGCCGTCCCCTGTTCGCCCAGCCATGCGTGGGCGTAGCGCCCGAGCCCGATCGCGTTCAACGCCCCATTGACCAGGCCGAAGTTGGGCTCGTACAGGAAGTAGAAGAGGAAGCCAACCACGGTCAGGGACATGACCGCCGGGATGAAGTAGATGATTCTGAAGAAGTCTCGCCATCGGGCGATCACAACCTCTTCAAGGATCGCGGCGAGGACCAGTCCGCCGCCCACCTGGAAGATGACCGAGACGACGGCGTACGCGATGTTGTTGAACAGGGCGGACCAGAAGATCGGGTCGGCTCCGAGCTGGGCGTAGTTGTCGAGCCCGACGAAGATCGTCTTGGTCGAGAACGCGCTCCAGCTGAAGAAGCTCAGCCAGACGTTCCAGATGACGGGGAAATAGACGAAGACGAGGACAAGCACCACCGCCGGGAGGACGTATAGCCACTGGGTCGTCGCGAACTGACGAAACCGTGCGGGGGGGTTCATCGGTTGGCCTCCGAGAAGTGTGTCGGGGCGGGCATTGAGCGCCGCCCCGACCAAGGCGTCCGTCTGGGGCCAGCCGCTACTGGGAGGACGCTGAGGCCTTGGCCTTGGCCGCGGCAGCTTGAACGTCCGCCATGACCGCAGCCGGTGTCTTGCTGCCATCGAGCAGCGCTTGCGCGCCGTTCAGATAGGCATTGGCAACGTCGATGTTGGTGACCGTGTCCAACCAGATCGCCATGCTGTCGGCCTGGTTGATTTGATCGATGACCTGGATCAGTTGCGGGAACGCGTTGTCGGCGGTGGCTGACCCCTTCACGGGGCTCAACCAGCCGTTCAGCTTGGTCATCAGAGCAGCATTCTGCTGGTTCGTGAAGTACTTCAGGAAGTCGATGGCGACGTCCATGTGCTGGCTGCTGGGGTTGACCAGGAGGCCATCGGGGGCGCCCTCAAGGACCTTGGGATCGCCGGCCGCGCCGGACACCGGAGGCATCTTGAAGAAGCTCCAGTTGTTCGCGATGTCGGCCGTTGCTCCGCCCTTGGTCGTGAACACCGAGAACTCGGCGGACTCGACGTACTGCATGGCCGACTTGCCGGCCAGGAACGTCGCCTGCGCTGATTCGTGGCTGATGCCGTTGGCGTTCTGTGTCAGGCAGTGAGCGTTCAGGTCCAGCAGGGTCTGCAGGGCAGTCGCATAGGCGGGATCGGTGAACGCGCCGGTCGCCGGGGCGTAGTCCTTGGCAAGCGTCGCCGGTGCCACGAGGTACGGGTTGAGCTGGGTCAGGTAGTGGATCGCGGGCCAGCCGTACTGGTTGCCGAACGCGACCGGGGTGATGCCCTTGCCCTTGAGCGTGTCGCACGCCGCCAGGAGGTCGGTCATCGAGGCCGGAACGCTGATGTTGTTGTCCTGGAAGATCTTGGTGTTGTAGACGAAGAACTTGGCATCGAGATCGATCGGGATTCCGTAGACCTTCCCGTCATACGTGAATGCCTGGACGGCCGCGGGCACCAGGGTATTGCCCCAGTCAGTGTTCTGGACGTAGCTGCTGAGATCGGCGGCGAGGCCGCCGCGAACGAACTTCTGGGTGAAGTCGCCGGCCCAGGAGAAGTAGATGTCCGGCATCGTCTTGGACGCGGCCAGGACGCGCAGCTTGTCCTTGATGGGCTGGTCGCCGACTGCCTGGAGGTCGATCTTGACGTTCGGATTGGCCGCGGTGTAGGCGGCGACGACCTGCTGGAAGTACGGCGCGTAGTTCGGATCCGGCCACTTCTCGAGGATGCTGATCGAGCCCGAGAGTCCGGCGCTGGAGGTCCCTCCGGCGGCCGTCCCCGCAGGGGTCGTGGCGCCGGCGGCCGGCGTTCCGCCGGTCGAGGCCTGAGGTGGAGTCGTCGAACCTCCGCCGCCGCACGCTGCGAAGGCGATGACGGCCCCCACGGCCAGGGCGAGCATCCGACCCGCCCGACGATTGCTTTCCATGTGCTCCTCCTTTGTTGCCACGTGGTCAGTGGCGGTCATGACGCGGCCCGGGCCGCCTGGTCGAGCGCGGCAGCGGAGACGATCGGCGACCCATATCCGAAGGCCCCGTAGCTGCCGCAGGTAACGGCCGCGGCACGCGCGGCCTCTTCGAGCGCGACCGCCGGTTCCCCTCCCGAAAAGAGCCCGGTGAGGAAGCGGCCGATGAACGAGTCGCCGGCACCCAAGGTGTCGACGATCCGGGTTGAGATGACCGGCTGGCGCCAGATCTGCCCGCCGTCGGACAGGATCGCGGGCGCCATGCCGCGCGTTGCCAGCGCCCACCTGGGACCGCGCGCAACCGTCTGTGCCAGCAATTCCAACACAGAAGCCTCGTCGTTCTCGCTTGCCGAGAAGCAGGCGACGGTCAGGTGGGGCAGCAGCGGATCCACGTACTCCGGCTCGCGGTGGATCGAGAAGTCGAACGAGACGGGGGCACGTTGCGCCAGGTCTGCGACCTGGCTCTCGATCATGCTGCAGTCCCCGGTGTGAACCAGGTCGAAGGTGGAGGCGTACGCAAGGTCCGCCTCGTCGAGCACGAAGCGCGAGATGCCGATGTCCGAACCGACGAAGACACGATCGCCATCCATGAGGTTGACGTCCGCCCACGCGTTCGAGCCGTCGACGATCCGGGCCCGCTCGAGGCCGATCCCCTCGGTGCGAAGCGCGCCGATCACAGCCTTCCCTGCCCGGTCGGTGCCGATCGCGCCGACGTAAGAGGCATCGGCCCCGCCGCGGTGCGCGGCAACGGCGACGTTCAGGGCGTTGCCGCCCGGGAACATCTGTCCGAGGTCGCGGTACCGGTCGACGACGTTGTCGCCGACTCCGAGCAGTCGCACGATCAGTACTCGACCTTGAACATGTAACGCCGCAGCTTCAGGTCATGCCCGGTGGCAGCCTCGAAGTGTTCGGCCA
>JBBRGF010000175.1:0-7117 GCA_038240975.1 Gemmatimonadales bacterium
GACGCAGACGGGACTCACCTACTGCACGATCGGCGGGATCTCCTCGGTGATGGACGTGTACGTGCCGCCCGCATCACACGCGCGGCCGCTGCCGGTGGCCGTCCATGTACATGGCGGGGGCTATACCGGGGGAAGCCGCTCGGTCGGGTTCTGGTTTCCGGACGTTGCCCAGAAGCTGCTCGATCGAGGCTATCTCGTGGTGAGTGTGGACTACCGGCTGGCTCCTGCACACAAATACCCTGATCAGATCGAAGACGTGAAGTGCGCGATCCGCCACCTCCGAGGCAATGCCTCGCTCTACGGGCTGGACCCGAGCCGGATCGGGGTGTGGGGCTCGAGCGCCGGGGCCCAATTGGTCGGCCTCCTCGGCACGACGGACGCGACCTCCGGATTCGACGATGCTGGCGGATTTCAAGGCGAGTCCAGCGAGGTACAGGCCGTCGTAGCTCTGTCGGCCATCACCGACTTCACTCGCACGGCCGAGCTGAACGACAACTACTCGGCGGAGTTTCCTACCTGGCCCAATCCGGAGTCGGCGGAGCTGATCGAGGCCAGTCCCGTGACGCATATCTCCGCCGGCGACAGTCCATTCCTGTTCATCGCGGGCGAGGATGACGACCTGGTGCTTCCCGCGCAGTCTCAGCGCATGAGCCAGTTGCTTCGCAATGAGGGCATTGAGTCGAAGGTGCTCATCGTCACCAACGCGGATCACGGGCTGGAGCCAACCTCCCAACCCATCGTTCCTACCGCCGCAGCCATCGTCAACAGGATGGCGGATTTCTTCGACGAACACCTTCGCTGAGTCCCTCGGGCGGCTCGTCGTGCGCTAGGCTACGGCGGCGAGGGTGACCAGGTAGCCGAACTCCCGATACCACTGGAGCGTCGACTTGATCCCGTCCTCGAGGCTCACTTCGGGGCGATAGCCGAGCACGCGCTGTGCCTTGTCAATGGTGAACGCCCGGCTCTTGGTATAGAAGTCCACGCGGCGCCGATGAATGGGCGGCTCGATGCCGAATGGGATGCAGGCTTTCTCACAGAGCATCCCGATGATCTGGAACGGGCGAGCCGGCAGCCGATACCAGGAGTGAGGCACGCCGACTGCCTCGGCGATCAGGTCGGCGACTCCGCGCAGCGTGTAGTACCGGTCACCGCCCAGGATGAACACCTCCCCAGCGGCGCGCGGGTCGGTGCCCAGCAAGCGCAGGCCCCGCACCAGGTCGTACACATGTACCATGTGGTAAAAGATGTCGCCGGTTCCGAGCACGACGAAGCGCCGCCGTGCGATCATGCTGAAGAGCTTGAGCAATCGCGTGTCGCCCGGCCCGTAGATCGCGGTCGGACGCGCCACCCTCACGGACAGCCCGGCGGGGTCGTGGTAGGAAAGCGCCACCTGCTCCCCTTCGAGCTTGGTCCGCTGGTATATGTCACCCGGGTTATATGGCGCCTGCTCGTCGGCGGGCGGCGAGGTGATGTGGCCGTGAACTCCAACGGTGCTGCAGTGAACGAAGCGCTCTACTCCCTGGGCCTTCGAGGCGTTGAGGAGGAGCCGTGTGCCCTCTACGTGCACACGGGTATAATGGTCATCGCGATGCTTCGCTTCCCGGAACACCGCAGCCAGGTGGTAGACCGTGTGCGCGTCGGTCACCGCGTGCTCCACCGTGGCGCGATCGGTGACATCACCCGCCACAATGTCCACGCCGGCCGGAAGCTTCTCGGCCGCCTTCGCATCCGGCCGGGCAATAACCCGTACGGACCGTCCGTCGGCCACAAGCGACCGAACGAGGTGGCCACCTGTGAAGCCGGTCGCGCCGGTGACGAGAGTGACACCCTTCTCCGCATGTCCGCTCATCTCGTATCTCTAAATTTCGAAGTCAGCTATTGAGGTCGAGGACGTATGCATCACGTCTGGATTGCCGTCCAGTGTACCTTAACCTGTCCAGTGAGGCTTAACAACCACCCACTGGCACCCTCACCGCGAGACCGTCGGCGGCCCCGTTCCAGAGGCGTCGGAACGTAGTCTGCTGTCGTACGGTCTCGACAAGAGCAGTCCTACCGCCTCACAATAGTCACGCCTAAGCTTCTTTTCGCTGTCCCGACCGTCTACAACTCGGCCAGCTGCTCTGAACGAGAGACCACTGCAGCGCATTCTATCGCTTACAGATGAGCCCTGTGTAATAGCCTGCACGATTAAAACATCGACACCCCCGTCCCCCGTTGGTCCTCCTCTTGCTCTTCCCTAGTTGTGACCACAGTCGGGTCCACTTCACAGGAGACGCGGTATGCGCCGTTCGCAGTCGGTCTACTTTGGAATAGCCGCCATGTCGGCCGGGTTGATCGGTGCCCTGGCCGGCTGCGCTAACGACGCCACCGGCCCTACGACCGAGATCGAGGCAAATGCAGGGTTCACGGTGGTGCGTCAGGGCCTCCTGCGTTGCACGCCGCAGCCCTACGCCGTGGGTCGGGCCGTGATCGGCCCGAACGGCGGCGAGATCAAGGTCGGCAAGAACGAGTTCAAGGTTCCCAAGGGTTCGCTGCTGCTGCCGACCATGATCACGATGGAACTGCCATCGGACACCGTGAGCTCCGTCCGATTTTCGCCCGAAGGTCTGGTCTTCAATCCGATGGCGCTGCCCACCGTGAAGTTTGACTACAAGCACTGTCAGGTCCCCAAAGGCCTCAAGCCCAAGGTGGCCTATACGACGGAATCGCTGCGGATCATCGAGACGCTGCCCTCCGCCTCGGACTCGACTACATCGACAGTCGGCGCGAGGCCGCGGCACTTCTCCCGGTATGCGATCACCTACTGAACATGCCTATCGCATCGTCGGTCCCCAGCCTCACCGAGGACATCGAAGATCCCCGCGCGCAGCTTGCCGCGGGCCTCAGGGCCGAACGCGCCGGGCGGATCGAGGCGGCCTTGGACCACTATGCGGCGGCCCTCGAGCGCATAGCCGAATCCGATGCCGCGATCCGCAGTGAGGCTCTCCGCCGCCTCGCGGTCATTCACAATCTGCGCGGAGAGGCCGAGGTCGCCCGCGACCTGGCGCAGCGGGCCTACAAGATAGCCATGCGCGCATCGGCCAAGCGCGAAGGTGCCGAGGCGCTCAACGCGCTTGCGGGCTTCGCTCTCGAGTCGGGTGATATGACACTCTCCGCCCGGTATTACGGGCAAGCCCGCGACCTCGCTGCCGGCACTCCCGAGCTCATGCAGCACATCGAGCACAACCTCGGTATCCTGGCCAATATTCGTGGCGACTGTGCGCAGGCGTCCGCGCACTTTCGGGTCGCTCTCGTGGCCGCGGAGCGGATTGGCGACGCGCTGCAGGCAGCAATGGCGCTTCATAACCTCGGAATGATCTGCGTCGATCTGGGCCAGTACACTGAGGCCGAGGCCTACTTCGAGCGGGCGCTGCTCTCCTCTCTCGCACTCGGGCAGCGGCATCTCGAAGGGCTCTGTCGACTCAACCTGGCTGAAACCCATCTACTACAGGGGCGCGGCGCGATTGCCAGGGGTGACGCCGAGGCAGCCGTTACGATCTTCGAAGGTTTGGACAGCCGGCGCGACAAGGGAGCAGCGAACCGGATCCTTGGCATGATCTTCAGGGACAGCGATCGGCCGGCGCTTGCGGAATCCAAACTCGCTTCGGCGATCCAGATCGCACGAAGCACTTCTTGCCCATTGAGCGAGGCCGAGGCCCGCCGGGAGCTTGGGATTCTCTATCAACGGGTCGGACGACGCCAGGAGGCATTCGACCAACTCGAGAAGGCACACTCGCTGTTCGACAGCATCGAAGCACGACGGGATCAGGAGGACATCAGGCAGCGCATCAGCGCGCTGCATACGCACGGTTATCATGGACCTGCCGATCGACGGCGGGGGCCGAGCGTGGGCTGACGTCGTCCGCCTGGCACAACGGTTGCCCCTCCTCTGGTGTTGGCCCTCCAAGGTTACTACGCCGCTCAGCGCAGTCAGCGTCGAACATCAAGCCCCGTCGCGACTTGGCGCGTTTTCCGACTCTCATGGCTCGTCCAAGCCCATGGCGGCCACGGTACGGTGGCCATTTCAGGAATCGTGACCAACGGCGCCGGCAGCCTCCCAGTGGAAGTGAATGGAAAGCCTTTCGCCACCTTGAACGTTTCGTCAAACGGCGAACCCAGCTTCACAGGATTGGATGGACAGCCCTTGACCGACGAGCAGGTGGCAGCGTTGCGAAGCGTCGTCACGCTCGTCGGGGGCAGCTTCGACCTGTTCGGGCGCTTGAGCGCCCCGGTCGGCTAGCCCGCCTCAAAGCCATCTCTTAGAGCACTCTCCGCACTGCGAGGCCCTCCAAACCGCTGCCGGTGAGATCCGGCGGGCCGTTCTGGACGTAGTCCTCCCTTATGCGCCCGTTGTCGGCGCTGGGCAGGATCACCAGAACGGGAGTGTATTCATGAATTCAGATTCGACAGGCCGGGCTGAGCTGGGCTTCCTGGCCCGCCTGGCCAACACCACGAGCCGACGAAAGTTCGTGCAGTGGGCGGGCGTGACCGTCGGTGTCGTGGCCATAGGATGCGGGGATGACAACAACGGTGGCACCGGACCGGGTTCACAGGACGTGAACCTCGGGACCGGCGATACCGGTGTGCTGAATTACGCCTACGCGCTGGAGCAGCTCGAGGCGGCCTTCTACGTCCAGGTGATCGCAACGCCGTACGCCGGGATCACCCCTGATGAGACGGCGATTCTGACGGACATTCGCGACCACGAGGTCATCCACCGGAATTTCCTCAAGACCGCCCTCGGGGCGAACGCAATTGCCGACTTGTCGGTGGACTTCGCCAGCATCGACTTTACCAGCCGCACGAGTGTGCTCGGCGCCGCCAAGACGTTCGAGGATCTCGGCGTCTCGGCGTACAATGGCGCCGGCGCGCTCCTGACGGACGTCAACAATCTGCTCGTCGCCGGCAAGATCGTTTCGGTCGAGGCACGCCACGCCGCCGCGATCCGCGATCTTCTCGCTCCCAAATCGGCCGCCATCGGTTTCGCTGGTGACGACGTGATTGGCGCCGACGGCCTCGACCAGTCCAATCCTCCCCCGACCGTTCTCGCCGCCGCCGACACGTACGTGACGACGACGATCAACGCATCGGGCCTTCCCACCAGCTAGGAGCGTACCGGATGTTCAAGAACAATGCTTTCGATGCGCTCGACCCGGAGATCATCAACCGGGTGGTGTCGCGTCGCGACGCACTCCGCAAGGCCGGAAATGCCGCCGGCGCCATGGCCATTGCGTCCGTCCCGGTGGCGTTCGCGGTGATGGCGAAGGACGCCTTTGCCCAGGGAATGCCGGGTGACGTGACCAGCGTGCTCAATTTCGCCCTCACGCTGGAATATCTGGAGGATGAGTTCTACCGCACTGGGCTTGCGACGAGCGGGCTTATCGCCGCCGAGAATGTCCCTGTCTTTCAGCAGATCAGCAAACACGAAACGGCGCACGTCGCGCTTCTCCTGTCGGCCCTTGGCGGCAGTGCGGTGGCCAAGCCGACGTTCGACTTTACCGCGGGCGGAGTGTTCGACCCGTTCGGCGATTCCGCGCAGTTCCTGGCGCTCTCCCAGGGGTTCGAGGACACCGGCGTGCGGGCCTACAAGGGTCAGGCGGGAAATCTGATCTCGGATGGCGCGACCCTCACCATCGCGCTCCGGATTCACTCGGTCGAAGCACGGCACGCGTCCGAGGTGCGGCGCATTCGCGGGTTCAAGGGGTGGATCACCAACGCCGACGTCGACGTTGCCGCGCTGGCTCCTTCATATGCGGGCGAGGACAACAAGACGCAGGCAGGTGTCGACATTTCTGGCCTGGGCACCGCGGCGGCGGTCACGGAGGCGTTCGACGAGCCGCTGACTTCGGACCAGGTGCTGGCGATCGCGGGCCTGTTCATCGCCGCCTGACGTTCAGATCCCGAGAGATGGAGATCTAAGTACGTAAGTTGCAACCCCGCGACATGTTATGTTGTCAGAGTTAATCTAGTTTCTCACCCAAAGTGGCCGGCGCGCGACGATTTGTGCGATGCCGGTCACCGCGCGTGGCTCCCCATTCCGCCACCATGGACCCCGACCGATGCCCGGGCTCGCCTTCGTCGGGAGGCTTGCTCCGACACGCCGACGCGGTCAACTTCTGGAGGAGAGTCGTCGAGGACGACGCAGAGTACGATGCGGACCGTAGAGTGGCTCAACGCCACTCGCGGCTGGCCAGAGAAGCCACGTCCAGCCATAATTCTGCCTGGGGAGACGCGATGCCAGCGAAACTCGACAAGACGATTAAGCGGGAACTCGATCTGGACGGGAAGCTTTATACGGTTACTATCTCTCCTGAAGGAGTGAAGATTACCTCCAAGGGCGCACGCAAGGGGCCCGAGATCTCGTGGCAGACGCTGCTGTCCGGCGACGCCGAGCTTCATCGAGATCTTAACATTTCGGTTGACGCCTATAAGAGCTAGCCCCGGGAGGTTCCGACTCGAGCTCTGAGCCGGGTCGGCGGCTGGAGGAGAGAAAGAGAGCGACTCGTGCATAACCCGGCGTTACATACTGCCGAGGACGCAACACCGCAGGAACTGAAGCAAGCCGTGCTGCGCCTGTTGGTAATGCTGGTGCTGCTCGGCTTGCTCGTTGTCCCTTTCCTCATGCTGTTTCCAGGGGGTGAAACGACTCGCGTCGGCCTCCTCGCCTGGCTCATGGTGGGGCTTACGCTGTACTGGTTGTACGCTGGTCTCGGCTATCAATCGATGCTGCTCGTGCAGCTCATGGCCTTCTCGGCGGCAGCCACCATTCTCACGGCCAAGGCGGCGCTCGTACTGGTTGGACTCGGCCACAACGTCGATCTTCTCCGCTGGTCCGCTCGCGTATTGATCATCGTCGGCGCGCTTCTCGCCGTCGGAAACCTTGGCTGGATGTATTTGGCGTTGCGCAAGATCAAGAGCTAGCGCCTCACCCCTTAACCCCCAAGCCCATCCCCATTCGGCACCCCACCCTCCTTCGAGGGGCGTGCTAGAAGACGGGACCTCCGTTGAGCTCCGCCGTCACCTTCTTGGCGACGGAGTCGGCCAGTTGCGCCAGGGACCTGTCCTTCACGGCCTCGAA